>NZ_JACJOK010000032.1:0-118595 GCF_014695505.1 Trichocoleus sp. FACHB-90
GATGCCGTTAAGTCTGTAGTTGGTGCATCTTCTCCATAGCCGAATTGCCCAGTACGGCTACACTTGAAGCTATTTATTTGGTTACTGGGTCATCCAAATGAGCGAACGGTGAGCCGATATGGCGGCTGATTGTCATTTCCATGAAGCTTCTGTGTTAACTAATCTCATCAAAGTGTGATGACAATTGTTCTGAGCGTTGATGCACAGGTAATCTGAATCCAAACGAAGCACCGCGTTGCGATCGCGAAGTAGCGTCTGAGGAGAAACGATTTTTGCCCCAGACATTACCGCCGTGGGCTTCAATAAGCTGTCGAGTTAAGTATAACCCCAGCCCAGACCCCATAGATTGGCGATCGCTATGTCCCTGGTAAAAGCGCTCAAACAAGCGCGGGAGTTCATCTGGTGTTATTCCCCGTCCATTATCGAGAATCTTCACCACCTGATAGTTAAAGTCAGATTCTAAAAGAATTTCCACTTTGCCACCACGAGTGCAATTGTTAATTGCATTCGTCAACAAGTTGCTAAACACTCGCTGTAGTTGTAGTGGATCTCCATTTACCCAGACGCGAGCGTTGGATTCTCCAAAAGTGAGGTTAATTTCCACTCGGCGCTTTGCGGCTAACTCTGATACTGTGGCGATCGCTTCCTCAGCTATAGCGACTAGCTCAACAGGTGCCAGTTTTAATCTCACCCCCTCTGTATCGTTGCGATAGACATCCAACAGCGTCTCTATTAGCGCAAGTGAGTTCTCGTGACTCCGAGCGATCGCTGAGAACACTTTTTGCTGTGCGACTGTTACTGCACCATACTTTTCTTGCTGCAACGAGTTCAATGTCTCAATTGCTCCCAGGAGCGGTGTTTTCAGGTCGTGGGTTAACGTTGACACGAAATCCTCTCGCGCACTAGCTAACTGCTCTTGTGCCTGTAGCTGGGCTTTGTGTCGCGCGATCGCTTCTTCATGACGCAAATTGCGATCGCTCAGCCAACCTGTGACTATAAGTGCCAGCGCCATCAGCAAGCGATTCATCAGGCTTGAGGAGTTCATCCATTCTGCTTTAGGGATGAACAGATTCAGAAGGGTGAAGCCGGTTGCCATCACCGTAGCTTGAACTGTTGCCGAGCGATTTAGGCGTGAAGAAGCCAACAAGATGGGCCCGGTATAGAGAAAACCCAAGGCATAAGGGGGTGGAGTAAAAAAATCTAAGACGACAATAATTGCGAATAACCCAACAATCAGCCAGACCCTCGTGAGGTGCTGCTCCTGAAGCCTAGGCATTTTAAAAATTGCTCTTAATCGCTGTAACATTGCAAGCCAATTTAATTTGAACTACTAATAGATACATAATAAAAGTAGATTTAATTCTATCTTAGGCAAGAAATAAGTGTTTAGTTACTATTTATATCTAGAGATATAAATAGTAACTAAACTTGCTAAACATCATTCTATTCTAAATTTTATATTAATACATTTAATTCCTGCCTAAACGCATAACTATATCTTGATTTTAGCGATGAGATGAATAATGATTAAGTTATTGAACTCAAAAATGATTTGTTTTTTCATGACTTGTTGGATAACTGAAGTAGTAGTCAAATCTAAGCAACTTACAATTGTGAGTGTCTAGTCATTTTTAGAAATAACTAATTATTTCAGTTTACTCCATTATTCCTTCAGGATTAAGAACATTTTTTGAACAAAATTGATGCTTTTAGGAGGTATTTATGAATCAACCGAATTCAAAGAGCCAAAAACCAGCTGGGTTAGTCGGCGCTATCTGTGGAACCTTACTTATTGGTTTACCAGCAATTCCTTTAGCGGCATCGGCAATGCCTGTTTCCAAGGTCAACCCCTGCCCTGGTGTTTATTACGAAGAACCCTTTAATAGGACACACTTAGTTCCCCAGGGATGTCCGCTTAATGCTGCTACACAGCGTGTTCAAACAGGCGGGATTACTAACAGAGGAGTTACCACAGGACGGGAGGTTTTCATTAAACCTCTGACCCCCGTACCAGCTCCAGTAGGTGTTATTCAACCGCCTTTACCAGAGACTCGTAGTAATGCGATCGGCTTTGCCGGTGCGCGAAGCGCAATCGCTCTTGTCACACCTATTGATGGAAAGGTAGATGTGAAACTGAAAAATAACACCAACGCGATTATCTCCTATGAGGCAATTGGGCATACTCAACGCCGATTTATACAAGGCGGAGAAGAAATTGTCCTGCAAGACTTGCCAACCCCGGTAACTATCACAACGGTTCGTCAGGATAAAGGGCTAGTGGATGTAGCTCCAATATCCACCTCCCAAGCAGGAATGTTAGTGATTTCCTTGGATGAATCGAGAAATTTAGACGATAACCTGGGCGCACTGAGAATTCAAAGAGATGGTCAAGTCTTTTTGAACTAGCACAAGTGAAGCTTGTGTGAGCAGTTGATGGCGTTGAAATAGATGCGATCGCGTCGAAGCAGTAGGAAAAAAACTACTGCACAAAGGGAGCAGCTTCTCCCTCAATAACTACCGATGAATAGAGAATTTAAGGAGATTTTTTCAATGAATAACAGATTTAATGAAGTCCGGGTTGCCAGTTACGCATCTGTCCGTCGTAACGGCTTTGCTCAAGCATTGTCGAACACCAAAGGAACAGCAATCGGACTAGCGTTCCTTGCTCTGCTTCTTCCGGCTTGCACCACTACCGATCCAAACGCAGGTGGCCCTACAGCTCAGACTAACGTCACTACAGAGGAAGTTGCTGAAGAAACAAACGAACTCCTTGGCAAAAGTGTAACTGTCAGAAGTGAAGTTGGAGAAAAAGTTGGTGCCAATTCCTTCACAATTACTGATGAGGAGCTTTTCGGTAATGACAAAGTTCTGGTTATTAATGCTTCAGGAGCGCCCACAGTTCTCCCTGATGACATCGAACTTCAAGTGACAGGAAAGGTTCAAAAGTTTATAGTTGCTGATGTCGAGAGAGAGTTCAACTTGGACTTAGAACCAGAGGTAGAGGTTGAATACAAAGACAAACCAGTAATCATTGCCCAATCAATTGCTTTAGCTCCTAAACCGGGTGAAGTGACCAAAAACCCCAGCGCCTTCTATGGCAAAGTCATTGCTGTGAAAGCTGAAGTTGAAGACATTATCAGTCCAGCTTCGTTTAGCCTAGATGAGGATAAGCTGACCAGCACCCAAGACTTGCTGGTCTTAAATAGAACCCCAGGACAAACCATCAATGATGGTCAGGAGGTTGTCGTAACTGGTGTACTCCGCCCGTTTGTTTTTGCAGACATCGAAAGGGACTACGATCTAAACTGGGATTTGACTGTGCAGAAAAAGCTGGAGGCGGAATATAGCCAAAAGCCTGTACTCATTACCAACTCTGTATTCCCAGCAGCAGAAGATTAATCGGTGGGCTAAGAATGTAAGAGGAAGCAAATTGCTTTCCTCTTCGTTTTATGAACGTGATTTCAGTGAACCTGCGGCTCTCTAAAAGGAGCGATTCGCCCTTTGCTATCGCTCTGTTAAGGTGACAACAGAGTCTCCTCAGAAAGTGGCACTAGATGGTGTCATTGGAACAACACCAGTTGAGATTGAGTGCATTCCTCGTAGCTTAAGAGGATGTCTAAAAAGTCATAATCGAGACACTTAGATGGTCGAGATCCCCCTAAATCCCCCTTAAAAAAGGGAATAAGACTTGTATTGTCCCCCCTTTTCTCCAGCGCAGTGGCTGGGGGGATCAAGCTAACTTTTGACACTTCTGGGACATCCTCTAACCATCTTGATGCCCTTTTCTTACATGAAGATACATATAAAACTATTTAATTGGAGCAGATGCAATGGATACTTTTGAACTTTTGGAGCTTTATGCAATAGGAGAGCGGGATTTCCCAGAGACAAAACTAAGCAACGCCCACTTGGCTGGTGCAAATCTCAGTGGGATAAACTTATGTCGCTCCATCCTTTGGGCGACAAACCTCAGTAATACCATCCTTAAAAGGGCAAACCTCATGCTCACATCCTTAGCTTGGTCAGATTTAAGTGGAGCCAACCTGAGCGGAGCCAACCTGAAGGGAGCAGATTTAAGTGGAGCCAACCTAAGCGGAGCAGACTTGAGGGGAGCAGATTTAAGCGGAACGATACTGATTCAGGCAAATCTAACTGGGGCAATAATGCCCAATGGAATAATCCAAGATTAGACTTACTGAGCGCTAGAAATTTACATCTTCCCCTGCTCACTCTATAGCAATCCTAAATGATTCGTGAACTTCTGTAGGGACACGGCTGTGTCCCTACAGGGCGAATAGTAGCAATTCATGAAATATTTAAACTGTTGGTAATAGCAAATCTATAATTTTAGTTAATAAAATAACGTAATTTATATATCTTTTATTGTTTCCTACTTTAACTCATATTGCGTCGCAGCCGTAGGGATAGCATTGCTACTGATCCTCAAAATATAACCAATTATATCTAGTCCAGTCGGAGTAAGCGAACTTTTAGGGACATCTGGCAGTCTACAAAGATGAGGGGTTCGCGTTGTCTTAGGACACTTAGGCTAATCAACATTATCAGGATTGCCAGCAAGGTGCAAGCAACCCGACAGGACAGATTGATAACTATTTTGGGAACTTCGGAGGAACGGATGGCATATCCAGATCAGGAAAAAAATAGAGATGCCCGAATCGCTGCAACATCTAGAATATGGGGGTTTGCGACAGTAATGCTGGGAATTTGTATTCCGCTTTCAGCTGTTACTAGACATGGAGCAATTCTCCCAATAGCTGTAATTTCCGGGGCAGCAATTGGCACGGGTGCAGTTTGGCAATCTTCTGATAAAAAATCTCAAAATAGCCTACTGCAACCTAGTAAAGTCAACGAATTAGAAGAAAGAATTGCTAACTTAGAAACTATTGCTGCTGAAAGTGACGAGTTGGATTTGCACAAAAGAATAACACAGCTAGAATCAAACAAATTGATTAGGCGACGAAGCTGAGCCTTGTGTCTGTTCCAAGCTCAGTCTGGCTACGAGAAAAGCTGGTTTTTGTACATACAATTTCCATACGGTTCACTTAAGAATAGTTGTAGGTTGGGTTTGGATTTTTAACTTTAAGTGAAGTTATATGCAATACAACTTCACTTTGGTTTGGTTACATATCAGCTCCCCTTTTTCAGGGGAGCTAAGAGAAGATAAACTGTAGCGGTATGAATTGGTATTAGTCAGTTTTAACTATAGCAATTCACGGATTGGGTGGAATAAATCTATAGGGACATGGCAATGCCATGTCCCTACCAAAGTCGCCCGAAAGCCTGAATTGCGATATACTTCACCCAGCGGAGAAACGCTATCCTAACTAATGACTGTTTGCATCAACTGCGTGCCTTCAGGAAGTTTGCCAGTACGCAACCATTCATCCATTTCGGCTGGAACCTTAGCAAGTTTTAGCTGCTCTCGCAGTGCAGAACCTTCCAAAACTTCTTTCTGTAACAGGGTTTGCGCTGTTTCTTCCAGCAAATCCCGATTTTTATCCAGAATTGCTAAGGCGATGTGGTGCGCTGCATCAATTGTTTCCTTTACCTCCCGATCGATTTCTTCAGCCACCTTGGGACTAATTGCACGACGGGGGTTGCTGTAACCTTCGATAAACTGTTGTTGTGTTTTCTCAAAAGCAACTGGCCCTAATTCATCGCTCATGCCGTAGAGAGTGACAGCACGTTCTGCCAAATCTGTTGCTTTCTGGATGTCGTCACTGGCACCTGTGGACACTTTCCCAAAGATTATTTCTTCCGATGAGCGTCCACCTAAGAGAGTGGCAATACGACCGCGAATTTCATCTTCCACCATCAAGAAGCGGTCTTCTTCCGGCATTTGCAGAGTGTAACCCAGCGCTCCCACGCCACGCGGCACGATGGAGATTTTCTCCACTTTACCTGCTCCTGGCATCATTGCGGCGATGATCGCGTGACCAACTTCGTGATAGGCGACGGTCTTTTTCTCAATTTCATTGAGTACGCGCGATCGCTTCTCTAAACCAGCAACAACCCGCTCAATTGCTTCGTTGAAATCTGCCATCACTACAGCATCGCGGTTCTGACGTGCCGCCAGTAGTGCAGCTTCATTCGCTAAGTTAGCTAGATCGGCACCAGCAAAGCCGGGAGTACGAGCGGCAATTGTTACCAAATCGACATCAGAAGCTAATTTGATACCTCTGACGTGAACGTTCAAAATCGCTTCTCTACCAATCTTATCCGGTCGATCTACCAACACTTGTCGGTCAAAACGTCCTGGGCGGCGTAACGCTGGATCAAGCACTTCTGGGCGGTTTGTGGCGGCGACGATAATCACGCCAGTGTTGCCATCAAAACCATCCATTTCGGTGAGCAACTGGTTGAGGGTTTGTTCGCGCTCATCGTTGCCACCGACAAAACCATTGGCACCGCCGCGAGATTTACCCAGTGCATCTAATTCGTCGATGAAGACGATACAGGGAGCTTGTTTTTTGGCTTGTTCAAATAAGTCGCGGACTCGTGCAGCACCTACGCCAACGAATAGCTCGATGAATTCGGAACCAGAGATACTGAAGAAAGGAACGCCAGCTTCGCCTGCGATCGCTTTCGCTAAAAGTGTCTTTCCCGTTCCCGGAGGGCCGACTAGCAGCACGCCTTTGGGAATTTTCGCTCCCAGTCGGGTGTACTTACCAGCGTTTTTCAGGAAATCTATTATTTCTAGCAGTTCCATTTTGGCTTCATCGACACCAGCAACGTCATTAAATTTGATGCCAGTGCTGCCTTCTGAGTAAATTCGCGCTTTACTTTTTCCTACCGTTAAGGCAGCGCCACCAGCACCACCACCCCGGTTCATCAACCAACCCCAGATACCAAAGAAAATTATCGGTGGAACAACCCAACTCAGTAGTGTTCCGATCCAGCCATTATTATTTGGTGTAGGTGCGGCAAAATCTACGTTATGTTCGCGCAGAATTTTCGGCAAATCTAAATCGAGTGCTACTGGCGTGGTGACAAATACTTGACTCGGTGCAGATTCATTTGCATTTGCATCGGTTTTGAGTGAATACTCAATCCGATCGTTGCCAACAATCGCACGGTCAACTTTGCCACTTTGTACTTGATTGATAAAGTCGCTATAGGAAGCCTGCGGCAACCGAGGCCCAAAGCTAGGAATGATAAAGTTTAGCAGTACAAGGATTGTGAACAGAATCAGTAATCCGCCGCCAATCTGCCTCGGTCGGGAGGGTTTAAGCGATCGCTTGTTATTATTTTCAACAGGCATTGTAGATACGAACCTCTTAAATGTTTGCAAGAAAACAAGAGTAGCTTTCAGATTTCTACTTGCTGAAAGCTTTTTGCTGTCTTCAGGTGAGTAAGCTTTTAGAGCTTCGAGACTGATAATATGGTGAGGCTCTCTTAGCTATTGTAAAAAAGAGGATGCGTAAGCCTGGGTTCGGTGTCTACCCCTACAAGCATCCGTATAGCCGTACTTTAGTCTTTATATATTAAGTTGTATGACAACTCAGGCTGGATTTGTTCTCAAGGTGCTACTTCTCTCAGCTGTGCTGTCGATTTTGATTAAGTACGCTGGGCCTTATATTCCTATTCCAGCAACAGGAACGATGTTTCTAGGGAACGATCCATTACAAGCGATCGCGCTTATACTCGTCTTTCTCCCCCCTCTCATCATGGCTTTTGCCCTCTGGCGGCGGGCATATCTTTATAAGGGGGCTGGGGATTAGGGACTGGGGATTAGGGACTAGGGACTAGGGACTAGGAACTAGGGGCTGGGGACTAGGTAAGACTTTTCCCCAATTCCCAATCCCCAATCCCCAATCCCCAATCCCTAGTCCCCAATCCCCAATCCCCAATCCCTAATCCAAAATTGGCATCCCTCCCGCGAAGCTAGGCGGAAGTTGCCGATATCGGGTAATCTAGCTGCATTGATCGGGAATTACAGCCTGAGATAGCTTTGAGGCGTCAACTTGTGAAACTAGGTCAGCTAATTGGCTTTTTTGCCATAGTCGTTTCTTTATATATCCTGTGGCAAATACGGGATTTGTTACTGCTACTGTTTGCTGCTATTGTGTTAGCCACTGCCTTGAATCGGCTATCGCTACGGCTGCAACGATCGGGAATGCAACATGGCTTAGCTGTGTTGTGTTCAATTGCTTTGTTACTAGCCCTGATAGTGGGATTTTTCTGGCTGATTGTGCCGCCTTTTGCAGTCCAGTTTGAAGAACTAACACAGCGGGTTCCCCAAGGATTTGAGCGCCTGAATAATTGGACTGATTACTGGAGAGAGCGTGTTCCTACCCAGCTAGTTCCCTATCTACCGGATGTGGACAGCATCAGCCAACAAGTGCAGCCTTTATTAAATCGGCTATTAGGAGGTTCGGTCGCCTTTTTCTCTAGCTCTTTGGGCGTTATTCTCAGGGTTTTGTTAGTGCTAGTTTTGACAGGAATGCTATTAGCAAATCCTCAAGATTATCGCAAGGGATTTGTGCGGCTATTCCCCTCTTTCTATCGGCGGCGGGTGGATGGAATTCTGGATCAATGCGAAGTTGCATTGGGAAGGTGGCTTGGTGCCGCTCTCATTAGCATGAGTGTAGTAGCGCTGATGAGTATGGTTGGGCTGTCAATTTTGCGTATACCTTCACCGTTGGCGCAAGGAATTTTGGCAGGAGTTTTGAACTTGATTCCCAATCTGGGCCCAACTATTAGTGTGATACCACCAATGGCGATCGCGTTGTTGGAAGCTCCTTGGAAATCCGCCGCTGTGTTCGGTCTTTACTTTGCAATTCAACAGATTGAAAGTAATTTTTTAACCCCCTACGTCATGGCTCAGCAGGTATCGCTATTGCCAGCTGTAACTTTACTTTCTCAAGTGTTCTTCGCCACCTTTTTTGGATTTTTGGGGTTATTTTTGGCACTACCTTTAACCGTCGTTGGTCAAATTTGGGTAAAAGAAGTATTAATCAAAGATGTTCTCGATCAATGGCGTAGCGATCGCAAAGAGGTTTTTGATGCCAAGGGTGCAGATTTATCCGATGAAGCTGCTGAATTTGATCAAGAAACTGGAGTTTTGCCAGAAGCGAATCCACCCATCAATAACGAGCCAAATCTTGATGATCTGAGTGGCAAAAATAAAAAGTAGTAATAAATAGCGATCGCTATCATCAGCACTCCTCAATGAGAGAATAATATTGCTCTCTCAAATTGCACTCTTGGAATACGACAACACCTGTAAATATCTTGCCGAGAATTACCCAGCTGACTTTGCCAACTGGCTACTTAATGTTGATTCAGACATTGAGGTAATCAAAACTGAACTGGGTTTAGAACCGATTCGCGCTGATTCTGTCACCTTCCTGCAAGTCGCTAACCAAATCTTGCACCTAGAATTTCAAACCTTGGCGCAATCAACTCCTCCCCTCGACTTCCGGATGCTCGATTACTACACGCGACTCAAGCGACAATATTGGTGTGAAATCGTGCAGGTGGTGATTTTCTTGCAAGCCACCACCTCAGAACTCGTCTTTAGACAGCAGTATGTAGACACGAATACCAGACACCAATATCGCGTTATCCGTCTGTGGGAAGAAGATCCTGCCCCACTGCTGGCAAACCCTGCACTCTTACCACTGGCAACCTTAGCTCGCAGCGACTCCCCCAGAGCCTTATTAGAGCAAGTTGCCGCTGGGGTCGCTACGATCGAGGGAACCGCCGAGCGAAAGAATATCCTAGCTTGTGCAGGGGTTCTGGCTGGTTTGCGGTTTAAAAAAGATTTGATTCAACAACTATTGCGAGAGGAAATTATGCAGGAATCTGTTATCTATCAAGACATCCTCCAAAAGGGGGAGATGAGAGGTGAGCAACGAGGTCTGCAACAAGGTCTGCAACAAGGTCTGCAACAAGGCAGGGAAGAGGGCAGACAGCAAGGAGAGGTGGCGTTAATTTTGCGGCTACTAACACTACGGTTTGGTGACATTAATCCGGAACTGCAAGAACAGATTCGGGGTTTAGCTATCCCTCAGCTAGAAGATTTGGCGGAGGCGCTGTTGAATTTCTCCAGCCAAAGCGATTTAGTCAGCTACTTGGCGACTCAGGAGCCATAATTTCAACAGCAGCACATAACGTAAACCGCTGAAAGGGGTCGCCCCAAAGGGCATCGCAATAGAGGAAACTAAGGATGAGCAATCCCACCCTTCAACCTTCCCTATGCGAACTATCGCCGAAATTAACGACAAGATCAGCCGCCAATTGGCTGTTGTGTGGACAACAGAAGAATTAAAAGCACGGGTGGCAGAGGTGGGAGTCACCCAAGCCGCTAAGGAAGTGGATGTAATTACCACTGGCACCTTTGAGCCAATGGAGTCATCGGGGGCGATCATCAACCTGGGACACACCGATCCACCGATGAAAATTCGCCGTTGTTGGTTGGATGGAGTGCCAGCTTACGCGGGATTTGGTGCCGTGGATTTGTATTTGGGTGCAACCGGGATGGTGGAATACGCCAGCACTGGTGAGGTACCCGATGGGGAAGAATCAAGAGAACGCGGCGGCGGTCATATCATAGAAGACTTGATTGCTGGTAAACCCGTGCAACTACGCGCCATCGGACAAGTTACAGATTGCTATCCGCGAGCATCCTTTGAGACAACCATCACCCGCGACACGATTAACCAATTTTACTTATTTAATCCGCGTAATATATACCAAAATTTTATTGTAGGGGTGAATGGAGGCGATCGCCCTCTCTTCACTTATCTCGGCCCATTGCAGCCCCGACTCGCAAATGCCGTCTATTCAAACGCTGGGGCAATTTCCCCCCTCCTCAACGATCCCGACCTGCAACTGATTGGTATCGGCACCCGGATTTTTTTAGGCGGCGGCATCGGTTACGTTTCCTGGGAAGGTACGCAGCACTTCCCTTTACAAAAGCGCTTGCCAAATCGGACACCAATTGGCCCAGCAGCCACCCTTGCCTTGATGGGAGATGCCAAACAAATGAACCCGCGTTGGGTGCGCGGTTGCTACTTCAAAAATTACGGCCCTTCTGTAATGCTGGGTGTCGGCGTTCCATTGCCAGTGTTGCACGAGCAAGTCATCGCTAGTTGTGCCGTTCAAGACAAAGACATCGTAGCGCCAGTTGTCGATTTCTCGATTCCCCGGCGCGTCCGTCCCACCTTTGGCTTAGTGAGTTATGCCCAGTTGAAAACGGGACGGATCTCCATTGAAGGTAAACCCGTGCGGGTTGCCCCCCTCGCGTCTGTGTTTCTCTCGCGTCAAGTGGCGCTGGAGTTGAAGCAATGGATTGAGGCTGGGGAATTTACCCTCACTGAACCTGTTGCCCAGATTCCGATGGATCGGTCTTTTTTACCCCAAGACCGCTGGGGATCTCAAATTTCCTTGGAATAGTCATTAAAGACTAATTCTCGTTCCCAGTCTCAGGGTGGTTTCATACAACCCTTAGAAAATATCGAAAATTGCGACATTTTGTAGGAGCATTGCCATGCCCCTACCGCCAGCCAAAATCAACGTTACAGAATTTTCTGTTAATAAATGAAACTACCCTCCTTTTATCGTCCCCAGTCCCAGTCTGGGAACGAGGGTTTGCTTGCCTTTTTACTTTTTACTTTCTGGAGGCGGCGTTGAGCGTTTAACTGGCTTCGGCAGGGGTTCCCGGCGTTTGGGTTGCGGGGCTGCTGCTGCTGGTCTGTCTCCTGCGGGACGCATGGGACGCTCTCGATTGCCTGTTGGTCTTTTGCCTGGAGGACGACCTCCCCCACCTCGGAACGGCTTCTTGCCCGGAATCTTCCTGGGAGGAAGACGACCAATATCTTTGCTCTCCTGAATCACCAAGTCGTTACCTTGCCGCTGCACTTCCACATCCATGAAGTGACCAACAGCTTTGTCTTGGACAATGCCCTTGAGTTTCAACTTAAAAAACTTGGGATTTTCCTCGTCCTTGCGGGGAGACTGCTTGATCTTGATGACGATGTCTTCTTCTTCTCGCGACTGATAAATCACCTCGCCACGAATGGAAAAATAACCATCGTTGGCTACACTTTCCTCGCTTTGAGCATCCGTTAGTTCGGTTGATTCTGCCTCAGACTCAGGCGGCGGTTGGTTCAGTCTTTCAGGCTCCCAGACACCCACGATTTGGACGTGCAAGTTGCCGTCTTCTTGTCGCATTCGGGGATAAACAACCCACAGGTGTTCTTGCTCTAAGTTCAGGTGATTTTTCACCAAACTCATAACTCGACCCAGTAGCACGGCATCGATGTCTGTTCCATCTGATGCCAGAAGCATTCCTCGCGTAAATTGCTCTTCGGAGGAGGTGTATTTACCCCGTACCAGGCCAATTGCCCGGTACTGCATGGGTTCGCTGGGCGGGGGAATTGGTCGCTGCCTTGTGGCAGCATCATCAGAGACAGGCACTTGTGTTGTTTCCGAATCGCTGTTCGGCATTGTATCGGCTGGTATTAGCGGATTGGGCGTTTGTGGTGGCTCTGGCTTGGGATCGCCAGAAGACTCAGGTAAGTCGGAAAACCGATTCACAGAAGGACTCATATTACTCCTCGCGGCGGAGACACATCCCCTCAGGGGGAGTCAGTCAGCTCATTGTACTGAATGCAGAGATGCGACTGGTAGATCCGCAATGTTTTTGCACGAAACTAAGCAAAAACTCCTACAGAATATCAAATTTAATGCAATGCTGCCACTATTTTAGAGCTTGGAGGCGGTGACGCGGCTTGTCGTAAGTGCAAAAGTGGAAAATCCGTTTGTAGTCGATAATGTCAATAGAGTTCAATGCAGTTGTGTGTCCAAAAAACGCGGTCGCTGGTTAGTTAATTTGGTATTGGTGCTAGGGGTACTGGTGTTTGTAGGTGTGTCGATTATTCCGCTGGTAGGTATGGTTTTTGAGCAAAAGCCGCCTTCTACTGGAGCGACACCTGTAGCAAGCCAGACGAGCCAACCACCTGTCAATCAGTCGGAATTAGAAGCTCAGGCGAAAGGTTATGAATTGGTTTTGCAGAAGGAGCCTGAGAATCAAACGGCGTTGCGAGGGTTGTTGGAAACGCGGCTGAAACTGCGCGACGTTAAGGGCGCGATCGCACCCTTGGAAAAACTGGCGAAACTGAATCCCCAACAGTCTGAGTACGCTGTCTTGCTCGCCCAAGCTAAACAAAAAACTGGCGATTCTGAAGGGAGTGCCCAAACTTATCGCTCGATTTTGACTTCTAAACCGGGAGATATTTATGCTCTGCAAGGTCTTGTAGGTCTTTTGCTCGAACAAAACCGTCCGGAGGCGGCGATAGGGCTGCTACAAGATACTTTGAAAACGGCGACAGATGTGAATCAAGTGCAGCCGGGTAGTGTGGATGTAACTTCGGTGCAGTTGGAGTTGGGTAAGGTTTATGTTGGGCAAAATCGTTTTCCGGAAGCGATCGCTATTTACGATGAGGCGATTAAGGGCAATAAACAGGATTTTCGCCCCATCGTAGCTAAGGCTTATGTGCTTCAACAACAAGGCAGAACTGCCGAAGCTAAGCCCTTATTCGACACTGCTATTGCTTTAGCGCCAGCGGATGTCAAAGACCGAATTAAACAGTTGGCTACCCAAACACCTACATCCACCAATTCTCCTGCTAACCCTCCCTCTAATGCTCCCAGCAGTGTGCCTACTATTCCACCACCTCAGCCTGACGAAACAAGAGACTAAAGAAAGTTAGGAGTTATGAGTTTTGCTAAGCCGGAGACTTTGAATCTCCGGACTTTTGGGTTGGCAAAAAGTTAGGATTTAGAAGCTGAAAACTAAAAGTTAGAGTTATTAACTCATAACTTATAAGTTGCTAAAATTGCCATCACTCCAAAAACCAAAAACAAGCAGCCACCAATTCCTGTAATTATCCGTTCAGAAATTCGCCCTGCAATCATACGACCGCCCAAGACTGCGATCGCTGCACAAATACTATGCCCCAAAATCGCTCCAGCTGTGACACCCACAGCTGGATAGGATGCTGCCATCGCAATCGTAGCAATCTGTGTGCGATCGCCCCATTCCGCCACAAATGTCAACATAAAGGCTTCCATTACAATCGCCCACTGGCTTTTGTGTTTCGGCATTTTCAACTCAGCTTCTTTCACGGTGCTGAGTGCTTCTTCTGCTTCCGCACACTCTGCTTCCGCTGGCATTTGGGCAGCATCGTAAAGTAACTTCACCCCAAAACCCAGAAACAATGCAATTTCCGCCAACTTAACATAATTCTGGGGTAGTAAAGACGCTACTTGTCCAACTAAAACAGAAAGTATCGTCATCACTGCTAAAGCCGCTACAACTCCAGTAAATACCAATTTTCGGGAGTGGCGCATTGCTAAAATCACAGCAATAAAAAAGGTTTTATCGCCTAATTCTGAAATTGTAATTAGTAATAAACCTGCGGTAAAAGCTGCCAGCATCGTCTCAAGATCCTCAGAATTTTCTACTTAAATTCCATCTGAGTGAGCTTGATAAGACTATAAAGACCTCACCAAGCTCACATCTTATGTGAACTTAGTGAAGGTCTCGCTCCCAAGGCGGGAAACTTTAGCTGGTGCCACTACGCGCCGTGTCAAGTTTCTCTTTTCTTGTCACCTGAACCAGGCTTATCGCCAGTATGTTGATTCAGATGGGCTAGCAAATTCTCTCGCTAGCAGCTACTCCCCTTCATTATTTAAGTAATTTTACCTCTATCTTAGACGAAAGGATAGTAGTGAAATTACCCAAATTTTGTTTGGGGACTGGGGACTGGGGATTAGGGATTGGGGACTAGGGGCTGGGGACTGGGGAATGGAGGCTGGGGACTATGTAAGACTTTTTCCTAATCCCTAATCCCTAATCCCTAATCCCTAATCCCTAATCCCTAATCCCCATTCCCCCTAATACTTGCGCTCTTTCGGTTCAAACATGGTAATCGTCACAGGTTTATACTGTAGGTCAATCCCGGCGGGGGAATAGTAAGCCATCGTGTGCTTGAGGAAATTGCTGTCGTCTCGCTCTTGATAATCCTCGCGGAAGTGTGCGCCACGACTTTCCTGGCGGTTGAGGGCAGATGTGAGAATTATCTGACCGACAATTATCAGGCTGCGGAGTTCCATAGCTTCGATGACTTCCGTGTTCCAGAGTTTGCCTTTGTCATCCAGGTAGATATCTTGGGATTGAGAAAGGATTTCTTGCAACTTTGTCAATCCCTCGCGCATCAGTTCCTCGGTGCGGAAAACACCACAATACTTAGTCATGCAGTCTTGGAAGGATTCACGGACTTGGTTGATCCGGTATTGCCCTGATTGCTCCAGTAGCGCTTGGATTTTGCAGTGAGCTTCTAGCAAATAGGATTGCTCATCTAGATCCGGCAATTTGCGATTTTGGACAAATTGTGCCAGCGAAGCGCCTGTTTTTCGCCCGAAAACGATACACTCAAGCAGGGAATTGCTTCCCAGTCGATTTGCCCCGTGAACGGAGACGCAAGCGGCTTCTCCAGCGGCAAAGAAGGCATCAACTAGGGTGTCTGTGCCACTACGCACTTGACCGCTAGTATTGACGGGGATGCCGCCCATTGAGTAGTGAACGGTAGGGCGGACTGGCATCGGCTGATTTACGGCATCGATACTCAGTAGGCGATGAGCTTCTTCCCAAGCGAAGGGAACCCGATTCATAATTTTTTCTCGCCCCATGTGGCGCAAGTCGAGATAGACAAAGGGGCCACCTGCACTACCATCGGGATGAATGCCGCGTCCGGCGCTAATTTCCAGAGCGATCGCACGAGAAGTAATATCTCTAGGAGCCAGTTCCATGCGACTAGGGGCGTAATTCGCCATGAAGCGATCGCCCTCACTATTGATCAGATAGGCACCTTCACCCCGCACCGCCTCGGAAATCAGCACCCCCACCGGATACAATCCAGTTGGGTGAAACTGCACAAACTCCATATCTTCCAGCGGCACCCCAGCCAGGGCAGACATCGCCAAACCATCCCCTGTCGAAGCATAGTCATTTGAGGTCGTATTATAAACCCGACCATAGCCGCCTGTGGCGAACATCACCGCCTTCGCCCGGACAACCTCAATTTGCCCATCTAGAAGGTGGTACATCACCACCCCCTTCGCCTGGGCATCTTCCAAAATCAACTGCATCACGTACCACTCATCATAGATACGGACACCGCAACGACGCAGGTTATTAACTAATTCGTGCAGAATTGCGTGACCAGTCTTATCTGCTGCGTAGCAAGTGCGATTGTGAGAATGTCCTCCAAAAGCTCTTTGGGCAACGCGACCATCTGGCAACCGGGAAAATAGCACTCCCATGTGTTCCAGGTCAATTACCACATCTGGAGCCTCGCGGGTAAGGATTGCCACCGCGTCCTGATCCGCCAAGTAGTCTGAACCCTTTACGGTATCAAAGGCATGAGCTTCCCAACTATCTTCGGCATCTACATTTTTTAGGGTTGCCGCCATGCCACCTTGGGCGGCGACAGAGTGGGAACGAATCGGATGAGTTTTGGCAACGAGAGCTACACTCAAGCTGGGGTCGGTGCGGACAATCTCCAGGGCGGCACGACACCCCGCTAATCCACCTCCCACAATGATGACATCGTGTTCAAGCATCTTTGGTCTGATATCTGGAATTCCTATCTCTATGAGTAACGCAAATAAAAACTTCCCTACCAGAAAGCAGGGAAGTTTTTTTATAAATTAATCCGTTGTCCGTTGATAGCTGCCCACTAACCACTGACCACTACCATGTAAGCGTGTCAGGTAAGCCGGGGAGCCACGCGAAAAGCTTTACCCACTGACTACTGACTCAGGCGAGACGCCTGTGCTACGAATTGACTGTTCAGCTGGTTACTTCAGAAGGTTTTTGGTAGGGCAAACTTCCACCTACAGTCTCAGTTGAGTCTGCTGTATCCATAGCAGCAACCTCAATGTGGTTAAACAACGTAGTCACGAAGGCAAACAGCAAGAAGGGCAGAGACAATACGAGGATAAGTCCAACGGTGGCTAGGGCGTAGATTTGACGAGTGCTACTCCACAGGGCAAGTGCCGAGGCTAAACTAATGAAAATCACAATCAACCAAATGATGATTTGACCGTAGATATCGCCAAAAGAGAGGGTACAGACGAAGCGATACTTTTGCATTTTATCCATGACGTTTTCCTCGCAACATTCCTTTAAATTTCTAGGTTAAAGTTCGGACTGGGTAATGACCAATTTCTAAATCTTTTTCAAAGAGTTGCAACACGACTTTACAATTCTGCGCGATCGCAAGTTTGGTCTAGGCGGCTTTTGGGTGCTACGCATCCTTCTTTTGGCTGAAAAAATTGCGTTACTGAAATTTGAAGCCGTCCCTAGGAAAATTTTATTTTAAAAAAAATACCAGTAACGCATATTTGTATGGTAGGCGAGACACCTGCCCTAAGCGCAACTTCCTGCACAAAGTCAAAGGTAATGCACCTTATAGGTATTGTATAAATCACCAATCTTTTAAATTTAGTTCCGTATAATTACGTAAAAAACTTGTTAAGAACTGATAACTTTGCTCGTAATTCCAGTTGCGATCGCTTTGTTGCTCATACCGCAGGCTAGAAGGGTATCCACCCGCTTCAATAGTGCTTTGGCTGCAATTAGGCTCGTCTAGGTAATCGAAAGACTTTACACAAACATCATAATTTCCTCAGCAAAATAACTTTTATTAGTAATAATCAATACATACAATACATATATAACAAGAATTATGCACCACCTATAGGAGAATTTATGGGGGAATTTTTACAAAGTTTTTTGACTTCAAACTCATTTATTCCCCACGGCCATTGTTACCTATGGAAGCCTGGTTTGGTGTGGCTGCATATCGCCTCAGATTCTCTAATTGCCTTAGCTTATTACTCTATTCCTATTACCCTCTTAAACTTAGTCCAAAAGCGACGGGATTTACCCTTCGATTGGATATTCTTGTTATTTGGAGCCTTCATAGTTTCTTGTGGCACAACCCATGTAATGGAAGTGTGGACGCTCTGGCACCCGACCTATTGGCTTTCCGGTATGCTGAAAGCCATTACCGCTGGAATTTCCGCGTGTACAGCGGTGCTACTGGTAGGGATAATTCCCCAAGCCCTAGCGTTGCCAAGCTCGACACAACTAGAAGCAGTTAACCGGAAACTGGAAGCCGAAATCATTGAGCGATCGCGTATTGAAGAGCAGCTGGTGCGATCGCAACATATGCTACAGCTAGTAATGGACAACATCCCACAATTCATCTTTTGGAAAGATAGAAATTCAGTTTATGTAGGTTGCAATCGCAGTTTTGCTAGAATGGCTGGCATTGACAATCCAGAAGATATTGTCGGGCTGACAGACTACGACTTGCCTTGGAAGCAGGAGGAAACAGAATTCTTCCGCAAGTGCGACGCTCGTGTAATAGAGACTGACAAGCCAGAATATCACATCATTGAACCCATACTGCAAGCTGATGGCAAACAATTGTGGGCGGACACTAACAAAGTTCCCCTCCATGATGCAAATGGAAAAGTTGTAGGCATCCTTGGCACTATCGAAGACATTACCGAGCGTAAACTGGCAGAGGAAGAACTGCGTAAAAGCCGGAATCGTTTTGATTTGGCTGTTCTTGGTTCCAGAGATGGCTTGTGGGATTGGGATCTTCAAACCAACGAAGTTTATTTCTCGCCGCAATGGAAGAATATGCTCGGTTTTGCGGAGCATGAACTGCAAAATAATTGGGATGAGTGGAGAAATCGGATACATCCGGATGATAGCGATCGCATACTAGCCAATATCGAAGCTTGTTTGGATGGACTAACTTCTCATTCGGAAGTAGAATATCGCTTGCAGCACAAAAATGGCTCTTATCGATGGATTTTCGGGCGGGGAGCGGCACTATTTGATGCCAACGGCAGAGCTATCCGCATAGCGGGTTCCCACACAGATATTACCGAGCGCAAAGCTGCCCAAGAAGCTTTGGAAAAAGCTAAAGATGAGCTGGAAAAAAGCTATAACCTCTTGCGTGCGGCGATCGATGGCACTCCAGATGTCATCTTTGCCAAGGATATACAGGGACGCTACATATTAGTTAACACCTCTGCTGCCCATCTATATAGCCAGCCGGCGGCGGAAATTATTGGTAAAGATGACACATTATTATTTCCGCCCCAAATGGCACAGCGACAAGCTGAAATCGACCGGAGAGCGATCGCTAGCGGACTTCCCCAGCGATCTGAAGAAGTTTTCACGCTCCGGGGAATTACACTAACTTATCTATTTACCAAAAGTCCCTACCGCGACGCGCAAGGAAACATCATCGGTGTTGTTGGTATCGCCCAAAACGTTACTTCCCGCAAACAGGCTCTTGATGCCTTAAAAAAAATCAACGAAGAACTAGAAAGCCGAGTTGAGGAGCGCACAACACTTTTTAGAGATGCTAACGAGAAATTGCAGCGCGAAATTGCGGAACGCACCGCTACTGAAGAGGCGTTACGAATTAGCAACCAAACTTTGGAAACGCTGATTGAAGCTTCCCCAGTAGCGATCGCTACCATCTCTGTTGATGGCAAGGTGATGATGTGGAACCCAGCCGCAGAGCGACTTTTTGGCTGGAGCGAACAAGAAGTTATGGGTCGCCCTCTGCCCATCGTTCCTCCAAGTGAACAAGAGCAAGCCCTTGCCCTACTTCAATCTGAGATGCAGGGGCAAGTACCTTCTGGTATCGAATTACGCCGCCAGAGGAAAGACGGTTCATTGATTCATGTCAGCCTGTGGACAGCACCGATGTTTAATAGCAGTGGCGTTGTAATTGGTAGCATCGGCTTATTGATTGATATCAGCGCCAGAGTGCAAGCAGAAGAGGCACTGCGGGAGAGCCAACAGCGACTACAGGCAATTTTGGATAACTCCCCAGCAGTCATTTACCTTAAAGACCACGAGGGGCGATACCTTCTGGTCAACCGCCAGTGGGTAAGCCTGTTTCATGTCTCTTTAGAGGAAGCCAAAGGTAAAACTGACTGGGATCTTTTTCCTTATGAATTAGCGATCGCATTTCGGGAGAACGATCGAAAGGTACTCGAAAGCGGAACTGGTTTAAAAATTGAGGAAGTTGCCCCTCTAGACGATGGACTCCACACCTACCTGTCGATTAAGTTTCCTCTATACGACTCTGCTGGCGTATCTTATGCGATTTGTGGGATCTCCACTGATATCACCGAACGCAAAGTCGCTGAGGAGAAACTGCGGCAGTCGGAAGGAAAATTTCGCGAAGTAGCGACTAGGGAAGCACTACTCAATCGCCTTGCCAGTCAGATTCGCGCTTCCCTTGATTTGGATACGCTTTTGGAAACAGCCGTACTCGAAATCCACAGCCAATTAGAGATTGATGTTTGCCTGTTTAGTTGGTATCGTCCCGACGGCACTCGTCCTGGTTGGATGGTCGTAAAAAATGCCAAAAATCCCGATTTGCCCAGCTTCCGGGGTTTATATCCGTTGGAAAACTGGCATCCGTTCACATCTGCGCTAGTAAATCTGGAAATATTCCGAGTTGACGATGTTACTCAGAGTGATTTGGCAGTGCAGGAGATGTTAAAGCCATATAATGCGGCTTCTATGTTGTCGCTGCCAATTCAGACGCAATCAGGCAAGTTAGGTGCGGTGACGTGTGGGCGCTTGGTTGCCCAGCAATGGGCAGAAGGGGAATTGGAACTGCTACAAGCAGTATGCAACCAACTAGCGATCGCTATCGACCAAGCCGCACTCTATAAACAAAGTCGCACCACTGCTGTTGCTGCTCAAGCACAAGCCACCCAGCTAGAACAAACCCTGCGCGAACTCCAACAAACCCAAGCCCAACTCGTTCAAAGTGAAAAAATGTCTAGTCTGGGACAGATGGTGGCTGGTGTCGCTCACGAAATCAACAATCCCGTTAACTTCATCTACGGCAATATTATTCATACTAATGAATATGCCGAAGACTTACTCAGTTTGTTGGAACTTTACCAGAAATACTATCCTCATCCAGCAGAGGAAATTCAAGCTTCTATTGCCGCAATTGACCTGGAATTCATCCAAGAAGACCTGCCCAAAATCCTATCATCAATGAAAATGGGAGCCGACCGCATCCGGCAAATTGTCTTATCGTTGCGTAACTTCTCGCGACTGGATGAATCCGAAATGAAACAGGTGGACATTCACGATGGGTTAGATAGCACTCTACTAATTCTGCAAAACCGTTTGAAAGCCAAACCAGATCGTCCTGCTATCGGGGTGATTAAAGAGTATGGCAACCTGCCCCAGGTAGAATGCTACGCCGGACAACTCAATCAGGTGTTTATGAATATCCTCAGTAACGCTATTGATGTACTAGAAATGGGGAATGGGGAACGGGAAATGGGGAACGGGAACTGGGGACTCGTGAATAGGGAATTTCCCATCCAAAATCCAACTCTCTCTAACTCCTGTTTATTAAGGGGGAAGGCGAAAATTCAAAATCCGGAAATTCGGATTTTTACCGAGGTGCAAGATGACAATCAAGTGCTGATTCGGATTGTTGACAACGGGCCAGGTATGACCGAGGAGGTACAACGTCGGTTATTCGATCCTTTCTTTACAACTAAACCTGTCGGCGCAGGTACAGGTTTAGGGATGTCTATTAGTTACCAAATTGTGGTAGAAAAACACGGCGGTCAATTGCAGTGTATTTCAGCGCCAGGACAGGGCGCACAATTCCTGATCCAGATTCCGATTGGGCAGAACAAGCGGCAGGGGCTGACTCAGATGATGTCTTAAAATTTGAGTGGCGTTTGTAGCGATCGCGCTTTTAGCAGTGACTGTTCACAAGTCACCCGCCTACCTCACCAAAAGGGAAAAGCGACAAGTAAGTTTTACAACTTTTAATTTCTAGTTTTAAATTGCATCCCAATCTTGTTGCTGTGGGCGCTTGTGCGGAACGATATCATAAAAAAAGCAAATTGTCTTGATTCAGCATGACTTCTCACCCTGTGCAAAGTAACTTCAACAGAGACTCTGACCCTAGTGAACATAAACCTTCTGGCGATCCTGGTTTGCGAGGATTTGCCAACCGTCTTGCTAAAACGATGGAGCGAGATGCTTTAGTTCAAAAAACTACCGACGAGCTAAGAGATTTTCTTCAGGTCGATCGAGTAGTTTTATATTACTTTTATCGCCAGTGGAAAGGTCAAGTTACATTTGAGTCTTTAAATTCTGACGAGTTCTCAATCTTCGGAACGACAGGAGCTGATGACTGCTTTAATAATAACTATGCAGAAATGTACCTAGAGGGAAGGGTAAGAGCGATCGCAGATATTGAATTAGAACCCATCCACCCTTGCCACCGCGATTTTCTCCGCAGCATCCAGGTTCGCGCTAATTTAGTAGTACCGATTCTGAATCCTTCCAGGTTGTGGGGCTTGCTAGTTGCTCATCACTGTCAACACCCTCGTCCCTGGCTCCCCTCAGATATCGAAACCATGCAAAAAGCAGCCGAAACTCTCGCCACTGCCAGTTCAATCCGAGAAAGCTAAAGAGTAGTTGAATTTGTATGTGTGCTGGGTTTCGTTGCTCCACCCAGCACACATACAAATTCAGTCAATTCAACCGAAACTCATCAAACTTTACCACCTCAGATTCTTCCACCGTATCAAAGCGGTAACTACTCACCGTACCCGTTCCCGTGTCCAATATACTGAAGGCCGTAATTTCATTACTCGCCACATACGGCAACGGTTTCCCATCCTCACCCATCAGCGGCGCAATTGTAGGCACAACCGCCTCCAACCCATTCGGATCGCCCGTTACCGCATAATTTTCCTTATTAAAGCCATCTGGTACAGGTCGCTTCTTGTCGCCAACAGCAGCACCATAAGAGTTGCCCACATTAGAAGTTTCCAGAAAGTGCATCCCGCGAGGACTCACAAAACGATTCCATAAATGCGAGTGTCCATAAAACACCAGCTGCACCCCAGCAGACTCTAGCAGTGGCTTCACATCCCGGATAATATAATCGGCTTCCTTGGGATACTGGTAGCGAATCGATTTTATGCTGCCATCCGCATTTACTTCCCGCACCTGCACCGGGTCAGTATATGCAGGAACAATATTGTCACCCAGAGAATGGGGCGGATGATGCAACATCACCATTTTATATTTAGCTTCGCGAAACTCCGAACCCGATAGCTCTGTTTCCAACCATTTATACTGCTTGCTACCCTTAGCAATTGGCTCAAAGATGTGCTGTCCATAACCCCAATTTTCAGGGTTATTCAAATCTTGGCCTCGTTCGCGGTATCTTCCCCTTGTCTTCTCTTCAAGTCCCCAATAACGCCACATATTCGTAGCGTACAACACCACCAAACGCACATCCCCAAAGGTGAGAGCGTAGTATTTTTCTCTACCTTCTTTACTCTGGGGTAAAGTAAAAATTTCTTCGTAGGTGTCGGTATTAAAAGAATTGTCTTTCAACCAAGCTTCGCGCACCTTTGGGTCGTCACTATTGTTTAATTGCGCTGCATTTTTTGTATATATTTCCTCAGCAGCTTTCCGGGGAAACGAGTCATCAAACTGCTCGTTTAAACTTTTATCCATCGAGAAGCGTCCCATGACTTCATGGTTGCCAATTGCGGTATAAATTGGGGCGTGTTGAATAATTTCTCCGCCTCGATAAACTGTTTTGATACCATTGCGATCGCTTATCGTTTTCGCCCGTCCTTGGAAACAAGGAAAAAAAGCACCTCCACGGTTATCATCAAACCACTCGCTAGCACGGTCGGGAACGTTTACCAAGTCCCCGACCATGAAAACAGCATCGAATTTTCCCATAGTCTCAACTGCCTTCTGAAGATTGGCAGCTGTCATCGGTTTGAGTTGGTGGTCGGAAGTCAGCAAGATTTTCAGCGGCGTTCCCTGCGGAGGTTTAGGGGCGAGGGTGAACACCTCGCTAGTTACACTAGCGCCATCTTCCTGTACGCTGGTCACGCGATAAGGCACACGTTTGCCTGGAGTTAACTCAGCGACTTCTGCCTCGTGCCTCCAGATGTCGCGTCTAGTTGGCTGCTGGTATTGATTATCCTCGGTTTGGTTCCCTACCTTTGATTCCTGGTCTTCCCTGGTGCGGCTGAGTTTGGTGGTAGTGGCGACGACACTTTGAGCGAAATTTTCACCGTAGGCGACACGATGACGAGTGCCAGCAAATTCAGTAAACCAAACAACTCGCACGCTCGTCTCGCTGGGCAGTTGCAGAAATGGAGCCGTCAGCAGCTGATTTTGGGATGTCATAACTGGCTGTGGAGTTAATAGCACAATTATTAGACTAACGGCTGCCAGAAGCAAAAACACAGCCGGAGCGAGTATGGTACGACTGGTAAGGCGTTGAAACATCGCTGTTTTTCCTGGGGAGGGAAGGACGCAATTTCCCAAGGGAACAACCCCTTTGGAGGGTTCGCGCCATATGTTTGTAGGGTGAGCATTTGCCCACCCTACAAAGGTTAACTCTTATTAATCGGAGTGGCGGGATTCGAACCCACGACCTCAGCTACCCCAAAGCTGCGCGCTACCAACCTGCGCTACACCCCGGCACAGTCTTAAATTGTATAATGTCTTTTTCTAAATTGTCAACTTCAATTTAGAAAACCTTTAAAACTTGGATGGCTTGTACCAAACCCGGAACCGCATCCGCCGACCAATTCCCTTCTGCGCGCCTCCCGGTGTTCAAGATAAAGCGAAGACTGTAGGCGTGGGGATAACCTTCGACTTCCATCCAAAGTAAATCGCTTTCCGCCTCACAGGAAATTTTTTCTTCATCCATCAATTCATCGGCACTCTGAGCGATACTTTGAGCCAACTGCTCCAGCAATCGGCAAAATTCAGTTAATTCCGCTTCCGTCAGCTCAATCGCCCAATCCTCCCCACCTACTAAACCTTTAAATTCAGAGGTATCGGGGTTCCAGCCAATGCGCCAACCAACTCCACTTTTAACCACACGTTCCATAGACATTAAAAATTAAAAATTGAAGAACTTCTATTCCATTTTTAATTTTTCATTTTTTAACAGCTGAGCATCCCCCGGTTGGGGCAGTTGCCTGCGTTGGGGTGTGGGCTGTGGTGCAGGTGAGGAAGTGGAAGGTGGTGTTGTTGCGTTCTGGGCATTACCACCAAAAAAGCTAACTAAGACTTGAACTAAGGCATCTCGTTGCGATCGATTCATCCGACTAACAGCAGCGCGATCGCCTTCTAAAGGATTTTGCCGCAAACTATCATAACCCGGATACACCGATTCGACTATCAATTCATTTGCACCCAGATAGTCAGCCAAAGTCAGCTTCCAATCCAGGCGATAGTTCGGTGGACGGGACTTTACATATACGTGATACCGGATTAATCGACCCACTAAGGTGTTCTCTGTCGCCGCCTTACCAGTTTCCTTACTGATGTATTGATTTTCCCGTGGCAAATCCGGTAGGCGTTGATAGACTTGTTGCCAGACATTCTCTGTCCTCACTATCTGGGCGTTAGCAGGATGAAGCAGGAAGGATGTAGGATGAAGGGAAAAATCAAGGATGCTTGCCCAAAGGCATAGACACGCTGCTGTTAGGACAACGGTAAAACGCACAATTGGGTTGAGAAACCTCCTACTTTGTCTTTTCATTTTCCCTCACATAAAAATACTGCTGAGTGCCTTGGCTTATAGTGCTGAGTAAGGAGTCAGGAGTTAAGAGGGAAAAGAAATTCTCCCTTGTCTCCCTTCCCCTCTACCTCTTTCCTAGTCGCCAATAATCTCCGGTTGGGTCAGTTCATCGGACATTTCAATAATTGCCCGCATCACTGGCTTCATCATCGGATCGTCTAGATTATCAAAGTCTTCATAGCGACGGCGCTTGGCACGATTCGCCACCTGAACCGTAATCCGGTAGCGATTGGAAGCCGCACTAACCAATTCTTCAGCCCGGTACATAATTAAAGCTGAATCAAACTTGGAACGCTTAAGCATAGGGTTGTATTTGTTATTAGTGGTTAGTAGTGGTATACGAGGCACGTTATTTGATGAAAGCGAGCGTTGCACACTTCAGTTTAACAGGAGACTCAAAGCCTTTGGGTTTATTAGCACTGTGGATCTGCTTTAGGGGGAATGTCTCAAAGTGCAAAGAATCGCTTAATATTGTGTAAATTATTGTCAAAGTGTAGAGTTCTGAAAACAAACTTTTCGGGTATTACAGTTCATGCAAACCATTGTCGCACCTAGTGTTAAGCCGTTGGGTCAAGTTAATAGCCATCCCCTGAAGCTTGTAGCGCTGGGAGACAGCATTGTTTATGGATACGGCGATCCTGAAGGCGGTGGTTGGGTGGAAAGGCTGCGGCGGCGCTGGATGTTGCCGGATAGTCCGGGACACGTCCTCTACAATTTGGGTGTCCGGGGTGACTGCGTAAAGCAAGTACAAGAGCGTTTAGAGCAGGAGTTTCGCCATCGGGGTGAATTGAGAAATCGCGTCCCGGATGCGATCGCGTTGTCGGTGGGGGTAAATGATTCGGCGCGACTGGCGCGAATTACAGGGCGAAATTTCACCGATTTTGAAGTTTTTCAAGCTGAAATGGCAGCTTTGCTGGAAAAAGCACAACATCTTTGTCCCGTCTTATTTGTGGGAATGGTGCCAGTGGATGAGGAGAAAATGCCGTTTTTCGATTGTTTATACTTCAATCACGCCGATCAGTATCGGTATAAAGAAGCGACTCGCCTAGCGTGTGTGGCGCGACAGATTCCATATCTGGATATTTTTGATTTGTGGCTGGATCGGGGTAAAGATTGGTGGCGATCGCGTCTTACCCAAGACGGACTGCACCCTAATGTTTTAGGCTATCAAGCATTGCTGCAAGATGTCCTTAACTGGGAGCCAATGCAACAATTTTCGCAATTCAGCTTAACGACACCCTAAACTATCCCGTGTCGAGACACCAGTCACTGGGTTGATCCCGCTAGCGCGATCGCATAACTTAGTCACTTCATAGCGGTCAATCAAAGCATCGGTAAAATCAGCACCAGTGATGTTGGTATTGTAAAAACGCGATCGCATCAAAGTCGCTTCCGTGAGGATAGCATTACTTAAATCAGCCTCATCTAACGTCACCCGATCTACCAAAGCGCCTGTCAAGTTTGCACCTCGCAAATTTGCCCCCAATAAAACACCCTTTGTCAATATGGCATTAGTAAGATCGGCTCCTTGAAAATTTGTCTTCCGCATTTCGGCAGACACAAACACCCCACCCACTAAATCTGCATTTGAGAAATCCCGGTTATTCAAATTAATATTTGTGTAATTAATTCCATCTAGCTGAGCCAAAACTGGAGTAGCACTCAACATCACCCAGAACCAGGCAAGAACTAGCACTATAATTGCTCTGAGCAAACCTATCAAAAAGCTCTTTTTCTCCTTCCCAGGCTGACTCTGGGATTGCTTCCCAGTCAGCGTTTCCTGGCTAAGTTTGGCAACGAATAAGTTGTAAGGTTTCATCGAAAAAATTATAAATTAAAAATAGATGAAGGTTTCAATTTTTAATTTTACCCTCTATTTCCACATCCACCAGGCTCTGCCTCCTGGTAGGCGTTTTCAGAGGATGTCCAAGAAGTGTCAAAAGTTAGTTTGATTCTCTTAGTCCCCCTTTTTAAGGGGGATGCAAGGGGGATCGCCACCCTCTAAGCGTCTCGATTATGACTTTTCAGACATCCTCTCAGTCAGATGCTGAGAACGAGAATATAATTTTAGTCTTTAACTGTATTTAACCAATCTTCCCCAATTCGCAGGGTAATATCAGATTCCAGATCCCCAATGGAAGCAGCCTCAATATGACCAACACCTAAAACTCTTTTCAAATCCGCTGCCTTCCTTAAGTCACCTTGCTGCACAATAATTTGAGTTTGACTTTCTTGGTCGGGCCAATCCTGCACGATATAAATATTAGTAAATCCCTTGTCAGCCAAATATTTAGCAAAGCGATTACTTACATTAGGCTCTCCGGTAGCATTTTGGATAGCGATTCTCAAATTACTCAGAGAACGACTTGTTTCCACTTCCGAAACAGTCGTTTGTTGGTCAAAATATTCGCGCACTATCCGGTCTTTACCCACTTCATCCAGAATCCAATAACTGGCAATGTACTCTTTAGGATCGCTGAATCGACCGGGTAACAACACCATTTTGTAATCATCTTGCTCTAAGTTGATGCCAAAACTTGCCAGCGCCAGCATTTCCTCCAAGCTGAGATTAGTGTCAATGTACTTCCACATCACTTGGATGAGTTTAGGCAATTGTGCCAGCACAGTTGGATTAGTAAAACGCTGTCGCAACGCCTTTAGCAGCGCTTGCTGACGTTGTACTCGACCAATATCCCCATACTGATCCTGACGGAACCGGGCGAACTGTTGCGCTTGATCTCCATTCAGAGTTTGCCATCCTGGGGAAAGATCGATTTTAAGTTTTTGGGTTTTGTCTTCATAGGACATCTGGGTGGGAACAAATACTTCAACGCCACCCACTAAATCGACCAACTCCCCAAAGGCATCTGTAGTAACTCGCACGTAACGGTCAATTGGCACGTTGTTCAGGGTGCCACTAACAACTTTTGCCGCTAAAGCAGACCCTCCGTGTACGTTCGCTTGGTTGATTTTCTGCGCCCCAACACCAGGAATTTCTACTCGCGTATCCCGTGGGATGGAAAGCATTTTTACAGAATGGTCTGTGGGGTCTAGGCGCAAAAGCAGCATTGTGTCGCTGTTGCCTGTGAAAGCATCGGGTGAGTTATCTGGGGACTCGTTGAGGCGGTCAATCCCCATGACGAGGATGTTTACAGGTCGCGCCAGACGATACTGAAAGCCTTTACCCCAGGTATCGTTTAGTGAGTTTTGTCCGGAAGCGTCAGAAGAGATAATCGGGGACAAAGGGGTAATTAGCGCCAAAGTTGCCCCAACTGTTGCAGAAACTGTTGCTGTGAGGACAACGGCAGCTATCCATAACAACCGCCGCCCCAAGCCGCCTTTGTCAGACGTAACCTCTTCGGTAGCATCGCTATTCACATCTTCTGTATCGGGATATACTTGCTCGTTGTCAGAACCATTGGATGATTCTTGTCCGACACTTGTTTGAGGCTGTTTGATGCCTTCTTCCACTTTTACCTCGCGATCATCGCAGCCTAATCGTATCGTTCCTGAGACTTGTATTCCAAGGTGAATTATAACTTCAGCTACTCGCTCTCTTAAAGGAAATGATCTTGTTTCTAGGGAAATGCTTTTTTTGCTGACACATGACTACAACGTTAATATAGTGCAGACAATAAATAGGCTGTAGCTAAAATGACTCAATCTTTGATACCTGTGATTCTAGCTGGTGGCAAAGGAGAACGCTTCTGGCCCCTGAGTCGCAAGCAGCGACCTAAGCAGTTTTTAAGTCTGGATGGTAGCGGCAAAAGTTTGTTGCAAGCTACAGCTGACCGTCTGCTGTCCCTAGCTGGCGGTTGGGAAAAGCTGTGGGTGTGTACTTCTAGCTTGTTAGCCGAAGGTGTGAAAGAACAACTTCCCCAGCTACCAGTAGAAAATTTGCTCGTTGAACCAGAAGGACGCGACACTGCGCCTGCGGTTGCTTGGACAACTCTGGAAATTGCGAAAGCTTATGGTGAGGACAGTATAGTAGGCTTTTTCCCGGCGGATCACTGGATTGCCGACGAGAAAGCTTTTCAGGAAACTCTGGAAGCTGGTGCAGCTTTAGCCGCAACGCAGCCATCGATTGTAACTTTGGGAATTAAGCCGAATTATCCATCCACAGGCTATGGTTACATTGAGCAAGGGGAAGAAATTGGCAATTTTGGCGGATTTCCTGCTTACGCGGTGAGCAGATTTACAGAAAAGCCCGACCGCGAAGCTGCGGAGGAGTTTCTGGCGACGGGTCGCTTTAGCTGGAACAGCGGGATGTTCATTTTCCAAGCTGGGGTGGTGCTAAAGGAGCTGCATACTTATGCACCAGAAATCATCAGTCTTTTGGAAGAAAAAGGCGTAGCCGCTTACTCTCAGTTGCCGAAGAAGAGTATTGACTATGCGCTGATGGAGAAGACGCAACTGGCTTATGTGTTGCCAGTGTCTTTTGGATGGGACGATTTGGGAGATTGGAACGCCATCGAACGGTTGCTGAAAGGGGATAAGCCCAACGTGGAACTGGCGACTCATGTAGGAATGGATACGCAGGGGGCGATTCTCTACGCTGAAGGAGAGGATGAGGTAATTGTGACGATTGGGATGGAGGATGTGGTGATTGTACGCGATCGCAATGTCACCCTGGTTGTCAAAAAAGACCGCACCCAAGAAATCAAAAAGGTTCTTGAGTTGCTGCGAAGCAATCCCAAATTGGAAAAGCTGCTTTAAATCTATCCTCCAACGGAAGGCAGAAATTAGAACTATGAAGTATTAATAAGGATGGCAATCGCTAATGGCTAATTGTGTAAGAACCATTAGCCATTAGCGATTAGCCATTAGCCATTAGCTATCCTTCAAAACCCGTGTACTCCCTAACCCAAACCACTTCTCGCCAAAGAGAAATTCTTGAAGTCGTCTTTCGCAACGGCTGGGACTATATGCGACGGCTGTTGAGTGGCGGCAAACCTGATGAGCCGAAACTGCCAACACCAGCTGTACTCCGCAACATTTTAGTGGATTTGGGGCCCGTCTACGTCAAACTTGGACAACTGCTCTCAACGCGCCCAGACCTACTATCGGCGGACTACATTAATGAACTGTCATTATTGCAAGACGATGTTCCGCCTGTGCCTTGGTCACAAATTGAAATCGTGATTCGGCAACAGTTATCGCGGCCGATGGAGGAAGTTTTCGCCACTATCAATCCCCAAGCCGTTGCTGCTGGTTCAATTGCCCAAACTCATAAAGCAACTTTAGCCGACGGACGAGATGTGGCGCTGAAGGTGCAGCGACCGGGAATTGATGCGGTAATCGCCCAAGATATCTCCTTAATTAAAGGTGTGGCAAGTTTGGTGACATTCACCGACTTGGGGCCAGACATAGATATTGTTGCCTTAGCTGATGAATTTTCTACAGCGTTGTTGGCAGAATTAGACTTTACTAAAGAAGCTGCAAACACCAATCAACTGCGACAAAATGTATCTAAAAGTCGTTGGTACGATCCCACCCAAGTAGTAATTCCAGAGATTTTCTGGGAGTTTACTACAGAAAAGTTATTGGTGATGGAATGGCTGGATGGCGTACCGCTTTTGTTGGCAGAGTTTGGGGAAGAAAGCAACGGTAAAACTCCCGATGTGCGGCGGCGAGAAATTACCCGATTACTATGCCGCGTTTTCTTTCAACAGCTGTATATTGACGGCTTCTTTCACGCTGACCCGCATCCTGGCAACATTTTTTATCTTAAAGATGATCGGGTAGCGCTGCTTGATTGCGGGATGGTGGGGCGACTAGACCCCCGCACTCAGCAAATTGTGACGGAGATGCTGTTAGCAATTGTCAATATTGATGCACGTCGATGCAGTCAATTAACGCTGCAATTGGCTGAGTCAGCTACTTTGACAAATGTGTCAAACTTGGAGAGTGATTTTGAGAAGCTGCTGCGAAAATACTACAACCTCAACCTGTCGCAAATCAACTTTAGTCAAGTATTTTATGAGGTGCTGCAAGTAGCCCGCGATAATAAAATACGATTGCCTAGCAATATGGGTTTATACTCGAAAACTTTGGCAAATTTGGAGGGGACGGCGCGGCGATTTGACCCGGAAATGAATCTAATCGAGGAAATTAAACCTTTGATGACAGATTTGTTCCGTCGTCAGCTATTTGGGGACGAGCCGTTACAAGCTTTGCTGCAAACAGCTTTGGATGTTAAAAGTCTGTCTTTGGAATCTCCCCGCCAGCTTGAGTTACTGTTAGATAGAATCACTTCTGAAACTTTGAAGTGGAATATAAAGACGCCAGACATCATTCCATTTCGTCGCAGTTTGGAGAATTCTGCTAACCGCCTTTCCTTCAGTGTTGTAGTGGGTTCGCTGATTATCGGGGCGGCGATTATTTCTAGCAACGCTCAAACAGGAGGTGGACTATCTTTGTTAAGCAATGGTCTATTTGCTGCTGCTAGTTTTTTGGGGTTGTGGTTAGTTGTTAGTATCCTACGTTCTGGGCGTTTGAGGTAGTAGAAAAATAGCGATCGCTAAAATTTAAAATTGCACAAAATCCCAAATTTGTCAATAAATTGGGATGAAATCTAGGTAAGGTTTGAAGTAAGCGATCGCGTCTTTTTCCTCTCACAAGTCGGCAGATATTATATAATACCGTTGTTCAAGAGAACAACGGTAGCTTTGTATGACCCTCGGTAGCGTAAATCATCTGAGTTTGACGGTTAGCAGCATTGAAAAATCAGAGCCTTTCTATGACTCTGTTTTGAGATTCATGGGCTATCAACAGGTGGAGAAAACTGATGCTTTCACTATGTGGTGGTTAGAAAATGCTGGAGCAATTTTGATTTACCCAGGTAATCCTAACTCTGATAATAAAATTCACGATCGCTACTCGCCTGGATTGCACCATCTTGCCTTTAACGCCGACAGTCGGGAACAGGTAGACAATCTTTATAAATTGCTGGTAGAAATGGGTGCTACCATACTCGACTTGCCAGCGGAATACAACCATTATGCGCCTGGTTACTATGCCGTTTTCTTCGCAGATCCAGATGGAATTAAATTGGAATTAGTTCATATGCCTAATATTCCATAGGTAGCGATCGCTTTCTTTTTATATCTTTTAACTTGACAAATTTCAGTTTTGCCGCATTTCCTGGGCAGTAATGCCGGAAGCGGTGTTATTGGCGTATTGTATGTATTGCTCGATGTAGAAGTCTGCGGTGTGTTTGATGCTTTGCACTAAGTCGCGATCGCTCATCACATCCCACCATTTCTGAAGCCGCACACATTCAGCAGGGAAGGCAAAACCGCGATAGTGTTCCAGTACACTCCAACGCTCAAACCAAGGGTAAAAGGCGATATCGACAAGAGTGAGGGATTCTCCTAACCAATAGGAACCGCTTGATATTTTGCCAATTCATTCATTTTCCATAAACAGCAGATGATTGCGTAAGATTTCTGCTGATTGCTGTTGTTTCTCTGGTTCCTGGTTTAACAGTAATTTGTAGAAAGTAGGAACGAATTTGACATTAGCAAAATCAATCCAGATACGTGCGATCGCTCTTTGTCCCGGTTCGCTTGGCATTAATGGCGGTTCGGGGAATACATCATCTAGATACTCGTTGATGATAGTGGATTCCCAGACGCGATCGCTACCGTATTTAATAACTGGCACTTTGCCATAAGGCGAGACATCCGCAAACCACTCCGGCTTATTTTGCAAATCAATCTCGGTCAGTTTAAACTCTACACCTTTCTCCAGCAGCGCCAGTCGCGTCCGATGGGCATAGGGACACACGCTTGCACTATAGATTTCTACTTGTGCCATGACTTTATCCTTTGCTAGTTATAGCTTGATTGTCACCTCTGGCGGCTGAGTTTGTGGGTGGTTGGGGAGAATGCGACCGTATAAAACCTCTCCTACTATCCGATAGTTGCGTTTGCTATTGTTGAAGCTTAGAGTTAATTAATTACTCAGTCTCAGCTATTACCAGTTTGACGATGACGTTGCTAAAACAGGCGTCTTAGCACACTCGTCAGGTAGATGGGACGGCTGTTAGTGCTTGGTTATTAGAACAGATATAATGAGTTGGCGCTGGAGCGAGATCGCGCCATGTAACCAAACTTCAATAAACTGCCTTAGAAGAGTTAAGAAAATCTGCAAGTGTCAAAGAGCTTGTAAGAATTGTTTGAGGCGATCAAATGCGGGGCTATCCCACGGCAAGTAACCCGCCTTCGCGGCTTCGCCCAAACGCTTATCCGGGTCAATCTGTGACGATAACCAAGCACGTATACGTGCTTTTCCCATATTGTTAGGTTGTCGTCTAGTAGTGTTGGTCACACACTCAAAGTATTTGTCTACACATTGCAAAACCGGATCTGTTGCGACAGCAGCTAGACAAACATCTTCAAGCATTCCAGGATTTTGGTCATCTGGAAGAATCATTACACCGACTTGGGGACTATTGCCAGCAATCCCTCCAGACTTACTGGGTACAGCTAATCTGGCATAGTTTAAAGCGCTGCATACACTTTGAAATGCACTTTTTGCACAACTATCTGCGTCTCGTGTAATAGCTAAAGAAACAACATCTGTATAACCAGGTCGTACTAATAAGGTTTTCAGATAATTCCTCAGCCCTTGCTTACCTCTATACTCTTCGACTTGAATATCAGTAATATTAAGGTGGGTTAGCAATGCGGTGAAAAATAATACCTCTTCAGAACCTTCGCCAATGAGCAGTTTAGGTTTTAAGAGTTGTTGCGGGGTGTTGGGCATCAGCGCATCTCCAAGTTCATCTCATCAGAGGTTGCCAATGTTTCCCTGTCGTAAGCAACTGCTTGAATGCCATCTTTTACCCGCTCAAGTCGATGGTAACGGAAATCATATTTTGCACCAGTCTCCAACGCTTCGTGAGCTGCTATGATGCACTCCCGGCTATGGGTAGTAGCGAATATCTGTGCGTCTGCTCGGCGGGTAGCATCTGCTATTGTTCTCCAAACATCAGTTAAAACTGAGTAATGCAAACCATTTTCAATCTCGTCAATAAGAATGGTTCCACCTTTAGCATTTGCAATAGCCAATACAATCGAGAGCAAACGTCCCATACCTTCTCCCATCAGTGGTAGTGGTACAAGTTCACGCATACCGATATCGCCGTGGATGATCGGTTCACGATCTACAACCAATAAGGTAAGGCGTTGCAAGCGGGGTTCTAGCAAGCGCAGGGTTTCTAAAACTTCGTTTTGCCGTCCTACACGTTCCAGGTTACTAAAGCGCTCAGCATCTTCTCTAGGAGAACGTGTGCTGGTGGTGATATATATGCCCAAAGGAAATTTTTCTCGTCGATAGCGTACTCCCACTAATCTTCCATCAGCTCTCAGTGGAGTGCGGAGGATACCAGTTGAATCTTGATACTCAAACACTAATCTATCGTATTGTTCGACCTCTGTTGTTAATGATTCATTAGCTTTGAAAGGCGTTATATCATTATCCTCGTGCAAGGGTGGTACCGAAGGAATTTCATCGGAATTAGCAAAAAAAACTTTTAATGAGCGTTGCACGTTGTTATTTTCTATAGTGCTGAGATTGACAACTTTTTCTATATCTTGGTTGAGAAAAAAACCTCTCATTCTTTCAATATCTTCAAATCTGCTAGCTCTATTAATGCCCCGAACAGTATTAACCTGAAGAAGTGATTCAGGATTGGTTGGGTTGAGTAAAAGAAAAATAGCTTCTAGTAATGATGTTTTGCCAACGTTATTCTTGCCAGCAATTAAGTTTATTCGTTCTAGTGGCTCAAGGGTAAAGTTCTGGAAACCACGAAAATTTTTAAGTATAAAGGAACACAACATAGCTTGTTTTTATGCCTTTTCGTTGTTGAAGCTTCTTACCAATAAGAGCTTATACTCCCTTTAGTCAATCAATTGGCTGCTATAGATAGCTTTAGCTCCGCTATTTTCTAAACATACCATAATTGCCCCGATGAGCGATCTATCTAGTGCTAATTTATCTATCATTTTGACAGAATATTTTCCTCGGTGTGTTGGTGTTTTGAATAGAGGAGGAGTGCGATCGCTCTTTCTCCCGGATTGCTTGGCATCAAGGGCGGTTCGGGGAATACTTCATCTAGATACTCGTTGATGATAGTGAATTCTCAGACGCGATCGCTACCGTTGCTGGTTACGGCTTGATTTTTACTATGAGTCACTGACTTAAGCCTGAACCTCATAGGCTGGATTTCATTCGACGAACCCAGCTAAACCCTTTGAAATGTTGGGTAACGGTTAGTCGCATGGAACAAACCTACAAATCTTCGCATTTCTCCTTATGTCAGTGCCATTCATCTATAAACGCCTATGCCTACAAACGGCTTAATACTCAGCATAACTGGTTTCTTTTATCTATAAATATTCAGTAAAGATTGCTCATATAAAAATGAAGATTTAGTAAAGATACCCATTTTATTGAAAGTAGTTTCGCTTTATTAAGTTTGCTCTATATTTATCAGCTTTCGCTAATAGCTTATAGCAGTTATTGAAACATTCAGTCCTTTGATAGAAGTAAGAATACGCTCTTGAGATAGAGCCGTTAGTGCGTTTGCAGAAGTTATTCTGAAAACAATTCAAGCATAAGTAGCGAATCAAACTACAACAAAGCTAAGAATTCTTTTTTGAAAGAAAGTACGTCACACCGACAGACTTTCAAAATTTTAATTTATCTACATTTTTTTGGAGTTTATCAACAGCTATGGCTAATCAAAATGACCGCCAAACTTATAACCGTGAAGTTCGTCAGGATTCTTACAATGACGCTAACGGTCATACTCATACCAACGTAACGCGAACAGAAGAAACGGTTAATAATGGCGTTGTTAAGTCTAACTCTGACTCCTACCGGGATGGTTACGTTAACGGTCGAGTCTCCGAGCGCAGCTACCAAGAAGAGAATTTAGCTGTTCGGGATAACAACAATGCCGCGAGTGGCTTAGTAATTGGCTTGCTCCTGACTTCGCTGGTGGGCTTAGCCGCTGGTACTTGGTTCTTTTTAAACCAAGGGAATGAGGCACCCGCTCCGGTTATCCCAAATATTGTGGTTCCTAGACAACCAGATGCCAAGCCAGCTCCTGAAGCGAAGCCAGCTCCTGAAGCGAAGCAAGCTCCTAAAAAAGAAACCACAATCATTGAAAGAACTAGGGATGTTTTGGTTCCAGTTCCTCAAAAGCAAGCTCCGGCACCTCAACCAGCAGCACCAGCACCAGACATCAACATTACTGTTCCCGGTTCTGAGCCAAAACAGCCTGAGGCTCAAGAAGCACCTTCTACACAAACTGCTCCCACACAGTCCGAAAGTGAGAGCGATCGCACTCCTGCTCAAGGGGAATCAACTGAAACAGAAACAGGTACAACATCCAGCAGCAGCCCACAAAATGCTGGTGCCGATAGTCCAGATAGTTCTGCTCAGTAACAGCCATAAATTCAAGCGTTAATAGTTTGAAGGAGAATAGCCTCAAAGCCATTTACTTTGAGGCTATTCTCCTGCGTCTGTAGCACTCGACACTCTTATAGATCAATTCAATCGTGAAGACAGGTTTGTACGGATGGTAACGCTCAGCCTTCGTTACGCTACTCCAACTAACTTAGCGCTCAGATCCCACAGCTTTTGAGCTTTGTTATCATCGCTGGCTTCGTCAGAAACCTCTTGCACAAAAGACTGACGACCTGGTTTCTGGCGATTTCCCCAACTCCAATACATCCCGGATTCCTTGTATTCAGGATCGGCAACAATCGCGCCAACCCTTTCTCCTGCCAATTCCTGAGACACGTATCCCCCGGTAATGTTCTTTTGGAACAGCGGGAAAATTTTCCGAAACAGAGGATAGTGGTTGCGGAATAGGGGCGTATCTGCAACGCATCCCGGATAGAGGGAATTAAAGGTGATGCCTGTTGCAGAGTGATAGCGCCGATGCAGTTCCCGCATAGTCAAAACATTGCAAAGCTTGCTATCTTTGTAAGCTTTGCCGGGTTTAAACTTCTTGCCGTTAATCATCGCAATCGGTTCTTTGAAACCAGCTTCAAAGCCTTGGAGATTGCCTAAGTCTGGAGGCGCTGGAATCGGAATCTTACCTCCCAACTCCTTCGGATTTGCCGTCACAGTTCCCAAAATCACAAGTCTGCGATCTGGATAAGAGGACTTTTTCAGATCCTCCAGCATCAGGTTGCACAGCAGGAAATGACCGAGGTGATTCGTCGCCACGCTTAGTTCATAGCCTTCGGCGCTCCGCATTGGTTCTTTTAATAAAGGGAGATAAACTGCGGCGTTGCACACCAAAGCGTCCAAGGACTTGCCGCTGGCTCTGAAGTTATTCACGAACTGGCGAACGCTCTCCAAAGAGGCTAGGTCAATTTGCATAAGGGTGTAGCTGTCTTGGGGGATTTCCGCCGTTTCAGCAGCTTTCTGCCCCTTCTCCAAATCCCGACAAGCCATCACTACGTGCCATCCCCTTTTAGCAAGCGCTTTTGCACCGTACAAACCAACCCCTGACGAGGCACCCGTGATTACAACCGTTGGCTTCCGATGTGATTCCATTCTGTTCAGACTCCGTTGACCGCCGTTAACTATCTCTAGGATCTAGGATTTTACACCACTGGGTCATCAGCTCTTATTTTTCGAGGGGTATCTCGAAAAGACATCTACCGTGATTAGCATAAATACTGTAACCATCTACAAATTGAAGGGCTGGCTCTCCTTCGGCATGAAGTAAATTTTCTTCATCAAAAGATAGTTTGCAAGGGCGATCGCAGACAATACAAACTTTTTCGTATAGAAACAAAAAACCACAATTTTGAATTAGCTGTTGAACAACTTGCCATTTCTTGCTGTCATGATGCAACTTAAGAACTGAAATACAGAAATCGAACATACATCCCCAACTCGCCCACTCCGCTGGTCTATCGAGACAATATATAAACTTGGAAACACAAGTAAATTCCAGTTCAGGATTGAATCTCTCAAGCTCGGCGAATAATTGTCTCTTCAAACACCTCATTATCGTGTGCGGAAAGTACAAAGCTTGAGGCTTATCTTGTGTTGAATAGTAGGGAAAATCAGAGTATAGGGTTTGATTTCGCAATCTAATAAAAAGACGGTTGTCAAGCTGTTGTTTAAATCCGCTTACAATATGCTCAAACACTCTTTTTTTTAATTTGCTTTCAATACTGCGACCTAGATAATGCAGAACATCTTCAATCTGAGCAACTTCTTGAATTGCTATTAGAGGATTGTTATAGAACAAGATTTTAGGTTTTGGATAATCGCTAATAAGGTAAGCTGCGTTGATCGCTTCGGTGACTTGATCGCGATCAGTTGGTTTTACCGAGTTCTGGATCGATCGCCACTTTTTTCGATACGTGGGGATCAGTGCTTCTTGTTCATCAGTTAAGTTTACAACAATCTTACGACTTACCATAGTCTCCTGGTTCCAAAAGCAGGACGTCTTCTTCCTTAGCTAATTCTAAAACAAGAAACTGCCTGAATTTGAGTTTGTCTGCACGAGACAGGCTCCGTAAGGTGGGGAGTCGCTCTGCTATATTCATGGCAACTACAACAGAAATAACCCAGTGCTTTTATTTTTCCAATTTGAGGAGCGATTTGCGGCGACATCTTCAAAGTGGCGATCGCTTTAATGTCACCCATTAGATTAGCACCAAAACACTTTCTCGATCTTGTATCCCCAAACTGGCTAAGCGTCGGAAACTACCGCTTTAGGACTGACTTCAAACTGTAGCTGCGAACGGTAGAAACAGGCATCAAACTCCATAAAGAAGTTCACTTGTCCTAATATTAGTGGCACACTTACAGCCTGTGTCCATGCGAATACGAGTTGCACAGGTTGAAATTGCCCAACCAGTGCTTGAACAACGACTACACGCGCTTCATACTGAGCTAAATTACCTGTTAAACTCAAAGTTGTTGTTTGCTGCTCCCACTCATACCCAAGCTCAACCCCCACCGGGTAAGGTAGCACATTCACCGTTGCTCCGGTATCTAATAAACCGGACGTGGCGACAGAACTTTTCTGATTGACTAAGGTGATAGGAAGATACGGACGAAAACCTGCCTCGCCTAATGCAATATCAGCAGAGATAAACGGATACCGTTGGGCGTTACGCATCGTCTTGAGTTTTGGCAGCTTGTAAAACTTTTAGCATAATATCTGCTGCTTCAAACGCATCATAGGGCGACCATACGGGGTAGGATAGATCGGGCTTGATCAGGTCTGTTTCTTGTTGAGCTAACTCTGAGATCAAAACCTGCATAACATATAACTTATCTGCCCGGTTAAGCCCTCGTAGAGTAGAAAGTAATTCTGTTGATACCATGTAAACCACTCCGGTAGGTCAGGTACGCTTTTTCATCATATACTTGGAACCTACTGAGCCAATTGGATTACCTAATTGTATTGCTGCTGGTAGCTCAACTGGTTCCGATGAGGCAGTCGTAGATGATATGGTGATTTGCGCTTGAGCGATCGCTCTTAAGCTAGCTGGTCGGTTCTGAAATTCTCAAAATTCCTCTTGCCAATCCGGAGTCGTAATGAGTATGATTTTTTTACGTACTCATTACGAGTTTGAGTTAAATAAGGTTAAGTAAGGATATCTATGAGCAGCGATCGCGAAAAGTTGACCACCGCCACAGGTTGCACAATTGCTGATAACCAGAATTCCCTGACAGATGGAGCGATCGCAGGAGCATTAAGCGGCGCACGGCAAGACATTCAAATGCGGCAACTCTGTCACTTCTTCCGCGCCGATATGGATTACGGTATGCGTGTTGCCAAGGCGTTGAGCATTGACATTGACCCCGGTATGCTGCAACAAAATCAACAAAACAATCCTCAACCTGTAACAGCCTAAATTATTAACTGTCGGGTTTCTCCTTTGGGTAGGTAAACCTGTTTTTAACAGAGGTGTATCAATAACGCCCCTACCCAAAGGCTTTCCGGCTTAATGACAATTCTGTATTTGGAATTACTTATCAAGTTACTCTCAGCAGTTCTCCTAAAAAATTGGAGGGAAAATTTATGGATTCTGCCAAGAAGCCATGCAGACCTAAGCAACTTAGCATATTACAAATTATTGGAATAGTGCTATTATTAGCTGCAATTAAATATAGTTTGGACGAAGTTTCACTGTTTCTGCTTAAGCATTTTATTTCGGAAGAATCTGTTGTTTACACAACATTAGTCAACGAATTTCGGCATTTTCACTAACTAAGGACGCAATATAGCTATTGTAGCGAGCGCTGTACCAAGGAAACCTATATTACTCCAGCCTTGACTCACGATATCAACTCCTTCATAGAGTTATCTCTAGTCGGTCGCTACAAGTTACCTCGCATATTCATACTCCCTGTAAAAATCTAAGGAACTTCTACTGATACTGCGAGTTCTCCAAAGCTCACGTTTTAGGTCATCACTAGAATTTACATTATCGAGAAGTATAAGTAATTGAGGTACGCTTAAGAACCAACAATTATAGAAAGGATTTCCTGTCCTCCTTGGATCTAATAGAACAATTTCATTAAACTGCAATTTGAAATTATCAAGCTTCTTATTCAAACTTATAACTCTGTTTGCATCGGCATCATCACTGGCATCAAATCTTCCCAACAACATATTTTCTAGAAACTGGAATATGACAGTTCTATCCTGGAAGCTTCCAAAATCGAGAAGTGTAACTGATACTCGTGCAATATCTCTACCGTTTAGTTCACAAATAGAGCCATCTTGCAAAGGAATAGATTTATTTTTCCGAATAAAGATTTCATGATCATTGATTTGAATTTGTGAATCTAGTAGAGATTTTGACAAATCTAAAAATAGATTTAAGTCGCTGCCCGCTCTTGAGTTTCTTGTCAGAGCTTTTGCCTTTATTTCAAAAAAAATTATGGTTTCAGATGCTTCCACTACGATATCAATTTCTCGATATTTGCCTTTACTATGCACATCATAGTAACCATAGTTAAATTTAATACCTCGTTTAGAAAACTCATTTTTTATAAAGTTCTCAAGTTCTTCTCCTAGTTTTTTATCGTTGACTTTTGAATCCACTTTTGCTCTAATTTCAGAAACAATAGCCTCATAAAAAGCGGGGGAACAAATCGAGGAACTAATTAATAAATATTCATCTCTATTTAGTCGAATTAGGGGCTTATGCTGAAAAAAGTTCTCGCCACTTATCTGACTAATATCTTCTGGAATCTGAAAGCCATAATTCACATAACTTACTTCATGAGAATAAACAGTAAGTAATTTATCAATTTCATCTTTCCCTAATTCTGGTGCTAGCTTGTATAGTTGTTCAGCTTGGAAAGTTACTGGATGTAGTTTACCCTCAGCTAGTTTAAAGATTCTCTCTGCTATCATTGCTGCTTGCTCAGGAGTCCATCCTAAATTCTGTTGGATGGTTTCAGGAAGCCAAGAAAATAGCCCCCGTAGCATTTTAGGAACATCCAAGGGACGTAGTTGAGTGGGACAAAATAAGTTATCATATAACGCTAGTTCTTGTAAGAAGCGAGTTATTGTGTCAGTACTGTGGAACAATAGAGCGAATTGATTGTGTGGTTGTACATCTAGGATAGATGTTAATGCAATAGAATTTCGCAAAATTCTTTTCCAAATGTTGTCAGGAGTTTCAACAGCTATCAGTATCTGTCTTCGTGGATGCTTAACACACAGATTCAGCAGATATCCAACAGGAATTGATGGGAAATGCGATTGAATTAGACTATTAAAGGTTCTACCTAGATGATATCTGCCTTGTTTCTCGTGATGATAAGGCTCTATTACATCAAATAATCTTCTCAAAGCCTCAATTCCGCCTAACAACCTAATATCAGCTTCTATAAGGTTAGCTATCCTCCTTTTTTGGGATTCCTTTATTACAACTCTTCCATCTTCGATATCGACATTGCAACCTTCGCTCTGCAAGTATTTTGCAGAGTTGCTTACTACAAATTGTCTTTTATAAGATTGCTCTAAATTCTGCAAATTATACTCAAGTATTTGTGGGTTGATAACTGTTAAATCCCAGGCGGCTTGGAGTGCAGTGCGCCATTTATCCTCAAATTCTAAACTCACTATTTGACAAATTGATTCATCTGCAATATTATCTTTCTCACGGATAGCATCAATAACAGTTTTCAGAATTCCGAAATAAGGTTGCAGTTGCTCTTTTCTAATAAAGTGAGTAATAAGTAGTTGATCTTTAAGAATAAAAAGTTGCGTTCTGGACAGTTGATTACCTGCAAGATTCTTTTGAATAGTCTTATATAGATGGTTCTGAACCTCATAAGGCGTCAAACTATTCTCATACTCAATCCCATAGCTCTTATACAAACCTGTCAAGTCCTCTACAGAACTTAAGTTGAGGCTTGGCTTTGTAGAGTCAACTAATTGTTTGAAGAGTATGTCCATATCAGTTTTTCTAATGCCGAAGATTACTTATGGTAAGTAAATACTGTGTTGTGCTAATAGTGACTTGATTGTAGAGTTGAGGTAAAAGGTGCAAGTGTTGAATTGCTGCCAAATTTGTAATCGCCGAGGTATTGCTGATGACAATCAAAGCCGCCCCAACTCCCGCAAGTTTTTTAAATCAAGCTCAAAGTCTTCAACATCGTATGAGTAAAGCGGAATATTTCGCTGATTGAGTAGCTGGCGAAAGGCATTGGGTAGCATATCCACTAATTGACTGGCGTTGCCCAAGGTTAAGCGACCTGTTTGGAACAGGTACAAGGCAATTTCTTGGCAAAACTCGCTTGGAGTAAGTTGAGATGCTTGGAGAATTTCATCTGAGATTACAACATTCATAGCAACATTGCCTCACCAGTCAGAATTTTAGGGTAGCCTAAGAAAGTTTTTGGCGATCGCAATCACAAATCAGCGATCGCTCTTGCATTTAGATGGGGATAAAAATGTCTCGCACAATGCAAAACGAAGTTACGCGCACACTTTGTTCACACTCTTGAGCTTATTCACTTCATCCCACCAAGTCTTCAGTTTAGGAGTTTGAGCAGTAATTGCCTCAAACTCTGGCGTTTTCGAGAGGTAGATGAAGATGGGAATTAGGTAGAAATCGGCAATGCTCAATTCGCTGCCTAGCAGATATGGGCTACCAACAGTCAGCGACTCAATTGCCTCTGCTGCTGTTTTTGCAGGCGCGATCGCATTTTTCACCGCGTCCTCATCTGTTTTGCCGCCCTGGCTTGGCACAATTAGACGCTGGATGACAATTGTCCTGATTGCAGATGGATAGAAATAGCTATCAATAATTGCCATAATCTGGCGCATCCGAGCCTTAGACAGCGGATTAGACGGGCTGAACTTGTTACTTGCGACGACAGTATCGAGATAGTCGGTAATAGCAGCCGTCTCATAAAGCACTTCCCCATCCACTTCGAGAGTCGGGACTTTACCGAACGGATTTTTGGCTAGGTACTCGGCTGAGGTGTTTTCACCGTTGAAAATACCGACTTCTTTGAGGTCATAGTCTGCACCTGCTTCCTCAAGCAACAACCGGACAGTACGAACGTAAGTGCTGAGAGGAATGCCGTAAATAGCGATCGCTGGCATTATCTGTAAATCTCCAATCCTTTTGTTCGACAGTGATAATAATACTCGGTGACTAACTGCGATCGCCTCAGCTAGTAGGGGGAGAACTGCCGAACGAGCTGTTTGAGGCATACAAACCGGCGGTCACATGAGTGAAAACCCCACGTTAAACTGTCTATTGGGCAAAAATATTGAAATGCGATCGCTCATTTCTGCTTCTGACTTACCGAAAATTACAGGGTCTAAAGCCTCGTCCTTTTAGGACGACTTTTTATTCTTGGTCGTGATAATATTGTAATGTGGCTAGGGTATTCAACCACATTAAAAACCCAGTCGCCTGAAGGCAACGCACCTTGAAAACTGAAGTTATGGGGTTCCGCGCAGAAAAGCTTGTGCGGGTAAAAACTTCGAGCAACAAGTACCAGAGAAACCAGTATTTTGGGTTTTGAATTGTACCGTGGGGCACACGGGAACAAGACTCTGCAATGAGTCGAAAGCTTGAGGACAGAACCATCTCTGGTAAGTACTCCGAAGCTGTACTTATTAAGTGGACTGAATGATACAAGAATCTCTGCCCTTCTAGGGCGGAGAGTTGTCAAGACGTTGTTCCTCAGCAAACTCCTGAAATGAACGGGAACGCCCTGCCTCAAAAGCATCTAAGCCACGCTGAATACCTGCAACAGCTTCTTGTGAGTCTTGCAACTCCCATTCCAAAATCCGAGCTAGCAATTGGGCAGCAACAACACTAATATCTTGCCCTTGTTGTGCAGCTTTTTCACGAAGTTTCGCTTCGACTTCTGGACTAAGAGAGATAACTATAGACATATAACTTGTTTTTTCTAATACCCGCGCCTGTGTAGGTCATTCTAGCAAACCATTGTTAATGAAATTTGTTTTAACTTCGGATTAGTTCGTCAGATAGCTAGTCTGCGACATATTCAAAGTTGCGATCGCTCATTCCTACTTCAGGCTCACTGCCATCTAACTGGAATAACAAGGCGTAATTGCGATCGCTTCTTACCTGGCTTTAAAATCAAGCTTCATCCACCATCTCTAAAATCTGATTGTACAGGGCTGAAGATACTCTAAATTCTGATGTAGCGATCGTGGCATCCAGTAGGGGTTTGACGGCAACAATTAGATTTTGGTGTTTAGCCTCGACTAAAATACCTAACAGTCCAGTAATCTTTAGCCCTAAGCGATCGGCTTCTGCTCTGCCGCGACGCTCATCAATTAATAGTAAGTCTGCGCTAAGTTCTAGAGCAAGGGCGATCGCTTCAGACTCTCCAGGGTCTAACCTCACTTCGCGCTGAAGTCTTTCAACAGCATTGCGATTTACAATTTTTCTAACTTCAAGCCAAGGAGCAGCTTGAACTTCGAGGGTTCCGGGAACGGGAGGATCGATGTCTGCAAGTTCGCGATAAACTGCTTCGGGAATAGTGACTTGATTATAGAGTTGAGGTAGAAGGTGCAAGTGTTGAATTGCTGCCAAATTTGTAATAGCTGATGTATCGCTGATAACAATCAAAGCCGTCCCAACTCCCGCAAGTTTTTTAAGTCAAGCTCAAAGTCTTCAACATCGTAGGAGTAAAGCGGGATATTTCGCTGCTTGAGGAGTTGGCGAAAGGCATGAGGTTGCATATCCACTAATTGACTAGCATAGCCCAAGGTTAAGCGACCTGTCTGGAACAGGTACAACGCAATTTCTTGGCGAAACTCGCTTGGAGTAAGCCCAGATGCTTGCAGGATTTCGTCTGAGATTATGACACTCATAGCAGCATTGCCTCACCAGTCACACTTTTAGAGTAGCTTAAGAAACCTTCCATGCAGATCGCATCTCCGGACTGGCGATCGCACGCTGAGAATAATGAAGTGTAAGAGCGATCGCTCATTTCTGCTTCAGGTTCAGTGCTATCTAACTGATTTCTGTGTCCTTCTTCTATGTCAAGAACTCAACAAAATACCTAGTTCTTTTCCGCCTATCCCTGAGCATTGGGCGAGTGCAAGGTTCAGCGTTTTTGCAAGATGGATGCGCCTACACTGAGGTGTTAAATGTCATTTTGAGGGCTGAGCCTGAAGATGAGCGAAAATAATTTCATAAGATTCTTTCAATTTACCAATTAATACATCATAGATTAGCTCATAATTTGCATTATCCTCAGCCAGCCCAAGTCTTTGGTTAATACTTCTAAGAGTTGCTTCTCTTCTGGCATCTAAAATTAGATGTGAGCTTAAAATACGAAAATCATACAGCACATAAAATGGAAGCGCTATATCAGCAAATTTGGGGCACTTCAGAACTTTATCTATCCACTTTTCAAAAAGCTTCAAAGAGCCAAGACCTTTAAGATCATCTTTCCTACACAAATCTTTAAGTTCGCCTTTAAGAAACTGTGTATCCAAGCTCTCAACCATAACTTCATTAAGAGCTTCTACAACTGGTTTAACATGCTTTTCTTGCCAAAAGACTGGTCTATCTAGATTCTCTATAACTTTACTAATTTCTCCTTCAAAGGTGTGAAGATATCCTCCCCGTTCTTCCCGACAAGTCTGATTAGTTTCCGACCTAACATGGAATAGAAAATTCTCAGGTGAAGGATTTGAAAACTGTACTTCTATTTGGGATTCATAGAATTCTGAATATAAATCGTGGTCTGACTCGACATTCTCGGATCTAAGATAATATTGCTCATTCAGTGGTAACTTGTCAATGTCACCCAGCCACATGAACACTTTTCTGTTGCGATTGATTCCAAAGGCAATAGAAAATTCAGAACCTTTCTCAATAATTCCATAAGTTTTAGAAAATAAATCAAGTTGATAATCAGGATGCTGAGAATACTTGTTTAAGACTGCAAGATTGAAAAAAACAGGGGTTAGGGAACCATTATTCCAAGGTCTTTGCAACCCTGGTATATTTTCATAATCTCTATGATCATAGAGAAAATCAACTTGCCCATACTCAAAGCGCCGCTCATAGTCTTGTCGAGGAGATAGTCTAACCACAGTATTTCCAGATTTTTTAGCTTGATCTAAAACAGTCAAAAGCAATGATTTTGTTTTTTCAGGAAAGTAGTATTTAACGCAATGAGCGCAACGTAAGAGAGGAATATTTAATAAGTAAATTGTTACGCTATCGTACGTCAGCGTGTATCTGTCAAAACAAAAGTCCAACCAACTACTACAAATGTCACAATAGTGAGTCTGTACTTTGCCAAGCTGTAAATCAACCATCTTTATCCCGCCAAAACTCTTTCTTTCAGAACCAAGCCTTCTGATTCGTAGGCTTTTTAAGTGATATTCGGAGCGCATCTCATCTTCCATTTCTAGCTTAACCTTCTTCATAGGCTTATCACTCGGAGCGTGTAACAACTTTTGCACTAATGAGACGAATTGAGTTTTCTCTTTCCGTATAAGACACAATTAGTAAACTACAACCGGAACTCGCTTAAATGCAGGTATCCCAGACTGCTTATCTATATGCGCTTTAAAGATGACATTAACTTCAGGGTAGAACATCATTGCTGCTCCTTGACGCACACCACCAAAGATAATTTCAACATTCTCTAACTTGCCTGCATCACCCTGCACCGTCACTCGCTCATGCTCCTGCCATCCTGATTTTTTTGCATCCAAGGGGTTCATTAAAATGCAGTTGCGGTGGGGCATTCCTCGATATTTGTCGCCTGGTTTATAAACTACCGTGTTGTGTTGCGAGTAACTGCGTCCTGTCATCAATGCTAATACAATGCCTTGTGTAAATTCTGGCACTCCAAACTCTTTTGCTTCCGGTAAATGCAATTCTGGTAATGGCGTGACAAACATATTCGCTTTACCGGACGCTGTAGCAAATTTGGGTTCGTTGAAAATGCGCCCGGCGATGGTGAATTCTTCCTTGGTTTCATCAATCGTTGCCATCTGCTCAAAGCCAGGAATCGTTTTGGCAATCAGTTGACGGACATATTTAGTATCTTGCAGTTTGCGCCAATCAACCGGATCGCTGCCAAGAATCCGATGGGCTAATTGTGTGAGAAATTCCACCTCCGAAATTAGATCCGCATCCTTGAGATGGGTTTTGCCAACATCATTCAGCCGCACAAAATTGTTGCCCGATTCCGTAGTAGTTTGGTGCGGATTTTCAAAGCGGTTAAATACGGGAATGATGATGGTATTTTTCTGCGCTAAACCGTGAAAGTGTCCTAAATTCGGTTTAGTGGCGAGGTAGATAATGGTATCAATATTGCCTAAAGCACGCTTTGCCTGATTTAAGTCGGGGTTCGCCGCATACAGATTTCCACCCAGGCAAATCAACGTGTCTACTTTACCTGCATCAGCCGCATCAATTAAGTCGCGATCGCGATATCCAGGGTTGCGGTTGAGCGATCGCCCTAGCAATTTCTCTAGCGCTTCTTGAATCTCTTTTTTGAGTTGGACTGTCACTCCCATCGAGCCAAAACCTTGGACGTTGGAGTGTCCCCGGATCGGCATCGTACCGCCGCCCTCTTTGCCAGCATTACCTGTCAGCAAAGCGGTGTTAGCGATCGCATAGATGTTATCCACGCCGTTTTCTTGCTGCGTTGCACCCATCGCCCAAGCAAACACCACACCCTTAGAAGCGGCGATTATTTCTGCGGCGACTTCGATCTCTGCTAGAGAAATACCGCAAGTTTGCGCGATCGCATCCCACGAAATAGAGCCAGCATAATCGACAACCGCTTCCCAACCCTCAGCATGGGCGCAAAGATAATCTGTTTGAATTAAGTTGCGTTCAATTAGCGCTTTTTGGATGCCGATAAATAGCGCCACATCGCTACCGGGAATCGGTTGCAGATAAAGTGAGGAAATCTCCGATCCAGTAAATAGCGACTTGAGGGGAAATGCTGGGGAAGCAAACTTGACTAACCCCACTTCCACTACTGGATTAACGACAATAACTTTGCCACCGCGATCGCGCAACTCGATCAGTTCGTTCATCAAGCGCGGATGGTTAGCAGGCGCATTTGACCCGATCAGCACCACGCAGTCTGCCTTTTTCAGGCTATCCAGACTCACCATTGAGGTGCCAGAACCAAACATCTGCTTCAGTCCCACCGTCGAGGGGACGTGGCACAAATCCGAGCAATCTGCCAAATGATTCGACCCTAGCGATCGCATCATCAGTTGCAGCAGATAAGCCGCTTCATTCGACGATCTCCCAGAACTATAGGAGGCGACTCGTTCCGGCGACTTGCGAAAACCAGCTTCGCTAATCTCGTAAATCTCATCCCAGGAAATCCGCTCGTAATGAGATTTCCCCTCGCGCAGAATGACTGGAAAACTGAGACGACCCAGCCGATCCGCTTCTAAGGAAGTTAACTCTTGAAGTTCGGCGATACTGTGGCTGTCGAAAAAATGGGTCGAGACGGCTGGTTGCAACTCGGCGGAAATTGCCTCTACGCTTTTGGCGCAGCGTTGCATCGTTTCCCCCAACTCGTTCGCAAAGCCGCCTTTTTGTCCCCCCGTTCCCCAAGCACACGACAAGCAAGCACTTTTATGCAACAACGTTTGCCACAGTTTTGGCCCTTCGGGTGATAGGGTATGCTCTGCCCAATATTGCACGACGGGCAAACCGCCACCCATTTCTGGAGTATTGCTGGTTGCTTTAGTTGCGTCTTCTGGTTTAATTTCTGCGTCCATACAGCTTCCTCTTGAATGCAGCGCCACTCATCCGTCAGCCTGGAATGCGTTCTATCCCTCTGAATTTATCTTGAGCAAAATACTATCTAGAGGGACTTGAAATCAGGTTAACTCATCTAAACTTTTCTCGCACGATTGTTGTATATAGGGATTCAAGGGTTGGATAGGATACATCTGTAGGGACACATTGCCATGTCCCTAGCCTTGGTGGGGAAAACAAAAGAACCGCGATATATTCCACCCAACCGAGAACCGCTATCGATGTGCGATCGCAAACCGCTGAGTTGTCAGTTTGCCTCTTATGCCTGTGAGAGCCTTTTTACAGGAAAACTAGCCTTTCAAACAGCCTCTAGCCTTTTCAATCGTAGTGGGATCTCAGCCCTTATGCAGATTTTCGGGTGCCATTCCCTAGCCTGCAACTGCTCTGTGGAATAATAGGGACACCAACTGTTCCTATTATTTTTATGACCACTTCTCACAGCCAGGGCTATCTCGTCACGATCATCTGCGAATCGGTATTGCAAGATCGCCTAGTTAAGCTGCTCAGCACAATAGGTGCTTCTGGCTACACCATTATTCCAGCCAAGGGCGCTGGTAGTCACGGTAGACGCATGGGAGATATCGCTGGCTATAACACCAACATTGAAGTCAAAACCGTTGTCACAAAAGAGATATCAGACCAATTGCTAGAAGACCTGAAGGAGTTGTCGAGCAATCATGCCTTGATTGCCTTTCGTCAAAAGGTAGATGGCTTGTTTGATTAAGTAGTTGAATCTAAACTCTGGCTGGGGCAATAAATTTCAATTTGTCGAGTTCTAGGAGCGATTAACCACCGTAAGCGATCGCAAATACTCAACACGATATTCTTAAACTAGCGTTGTCTGCGGAATATTCAAGATTGCGATCGCCCATCCTGCCAACGCACCAAGATACACTATTCCGCAGATAAGACGGGCAGGAAAAAAAATGATAGACTTCTTGCCCTTGCAGAAACAGAGTTAAGGCTAGGACTCATCGGTTTCAGGGATTAATAATTCCTGGGGGCGCACAATTGTAATGCCTGATATGCCAGCAAAATCCCTTGGATTGAAAGTTAGAAGATGCGTAACTCCATGTGCAAGCATCACTGCACCGATACGAACATCATGAGTGCGCTTACCCATCACTCTATTAATTGTGACCAAATCTAACCAATTTGGAAAAATCTGCGGAATTTCCTCTAGCAACGGAAAGCGATCGAGAAGCTGATCTACTGTGTTTCTCGTTTGCTCAACAGCCCACCCTAAACCATTCACTTCAATTGGGCGGGTAGCAACGACCCAAAGTTCAACAAGCACTTGCGCTGTTAGAAAACATTCGTCTTCCTGTGTGAGTAAACAGGATATTGCTTCTATTGCAAGGCTATGCTGCACATCGGAGGGGTTGCATAAACGTAAAACAACATTAGTATCAAGCAGATATCTCGTCATTCCTCATAAATGCTGTCGCGGCTGAAGGCTTCATCAGGCAGACTTGGACTATTTTTGGGAAGTTGCGATACCCATTCACGTAACTCTCTAGCCCGTTCTACTGGCGTTGCCCTTTGCCAGAATGGAACAGATGATTCGACCTGTCTGGATTGAATCTTAACGAAGGCCAACAAAGTCTGCAAGAATGGAACAGACGATTCGACCTGTCTGGATTGAAACTCATCGAAGGCGAAGAAAGCCCGTTCTGCTGGCGTTGCCCTTTGCCAGAATAGAACAGATGATCCGACCTGTTTGGATTGAAACTCAACGAAGGCGATGAAATCAGCAATCTTCTTGAGTTGCTCTTCGTTTAACTTGTCTAGGTCTTGTTTGAGCTTTTCTCGGAGCATAATTATAACGATCGTCCGAAAGCAGATTTCTTCTATTCTAACCAATGCGATCGCCCATTTCTGTTCCAGGCTCACTGCTATGTCACTGTTTATGGAACCTCGTGTAATTTGGCTTACGGCAGATGATTTAACTTCGTAACAATGCCACCAATTAAGGGTTCTCTAGCCTATCGGGAGAAATAATTACTTTATTGGTTTTCGATAGCTGCTGGAACTTGAATATAGTTTGACATACCAAGCTCCTTAAATACTGCTTCAATTTGGGCAAGGCTGTTAAGGATAACACTAGGGACATATTCACCTTGTAATATTGCATCTTTAGCCCTCCAATACTCACTAATTAAAAATTGCTTATCCGCCTCAAACTCATTCTGAGCCTTAAGAATTTGTTTGCTGAGTAGCATTGTGGTAACTGTTGCATCAATGGCATTGTAAATTATTTGAATAGCTAAATTTTCCTGAACATTTGAGCTATACAAGCTTTGACCAGAATCATGACTCGAATGATCTTCCAAAGAGTCAATAAGATTCTTTAAGCTGGAATCATACTCAGAAAAATACTTTAGAATATTTAGTGGCAGGATGCCAATATCTTTAAGCATTGATTTATAAACTTCATCTTGCTTGATCTGATTAATATATCTCATAATTATAAATCTTTTAATCTCAGTACTATCATTGGCTGATAGAATAACATGCTTTCGTAAGTAAAACAGAACTTCCTGTCTCCATTTAATTCGGCTAATGGTAAGTCTGGCAAACTCTTGCTGTTTTCTTTCGTTCTTTAGATTCTCTACATAACGCTGCACAAAAAGAGTACCTAAAGAACTAACGATAGCGATAAACAGCTTGTCTTGAAAGATAGCAATGTATGTAACAAATGAGACTAAATACAAACTACCCAGAATAATAAGAATCGAAGGCAAATTTTCGTTTATATTCTTCATCACTTGCTATCCTTATTGCTTCGCTTCACCAATTTGTAATTTAAGCAGAGTGGGAGGTATTTTGGGATGGAGTTGTGATCGCAATCAGGAACAGAGAGAGCGAGCGCATCTGCCGTAAATTTTTCCTAGGTAACGCGCCTGCTCTGAAGAAACAAGAGATAGCGATCGCGCCTAGGCGCATTCCTTTTGCAACCCTACCGATATCTCTCGTTTGCTCCATCAATTTATTAGCCTGCACCGCTACGATGCTACTGCAAAATCTGTGTACTGTCGCATCTTAGGTTCGTGGAATGCTAACACAATATCTTCTTTAGGGACACCTGCACGAACTAAGTCAGCGGCAATGCCATCTTCAGTCCAATCTTCTTCGATCCAAAACTTACTATCACGAATACGAACATAGACGGTCATGCCAGCAATCCGATCGCCTTTCTGCCAGCCAAGATTCATCCAGATGTAATGTCCCTTTGGTTCATCCACAATCAAGAATGTCTCGATGTCTCGATTCGGGCGGCGGTTACACAATTCTACATACTCAGACAATATCTGTTTAATCAACTTGGGATACTCAATTAATTTATCCATTGCGTAATTTCCTCTGCTTCTATATTTACGACAATGAGTGGAAGCTGATGTCTATTGAGAATGAGTTGAATTACATCTTGCTTGAAAAAGGTGTTATGAGCGACTGTACTGACAGCAAAATAAGTCACAAGTCTTTAAGCTGGTTCGCATTGGCGATCGCAAAGCGTCTACCATGTAGAATCGCATCATTAAAGACAGCATCAAAAAACGTCTTCTAGAAACAGAAAAAAATGCGATCGCGCCTTTAACTGTTGCCTAAAGCCATTGTCAATTGCCGACTAGATTTTGCGCTATGTCTACGTTCAAGTTCGAGTAAACCTTCTTTAAGACGGACTCCACCTCTGAAACCTGTAAGTGTGCCGTTGCTGCCGATAACACGGTGGCAAGGCACAATAATACACAGAGGATTTTTACCGTTGGCGGCTCCCACAGCACGCGCTGCTGTTGGTAATCCTATTTTTCTTGCTATTTCTCCATAAGATATCGTTTGACCGTAAGGAATCGATTGTAGGGCTTTCCAAACCTGCTGTTGAAACACCGTACCTATGGGGGCAAGTGGTAGAGTAAATTGATACAATTCGCCATTGAAATATGCCCGAAGTTGCTCAACGGCGTCACCGTCTAGCTTCTTTTGGAAATGCCAAGCGGCTTCTGGAGGCTTTGCAGCCAGCCCTTCTTGAAAGTCTATCGCCACTAGCCCAACTGAGTTTTGCGCGATTAAGATACGTCCCAGAGGGCTATCCATGTAGGTATAGAAAATTGGATCGGAAACCATATAAATTCCTTTTTGCTTAAATTTCCCAGAACGCGATCGCCTGCAATACTAGATAGAATTTTGACATAGATTTACATCTGTGCATACATGGGAATGCTTTGGCGAAGCCCACCGAAGGTATCGCTTATCAGTAACCCATTCCATTTAGGCGATCGCCACGCCAGTTTATTTGACATTAACTTCGCAAATTGCTAATATGAGCCTGTAAAAAGGCTATCATGCACATTATCACCTATAAAAGACTCAACGAGTTTTGGGAAAAACACCCCAATTCTCAAACAAGTCTTCAGTTGTGGTACGACCGGACAAAAGCGGCTCAGTGGGAAAATTTTGTAGACCTTAGAGAAATATTCCCTTGAGCCGATCAAGTTGAAAATCTGACCGTTTTTAACATCGGTGGTAATAACTATCGCCTGATTACTTTGGTTGACTATAAATACAAAAAAGTCTTTATTCGCAATATTCTTACTCATGCAGAATACGACACACAAGACTGGAAAAACGACCCCTGGTACACGTAGCACTAGCGAGTATATGTCACTACTCAAGGCTTTCCCTCCGCGTCCCATCGCGACAGAAGAGGATTTTATTGCTACGCAACAGGTGATAGATTCTTTAATAGATCGCGGTAAACTGACACCAGACGAGCAGGACTATCTCAATGTGTTAGGTAGCTTAGTTCACGATTACGAAGAACTTCATCATCCTTTACCTACTCTTCAGGGTGTAGAGCTAATTAAAGCACTAATGGTTGAATTGAATCTACGACAGAAAGATTTAGTTCCAATTTTTAAAACTGAATCTATTGTTTCGGCAGTGCTGAACGGCAAGCGCCAGCTAACGGTAGAACATATTCAAAAATTGGCTGATTTTTTCCATATTTCGCCAGCCGTTTTTTTTAGCAAAGGTGTCTGAATAAAAAAAATCCCCTGGCAGAAATGCCAGGGGATAAAAGTGCTAAATCTTAGCTAATCAATCGCGTAACTGGTGAGGTTAACTTACAGGAAGTAACTCTCGCTGTTCAGATTTGACTACCTGAATCTGATTGTCATCGTCAACGTCAAGGATGGCGGTATCTCCATCTTTGATTTGACCAGATAGCATGGCTTCAGCTAAGTTGTCTTCTAAGAGTCGCATGATGGAACGGCGGAGACTTCTCGCACCATAAGCAGGACTATAACCTTCTGCTACTACGCGCTCTTTGAAGCGATCGCTTACTTCCAGAGTAATTCCTTGTTCGGTCAAGCGACTGGAAATTTCGCGAATCATAATGTCTGCAATCTGCTTCACCTCTTCCTTACTCAACTGACGGAAGACAATGATCTCGTCGAGACGGTTCAGGAACTCTGGACGGAAGTGTTGCTTGAGGTCTTCATTCACTAAAGCGCGAACCCGATTATAGTTAGACTCGGCTTGATTGTCAGAGAACTCGAAGCCTAGACCGCCGCCGCCTTTCTCAATGATTCTAGAACCGATGTTCGAGGTCATGATGATCAAAGTGTTCTTGAAGTCTACTGTACGTCCTTGGGAATCAGTCAATCGACCATCGTCCAAGAGTTGCAGCAACATATTGAAAACATCAGGGTGAGCTTTTTCGATTTCGTCGAATAGTACCACCGTGTAAGGCTTACGACGCACAGCTTCGGTTAACTGACCGCCTTCGTCGTATCCCACGTAGCCGGGAGGCGAACCAATCAGCTTAGAAACGGTGTGGCTTTCCATGAATTCTGACATATCAAGTCGAATCATGGCTTCTTCAGAACCGAAGAAGTAAGCTGCTAAAGCTTTCGCTAATTCCGTCTTACCAACTCCGGTAGGCCCTGAGAAAATAAAGCTGGCGATAGGACGATTTGGATCTTTTAGACCAACTCGTGCGCGGCGAATGGCTTTCGAGGCGGCGGTGACAGCTTCCTCTTGACCGATGAGACGCTGGTGCAGAGTGTCTTCCAAGTGCAGCAGCAACTCAGACTCGGATTCAGTGAGTTTGTTGACAGGTACGCCAGTCCATGAAGCAACGATTTGAGCGATATCTTCCTCGTCAACAACAGGGGCGTTTGCGGCGATAACCTCAGACTTTTTGTTGTCTTTGGTTGCTTTCAATTGTGCCTCAAGTTCCAACTCGCGATCGCGTAATACTCCCGCTTTGTCAAAATCTTGCGCCTTGACTGCTTCCTCTTTGGCTGTGGTAACTTGACGCAGTTCGCGCTTGAGTTCCCCATTTGCAGAAGGTTTAGTATTTCGCAGACGGACGCGAGAACCAGCCTCATCCATCAGGTCAATTGCCTTATCTGGTAAGTAACGATCTGAGATGTAGCGATCGCTCAAGCTTGCGGCTGCAACTAGAGCCTCATTAGAGATTTTAACCTTGTGGTGCTGCTCGTAGCGATCGCGCAGACCAATTAAAATCTCGATAGTTTCACTCACGCTGGGCGCACCTACCATAATCGGTTGGAAGCGACGCTCCAAAGCTGCATCCCGTTCGATATGCTGGCGGTACTCATCCAGAGTCGTCATCCCCATGCACTGCAACTGACCACGCGCCAAAGCAGGTTTCATGATATTAGCAGCATCCATGCCACCTTCAGCCGAACCAGTACCAATCAAGGTGTGAACTTCGTCAACTACCAAGATGATATTTCCGGAGGCGCGAATTTCCTCAATGATTTTCTTGAGACGTTCTTCAAATTCGCCCCGGAATTTGGTTCCAGCGACAAGCGTCCCCATATCTAGGCTGATGACTTGCTTATCTTCCAGGGTATCGGGAATATCTTTATTAACGATACGCTGCGCTAAACCTTCAGCGATCGCAGTTTTACCAACTCCCGGCTCCCCGATCAATACTGGATTATTCTTGGTGCGGCGACCTAAAATCTGGATAGCACGTTGAATTTCCTTTTCCCGACCAACGACTGGATCGAGTTTACCTTCTGCTGCTAGTTTGGTAAGATTAGTCCCAAACTCGTCTAATGTGGCTGTCTGGTTGGAACGCTGGGAAGACGAGCGCTCTTGTCGTGCGCCAGCGGGAACAGCTGCCACTTCTCCCAGCATCTGAATTACGGCGGTGCGGAGGTTCGAGGGATCTACTCCTAGATTTGCCAAAACCTTTGCAGCAACGCCTTCACCCTCTTGAACCAGTCCTAGCAACAGGTGTTCTGTGCCAATGTAGTTGTGTCCCAGAGACTTAGATTCTTGCAGAGATTGCTCAAAAACGCGGTTTGCCTTGGGGGTGAAGGGAATTTCAGCTGGTACAAAGCGAGATCCCCGACCAATAATTTTTACAACCTCGTTGCGTGCTTTTGGGAGAGTGACACCAGCGTCAGTCAACACTTTAGCAGCTACTCCCGTACCTTCTGCAATCAAGCCAAGAAGGATTTGCTCGGTTCCCACGAGGCTGTGTCCCAGGCGACGTGTTTCTTCCTGGGCTAACATGACTACTCTAACGGCTTCTGTAGTGAAGAGTTCAAACATGGCGGGTAATCCTCTACCGAGCTGTTTTCTGCTTCAGGGAAATGGATGTTTCCCCAGGCATAAACTTTTATGTACTTCGTATTCATAATGTATCGTTACGAAGGATGCGATCGCAGTGGTAACAACCGTAAGAACTAAGCAGTAGTTGCCCCCCTGTGAGGATTAAGGAAGACATTCTCGTTCCCAGCCAGCAGCCTGAGAATGCCTATTTAGAGGCTCTGCCTCATCTTAAATTGACGTATTCCGGGAGTCCAGAGCCTCCCGGAATGCTTTCCCAGCCGGAGACTGGGAACGAGAAATAACTTCTAGAAGCGTTTCTCATACTCCACCACTCCCCTGTGGTCGCCAGACAAATCCGTACCGCCCCGCAGCAGAATCTCATCATTCACCCGGTAGCGGACGTTAAACTGGGGAGCCTGACTATTCGTCAAAACCTTCGAGACAGAACCAGAAAGCTTAGGCGTGATATCAACCCCCACCTCTGCCGCCAAGCCCAGTGTAGAAGTACGCGACTTATCATCAGTAACCTGCGTCGGGAACAAGCGAAACTCACTCAATCCCAAAGCATCGCCCACCACATTCTGGAAAGGTGTCAAAAGCGCCGAACCAGCCAAATTCGCCAGTCCCAGAGTAGGGTCTCCCCCCAGCGTATCCACAAAACTGCCACCCAATAAAGCAATAATTTCAGTTTCGCTGCGGGACGGATTACTTGTCAGTTCTAGGTTACTCGGCTGATTACTCGTAGGATCGAGGTTATCTGCCAATTCACTCGCAGCTCCCGTTACTCTGGCTTCGATGCGAACAGTCCCCAAAGCGCCCAGATTGGTAGCCGGAACATCGCTAATCTCGTTGCTAGTAATACCCGTGTTGCTGATAGTAGCAATTCGGCTGCGCGTCACTTCTGGAACCGATGCCACCAGACGAATATCTAAATTGGGATCTAGTCCCTGACTGGGAACAAACACAGCCGTATGTTCGTAACCGGAAGCCAACCTAAACTGAGTGGTAAACAGATTTACCTGACCCCGCTTTAGTCGAATTTTTCCACTCGGCTCAATGTCATCCAGCGTCCCATTGAGTCTCAAGTCACCCTCTGCCAAAAAGGCCAAAAGCGGTGGGCGGGAGATTTCCACACTTTCGCCCAGATTTATCAGCAGATTATTGAATCCTGGGTTGAGAGGTTGGGCGGCTTCAGTTGCAGCGCCTCCGTTGGGTGCAGAAGCCGCCCCGTTTCCGCCTCCGCCTCTTGTTTCTCCTAACAGCACTCGACCATCAGCAAGCAGCACTTGACCGCCAATTTGTGGACTCAACGCCGAGCCGGAAATCTGGACGTTGCCGTTGACACCGCCATTGTATAGTCCCTTCAAATTCAAGGCTAGTTTTTCGAGGCTAACGTTGATTTGTTCCCCATTTGTTCCTTGTGCTGCGTCTGAGAGGGGGATGGAACCGGAGACTACCACTTGACCGCCGCTAAAATTACCCCGCAGTTCCACTACGTTGAGGCGGTCAAAGTTAAACCGGACTGTGCCGTTGACATCAGTAAGCGGTTCAGGTAAAGCTTGCGCTTCGATAGTTGCATTCTTGACTGTCGCGCTTCCAGCTGCTACAAGTTGGCGTTGGTTGATTCTGCCTGTGGTAGGGTCAACTGCACCGTCAACTCTGAGTTGTACCTGCCCAGTTCCATCTTTCCAAGAAACGGCAGAACGGCTAAGCAGGTTCAGCAGGGAAAGTCCCTCGTTTCTTACGTTCACATCCAGGCTGATGCAGTTGTTGTCTGGGGTGACGGAAGAGAATGGCACGTTGTAAAAGGGAATGCTGCCGCTAATTTGGGTTGCGGTTGGGGATTGGGAATTAGCGATCGCAGTTGATTGGCGATAGCACTGGAAACCCGAAGGGGGCGGGGTTACTACGGATGCCTGCGGACTTGTTATATTGTCGGTCAAGGTCGTCCCGGCAGCTGCTTGGGCAGTGTCAATAGTGCTGCTGAAGGTAAGGCGGGCATTGCTGTATTGGAAACTACCTCGTGCGGTTTCGACTTCGGTTTGGTTGAGTCTTGCATCCGCTAGTCTAAGTTCGCCTTTAGCTTGGGGATTGGTGATGGTGCCTGCTATGGCTGCTGTTCCATTCAGTTCGCCCTCGATATCTACTGGCACGTTGACAAAACGCCGCAAAGGTGATATCGGTAGATTCGCGACGCGCAACAGACCACTTTGTTCGTCTCCCCCAATTATGCCGTTGAAGGCCAGCAGAGTTTCGTCAGATTCTACTCGCAGGGGCAGGAGGGTGAGAACGCCGTCTTGGAAACTGCCTTTGGCAAAGATTTGATCTGCCTTGTAGAGACGATTTGGTTCCTCTTCTTTACCCCACTTCCAGTCACTCCCGACCAAGTTAAAGCGTGCCTCTATCCCTTCTTGGGGGGAAGCTGTGATGATGATTGGTTCGGCGGTGAAGAAGTTGCCTGTGAGGTCTGCTAGCTCTGGCATTCCAGAAGAGTCTCTTTCCTCCTGCTGTGCGGCAAGTATGGCTTCTATCTCAGAAAATAGGCGCAGTTGGTTTTGCAGGGTGGCATTTGGTAAACCGACGGACTGGGGTTGGACGGCGGCGGCTCTGGCATAGGTGGGTGGTTGCCCTCCCCTAGCGAGGTCTTGTAAATCAAAGATTTGGAGGAAAGGGAGTACATCTTGGATTTTGCCTTGCTCGACATTGAGGGCAAGTTTAAATTCTGGCCCTCTGGGGGTTTGGTTAAAGTTAGCGCCAAGCGAGTATTCACTTTCGCCTTGGGTAAAGTTGGCTCCGGTGACGGTACCACTGCCGTTGGCATAACTGAAACTGTCTATGGTTAGTTCTGTGCCTTTAAAGGTGCCGAAGACTGGTTGCGCGATCGCGATATCATTCCCGACTACGCTAGAGTTTTCGAGATTGATGGTAATATCTCCCGATAGTTTGCCTTCGATGGGTTGAGATGCGATCGCAGCTGGCAACCGTGCCAAAACATTCTTAGGAGCCAAATCCTTCAGCAACTCCAGGGGTACATTCTCCACGTCCAGCACAAACAAATCGCCCCGCCTGTCGCCTTGCGCCACCACATTGTCCCGCTTCAGCAAAAACGATAAAGGTTGATAGTTTGGCGACAGCACCAAGGAAATTTGGTCATTTTGATTGCCTGTGAACTCAAAACTACTACGCTGTCCCGGCACCAAATTAACTTGCCCGGTGAGAACTGGATCAAAATCCAGCTCATTAGCAACCAAATCCTCCACGCGCACCTGCCCGGTTGCTTGTATAGCCGCCGGATTGGAGTCCAAGAGCGACCCAGAAGCATTTAAAGTCCCGCTTATACGTCCCCGCACATCCGGTATCGGTGACGAAGCTGGTAAGGCTTCTGCAAGTTCCTCCAGCGCCACATCATTAGCAGCAATTGTCCCCTGCCAGCGACCGTCTTGCAGTTGGATATTAGAAGCGGTGATAGTGCCACCGCCAAGGTTGAGGCTTCCAGAAGCTGTCCCCGTAAGGCTTGCGGGAGTGAAAGCCGCCAGACTGCCCGACAAATTGAAGGAACCATTATTTAACTGCCCTTGGAATTGCGACGGCAGTTGGGGAAACACCCTCGCTAACTGGACACCATCCGCCTGTCCAGAAGCTTGCCAGCGACCGTTATTTAGTTGCACATTGGCAGCATTAACCGTGCCACCGCCCAAATTCAAGCTTCCAGAAGCCGTACCGCTGATACTTTCCGCACCCGAAGCCGCCAGACTGCCCGACAAGTTGAAGGAACCGTTATTTAACCTGCCTTGGAATTGCGACGGCAGTTGAGGAAACACCTCTGCCAGTTGGACATTAGATGCTTCACCCGACGCTTGCCAGCGACCGTTATTTAGTTGCACATTGGCAGCATTAACCGTGCCACCGCCCAAATTCAAGCTTCCAGAACCTGTGCCTGTAATACTTTCCGCGCCCGAAGCCGCCAAACTGCCCGACAAGTTAAAGGAACCGTTATTTAACTTGCCTTGGAATTGGGGAAACAGTCTTGCCAACTGCACATTAGACGCTTCGCCCGACGCTTGCCAGCGACCGTTATTTAGTTGCACATTGGCGGCGTTGACGGTGCCACCACCTAAATTTAAACGTCCAGAAGCTGTACCGCTGATGGTTTCTGGGCTGGCATTTGCCAGACTTCCTGACAGATTAAAGGAACCGTTATTTAGCTGCCCTCGGAATTGGGATGGAAGTTGGGGAAAGACTCTTGCAAGTTGTACGCCAGACGCTTCACCCGACGCTTGCCAGCGACCGTTATTTAGTTGCACATTGGCGGCGTTGACGGTGCCACCACCTAAATTTAAACGTCCAGAAGCTGTACCGCTGATGGTTTCGGGGCTGACATTTTCTAAATTCCCTGACAGATTAAAAGAACCATTTCTTAGGCGACCTTGAAATTGCGGCGGAATTTGGGGAAATAGTCTTGCTAACTGCACATCAGTTGCTTGTCCAGATGCTTGCCAGCGACCATTATTTAGTTGCACATTGGTGGCGGTGACACTTCCCGCGCCCAAATTCAAACGTCCAGAAGCTGTGCCGCGTATAGTTTCGGCGCTGACATTTTCTAAACTTCCGGCGAGGTTGAAGGAACCGTTATTTAACTGCCCTTGGAATTGTGGGGGGAGTTGAGGAAATAGCTTTGCTAACTGTACGCCAGAAGCTTGCCCGGAAGCTTGCCAGCGACCGTTGTTTAGCTGCACATTGGCAGCGTTGACGGTGCCACCACCCACATTTAAACGTCCAGAAGCTTTGCCGCGTATAGTTTCGGCGCTAACATTTTCTAAATTTCCGGCGAGGTTGAAGGAACCGTTATTTAACTGCCCTTGGAATTGCGGGGGGAGTTGGGGAAATAGCTTTGCTAACTGTACGCCGGAAGCTTGCCCGGAAGCTTGCCAACGACCGTTGTTTACCTTCACGTTTGATGCTGTGACCGTGCCACCAGCAATATTTACTCTACCCTGCGCGGTGCCGTCAATGGTATTGGTTGCGGAGGAACCTAAATTTCCCGATAAATTAAACGTGCCATCTATCTGTGCAGACTGCAATTGCGGCGGTACTTCGGAAAGACGCGCTAGTTGGACATCATTAGCAATGCCGGAAGCTTGCCAGCGACCGTTGTTAAGCTGACCTTTTGCTTTGACTATGCCTCCTCCCACGTTAAGTGTGGTGTTGCGGAAGAAGGTGGTGTCTTCGGTAACGATGACTTCTCCGCTTCCTGGGTAGGTGGCTTGTGGTGCTTGAAATTGCACCACTGTTTGCAGGTTGCCGGGGGTGCCAAAAACTTGTGACTTGGCAGTTACGGTGCCAATTTGGATGTTTGTTGGTTTAACTCCGTAAATTTGGGCAACGGCATCCCCTGGAACTTGCTGGGCGAGGACATCAAACACGAGTCCGCCTTTTTCACCCAGCTGGATGCGACCGTTACCAGTCAGCTTACCGCCAACACTTGGCAATGCCCGGATGTCTGTAATAGAGAGAGTTGAACCCGCTAGTTGAAACTGACCGCTTAACCCTTGAAAGTTTACTTTGTCTATTTTTAGGGGTAACTGTTCGGTTGGTTTTGTGGTGACAGCGGTTCCCGACAGGATTGGCTTTTCCAGTGACCCTTTGAGTTGTAAGTCGGCGCGTACTTCTCCGCTTACTGGTACTGGGGAGTTTACTTTTAAGGTATCTAGGGCTTTGGTTAAAGTGACTGGTTTTGTTTGGGCTGCGATGTTGTAACCACCGTCAGTTTTGGTATCGATAATTCCATTGGCAACACCGGGAACCTGACCGTAAAGTGTAATTACATTCTCCAGTCCAATCTGATACCCGTTAAATCTCAGGATGCCGTTGGCGTTGTTAAATGGTCGGGGGACGGTGCCAACTTGTGCTGTTACGTTCTTTAATCCAGCGGTTCCTTTAAATGTTGGCCGCTGTTCATCCCGCAGTTGGATTTCAAGGTTGCCATCAAGAAGCCCTGCCTGTAAATCTAAGGGTAGTTTGACTAAGCGATCTACATCAACTGCGCTTAGGTTCTGCCCTTGAACTAGCAGGTTTGTTTGTCCAATTGAGGGGCGGTATTCGCCGGAAATTTTGAAGTTGCCGAGTACGGGGGTGGCAGTTGTATTGGGCTGCTGTTGTGGTGCAACTGGTACAACGGGTAGACCGTTGGCATTAAAGCGAATTCGCTGGTTTTGGTCAAGAAAATTAGCACCGCCGTTGACTTGGGTAAATGCGATCGCTTCTGCCCCCTTCTTTCCCGTGGGAACCAGCTTTCCGACATCGGGGAGTGTGTTTTGAGGTTTACGGTTTTGGGTTGCCGATTGGGCATTTGTCCCCTGCTTTACCTGCCGTTTTTTTGGTCTTGGCAACAGCAATACGTCCGCGTTTTGCACCTGAATGCTTTGTAATTCTGTTGTAATCGGCCCACTGGCGTCTTTTGACTCCAGTTGCGTTGATACCCAACGCCCTTTTTCGTCTTGTTCAATATAGACATCTGGCTTGACGAGGGTGATGTCTAGCTTTAAAGTGCGGTTAAAGAGCAACGCTAATGGGTCAAATATTACTTTTACCCCCTCTACCGAGGCGCGATCCGGGTCTGTAGGTGTCGCTGGTATTGAGGAGGAACCGAACCGCAGACTGTTGGGGGAAAAGCCTTCGACTTGCCCTAGTTGTACGGGTCGGTTCAGCGTCTGACTGAGATTTTCTTGTACTATCGGTGCTAGTCGCTGATGGACAAAAACCCACGCCCACCAAACGCCGCCGGCAATTCCAACAAGCAAAAAAAGGCCAAGGGCAATGCCAGTACGGCTTAACAGTAGCAGCCATACACGTCGATTGGACGCGGTAGCTGGTTCATTACCCGGATTTGGGGAGTTAGTCATAGAAGTCTTGCTTAGTTGGCAAGGATCGTATCTTTAGGGCTGATTTACAGACTTATCGAGATGAATTTTATCGGCTTGTCGTGTGTGAGAGTCAAGTTTTACTCTTGTTTACACTAGGCCCTAACAACTTTGAGTGCTGATCTTAATTCAGTTTACTGATGTGCCTGCACTTTAGTAGCTGACATTAAAATCTTACACTCAGTGCATAATCAAACAGACTTGCTCGCTGAAAATATGTTTCAGCATTAGCCATAACAATTTTGGATTTTGGATTTTGAAGCGATTTTTGGGGAGATTGGTTCTTCCCAAAACAGCGCATGATTTTGGATTGAACGCAATGTAGTCACAATCTTCTAATTTAGGTAGTTTCAGTTTATTGGTAGGGTGGGCAACGATCGCCACAAGCGTTAATTCGGTAAATTTTTATGATGTAGTGCAGGCTACCAAAACGCGAAGCCAGATGCAAGCGATCGCGCCCATCTTACCTGGAAAATTCTTTTAATACATAGTGTTCCACAGTGTCTTTCTCATTTTCATATGTTTTTGAGTAATTTTCTTTAATATAAGCGCTGATTTTTTCGTCACTTTTGAATTTCTCTGTCCACCTGGCAAACACAATCTGCTCTGGACGATATTTCTCTAATATCGTCAGTAAATCGTCGTTGGTCAAATTTCCTGAATTAAATCGTTTTTCTGATATTACCGCAATTTCTGGCGGCACAGACAACCCTGCATAAAATGCGTATATTGGACGATCTGTGAATAGCCATTGAGTAGAATCTTTATATTTTAACACCAAATTCATAACTTCCATATTTTTGGGTGGTTTGCCTTTAGGCTTAACAGGAATTGCAATCATTGAGAAAATTAGAATTGCTGTTGCAATTCCTGGTAAGATCAGCTTTTTTATTTTCAGTGACTTGAAATTAGAGTTCCAGCCCTTGGGGAAAAAATCAACAATGAAAGCAACTCCATAGGCAGCGAGCCAGGTAATGGGAATTGCCAGCAAAGTGTAGTGGTGATCCCAAACTGGTTTATGGTTTAAAAGAAGTAGGATAGCTGTCGCCAGCCACGCTAAAGGCAAAAATCCTTCTCTTTGTTTGTTTAAAAAAATTGCCCAGGTGCCGATTAAGGCTAAAAATATATAATCTAAGTCTTGAATCATTAAATATCGCAAATAATCTATATTATTGAACTCTTTAAATCCCGATTTTACGCCTTCTCCTAAATGAGCTTGAAATAGCTGCTCATAATTTAATGAATGACACAAAAGGCCAACAGTAACGTAAACTCCTAAAAAAGTACCTAGCCAAAGCAAACACGAGTACCAGACGTTATATTTGGATAAGACAGATTTAAGCCCCAAACCCCCGTCGCTTATAGGAGATAGAGAGAAATTGAACGCCCTTCTCTTTGTCGGGAAGGGGTTGGGAGAAACCTTACCCTCTGGATTATTATTTGCCTTACGATCTATAATTTTAAAATCCCACAAATAGAGCAGTATCAGAGGGATAAGAAAGACAGTAAACAGTTTTGTTTGTAAAGATAAAGCGAACAAGCCTCCTGATAAAATAATAAATATGTTACGACGGTGGCGTTTATAGAGGGTCAGGAAATAAATAGAAAACATAGCCAGGGACAAAGTGGGGATGCCAATCATCACGGCAATACTGAGCCTAACAAATAGCCAGGAAGTCAATAATAAAAGCGTGGCTAAGAGAGCTGGGATCATCCCCAGAGAGTAGCGGATAATTTGATAAAATGACCAAACTAATAATGCCGAAAAAAGCAAAATTAGCAAGCGGGCCGCAAAAACTGAATATCCAAATAAACTGAACCAATGTGATAAAATAACCGTTAAAAGAGGCGGTTGATCGCTCCAAATTTGCGTATAAAGAGAAAACCCTTTCGAGTATAAAAGCGCTTTAATTAAGTTTAGTCCCTCATCATAGTCAAATTCAAAGGTTTGTCTCACTGGTCTGATGGCAAGAACAAAGCAAACATAAAGAGACATTATGAAGACGTTAAGAAAGACTGTTTTAAGCTTGGGCATACTTAAGGAAAAGATACACTTGATTGTTACTATACTCGCTCAGGCGTTGTTTGGCATCTTGACTGTTTAAATCTACGGTTGTAAACTTCATTTGTTAAAGAATTTGAGCCGCAGACAAATTCCCAGAACGGGACATACAGCACGAGTGAGAAGAGCAATCCTCCAGGAATAACTTACCAGAACCCAGAGTTGCGATTCGAGGGTTTTCAGATTAATGCGGGATGAAGAACGACGTTATTAGCTTGTCACAAATAAAAAAACACATTATCATTACATGAATCAAGTTAAAAATTTAAGCGGTATAGGTGAGATGAAAAAGCTTATAAAGGCTTTTCCTTTAATTTATCTAATCTTTGTTACCCTCTGGTTAAGACTAATCAATTTAGGATATTCTGATTATCAAGGCGACGAGATTAAGGCATTTTACCGACCGGAAGCAGGGCAAGGAATATCTGAATTTTTGTTCAGCCAAAGGAAGGGCCCAATTCAATTTTTCGTTACCTATATTATTAAAATATTTAATCCTAACTATAATAATGAGTTTTTTGTTAGACTACCTTTTGCTGTAGCAGGAATACTCGCTATATATTTTTTTTATAAGTTCGTTAAACTTCATTTTGGAGAAAAAATCGCTTTATACTCGGCGTTCTTTATGGCGACTAACGGTTTGTTCGTTGCTTTTGCCAGGATAGTTCAATACCAATCTTTAGTAATTTTATTTTCAATTTTAGCTTTATATTTTTTATCTTTGTATATAGAGAATGAGAAGTGGAGAGTTTCGGGTTTATATTGGGGAATAACTTTTTGGGGATTTTCTATTCTTGCACATTTTGATGGAATTTTTATAGCGCCATTTGTTTGTTACGTTCTCTATAGCTGGTATACAAATAAAAGTATATTGTCAAAAGAAGTTAAAGTTAAACATTTAAGTTTTGCTCTAGTTATATTGGTAGGAATGATAGCTATTTTTTATGTGCCTTTTTTCCTATCTGTATCGGAATCTACTAAAGAGTATTGGGCGAGCAGAATAAGCACCAGACCAGAAGATTCAATAAGTACATTCAAGATTTACAATCCAATCTTTGTCATATATTTATATGCCATATTAGGCGCTTTGTCTCTGTCTAACATAAAAAAGACATTTTCAATTATAGTTTGGTTTTTGTTCCCTTTTGTTGCTATGGAAGTATTAGTTAGCCAGCCGGGAACACATATTTATACATATATATTACCTTTTTGTATTTTAATCGCCTATGGATTGGAGAGATTAGAATTTTTAGTTTACAGAAAATCCAAAGTAAATTTTAAATTTTTGTCCATAAAAGCGGTAATGTGTTTGTTGCTTTTTTTACTTGCTCATGTAATGTTTGTAGATCATAGTAAAGAGTATGCTTGGGAAGATAAAAACTTCTTAATGATAGAACTTCCGAAAAAGCATAAACAAAGTGCATTTGCCTTTCCCTATTATAGGCATTGGGAAGAGATTGGGACGTATATTAAAACAGTAGATGAGCGGGGATATTACTTAACGAATGAGAAGAAAAGTATTGCCAGATATTATGTACCAACAGAATTTAAAAATTTAGAATTAGAAGCAGAAGCTAATGATTTGTTGGAATACACATATCTAATACACATCAAAAATCCCCAAACTAGAAATGAAAAGATACTAGGAAAAGAACCGAGTTATTGGGAGCAATATGAACCAGTGAAAACTTTCTCAAATAATGGAAGGATAGTAGCAAAAATTTATCGTTTATCAGGAAACGAGCTGGAAAAGATAAGACAGTAGGGTGGTAATGAAACTTAGTTTAGCAAAACAGAGACGTTCTTAGAAACCAAACAATTCATCAAGTTTACTGCTTCGCTGGGTTGAGTTACCGATCGCCGAACCTACATATTAGGGGTAGGTGGCGGAGGTGAGGATTATCTGTAGGAATGCAACATCGTATAACAATATGACTGCTGACGTGTAGCATATTGGGCTTTCATGGTGCAAAATTAGGCAAGAACCAGAAATTTACCTGGTGGTCGGGTCAAAAAAGCATACTGATAGGGCAGGGGTCTAGATGGAAGCGGGTCAATATTCTCAACCGTCATCGTCTAACGGGAATGGCAAGCAACGTAAAGACACGGATTTATCGCGTTTGTCGCTAAACGAGGAAACTCAGTTTCCGCAAGGCGATCGCGACGAATTGAATGTGCGTCAACTATTGATGGTGGTGCGTCGCCGCGCATTGGTGATTTTGGGGGTGGCGATCGCAGTGACATCCGGTGTCGGGGCGTGGACATACAGCCAGACACCCAAGTATGAAGGCAGCTTCCAGCTACTGGTAGAACCAGTTACAGCTGAAAATAAGCTAAGTAAATTAACTCAAGTGCCTGGTGTCGCTCAAGATTTACAAGAGTCTAGTTTAGATTACGAAACCCAAATTAAAGTTTTACTTAGTTCGGAACGAATGGCGGGGATTGTCGAATTTCTAAAAAAACGCTATCCCGACGTCAGCTATGAGTCGCTGGTTGTGGAGAACCGACTCAATATTATCCAGCTGGAAAAAACGAAAATTTTAGAAGTTCGTTACCGCGATACCGATCCAGATAAAATTAAGTATGTCTTATTTGAACTAGCAAAAGTTTATCTCAGGTACTCGCTGCAAGAGAGACAAAGCAACCTCAACCAGGGAATTAAGTTTGTAGAAGGTCAATTGCCTGCTTTGCGGGAAAGAGTGGACAAACTCCAGGGACAACTGCAAACATTTCGCCAACGTTACAATATCCTCGATCCGGAAGAACAAGCAAAACAACTGGCTCAGCAAGTAACTGAGATAGAGGAACAGAAATTAGATACTCGTGTAAAACAAAATGAAGCAAGTTCGCTGTATGCAGCGCTACAAAAACAGTTAGGCATACCGCCACAACAAGCGATCGCAACTGCTGCACTCTCCGAAGCACCGCGCTACCAAGAGCTACTCAAAAAGTTACAGGAAGTAGAAACCAAACTCGCTACCGAATCAGCGCGGTTTTTGCCAGAAAGCCCAAATATTCAGGCACTACAAAACCAACGGCAAAATTTGCTGCCTTTGTTGCGAAAAGAGGCGGCGGCGGTGCTGGGAACTACCGCTGTTACTAATGAACCTTCCCTTGCTTCTCCAAATTCAATTCGCCTAGAACTAACTCAGCAATATGTTGATGCGGCTAACCAAATGCAGGTTTTGCAGCTGCGCTATCAAGCGATCGCGCGAGCCGAAAATATCTTAAATCAACAAGTAAGATTATTGCCTGTAATTGCCCGTCAATACACGGATTTACAGCGAGAACTCACCGTAGCCACCGAGAGTTTAAACCGCTTTCTCGGTGTCAAAGAAACCCTCCAGATTGAAGCAGCGCAAAAATCTCTACCTTGGCAGCTGATCTCCAAACCCCAGAAGCCAGAACAACCAATCTTTCCCAAGCCGAAGCGGAATATAATTATGGGAGCGATCGCTGGTTTAATGTTAGGACTAGCAGCCGCCATCCTCGCAGAACGACTAGACAACGTATTCCACTCCCCTGAAGAACTCAAAGAAAGCACCCGGTTGCCACTTCTCGGACTCATTCCCCATCAAAAAGAACTTAAGCTATTCAAGCCAATAGTCGAGTTAGTCAACTTAACGCAAGGTGAAAGTAGCCGCACCAAAGCGGAGAACCAAGCTAGGGAAACCACCTCAAGAGAGCGAGCCAACAACCGCAAAGCTAGCTGGTACAACGCTTCACCCTTCTTAGAAGCCTTCCGCTCCCTGCATACTAATGTTCGCTTTCTCGGTTCTGATACCCCCATTCACTCCCTAGTCGTTAGCTCAGCCTCCCCCGCAGACGGGAAATCTACCGTTTCCGTCCACCTAGCGCAAGCCGCCGCCGCAATGGGTCAGCGAGTCCTGCTAGTGGATGCAGATTTGCGCCGTCCCCAAGTTCATCACGTTCTGGGTTTAGAAAATAACCAGGGACTCAGCAACGTCATAGCCACTGGTTTAACCCCCAGAGAAGCCATTCAGCGATTACCTTCTTGGGATAACCTGTACGTACTCACAGCAGGACAAATCCCCCCAGATCCCACCAGGCTGCTTTCCTCCAAGCGAATGCAGTATTTAATGGAGCAGTTAAACGCCGTTTTTGACCTGGTTATCTATGACACGCCGCCTATTCTGGGTTTGGCAGATGGCAGACTTTTGGCTGTACATACCAATGGGGTGATCATGGTTGCCAGACTGGGTAAAACAGACCGTTCCGTGCTGCTGCAAGCCATAGATGCGTTGAAAATTTCCAGCGCCCCTGTGTTGGGTATGGTAGCTAACGGTGTCAGGAGAGGAACCAGCGGTTCTTACTATTACTACACCCGCTACTACACTTCTGAAAACTCGGAAGTAGAAAATGCCAAAAAGCTCTTGCAGAAACGATTTAACGTCCGCAGTAATTAGTCATTAGTTATTAGTTATTAGGGTGGGCATTTCCCACCCTAATAATTGGTGTAGCGCTCAAGTTTGTGTGCCAGTTGCCCACCATTGTAGGTGCGTGGCTCTATCAGTCTGTCAGCCTCGCGCCCCTGGTGTTGAACTACCTTCATGCTTGTACATGAGTTGACTCATGGGTAAGAATTCTGCCTGATTTGTTGTTAATCTATAGGTATAGAAATTCCTTTATTAATCGTCAAAATTTCTTCTTCCAAGACGTTCTATAGAACATCTTTACTCGCCATTATATATTTAAAACTGCTATCTATCACTTAATTTTACGAGACGCCAAACGTTCGTAATAACTCACATTTTGCACCATTTTCAATAAACAGGAAGCAGCAACCTATCCAGTCGCTCCCAGACTTTTAGCCTGGGAACGAGAAAACGACTAATGACTAAACACCGTAAAAAGAACGATACCACTCAACAAAACGGGGAATTCCCACCTCAATAGAAGTTGAGGGTTTAAAGCCAACATCTTTTTGCAAATCATCAATATTGGCATAAGTTTCTGGAACATCACCCGGTTGCATTGGCCGCAAATTTTTTACAGCCTTAGTACCAAGACAATCTTCCAAAACCTCAATAAAATATCCTAATTCAACAGGCTTGTTGTTGCCAATATTGTAAATTTTGTAAGGAGCGGCACTCATTCCCGGATCTGGATCGTATCCCGACCAGTCAGGATTTGGGGAGGGAATATTATCAGATACCCGCAAAACTCCTTCGGTAATATCATCAATATAGGTGAAATCGCGTCGCATTTTACCATAATTGAAAACTTCAATCGCGCGACCTTCTAAAATCGCTTTAGTAAACAAAAACAGCGCCATATCTGGACGGACCCAAGGCCCATAGACCGTAAAAAAACGCAGTCCAGTAGTAGGTAAATTATACAAATGACTGTAAGTGTGAGCCATCAATTCATTTGCCTTTTTAGTTGCTGCATATAAACTCACTGGATGGTCTACATTGTCATGCACCGAAAAAGGCATTTTCTTATTAGAACCATACACAGAGCTAGAAGAGGCATATACTAAATGTTTTACTCCCGAATACCGACAACCCTCTAAGATATTCATAAACCCCACCAGGTTACAATCAACATAGGCATGGGGATTTTTGAGCGAGTAACGTACACCCGCCTGAGCTGCCATGTGCAACACTCGATCTGGTTTAATATCGGCAAATAATTGAGCCATTCCCTGACGATCAGCTAAATCCAGTTGGTAAAAATGAAAATTATTTTTGTCTGTCAATTGAGCCAAGCGAGCCTTTTTTAAAGTGACATCATAATAATCATTGAGATTGTCGAGACCAATGACTTCTTCTCCTTGATCTAGCAACTGTTTGCACAAAAAAAAGCCAATAAAACCAGCGGCACCAGTAACAAGAATTTTGCTCATATTTTGTCTTTACTAGCTGTTAGGAGAGTAACAATCTCTGCGGGTTTATTTCCTGGTATTGGGAATAGATCACCAACACGAGGATGTCCAAGCTAATTAATCTATCCCAAAAACCCCAGTGGATGCCATAGTTACTTTGAACTGCCTAATCATACGCGATCGCGCTCTTGCACGTTCTTGTACAATGTCAAACTGATAAAGCTCCTTGACCATATCGATTATTAAGCTGTTCCGCAAGTCCCACAGATTCTTTCGCGCCGGGAAACACAGAGCTAGTCATTATTCATTAGTTTTTTACATACACTTGACAAAAATGAAATTTCCCCCACTTTGGCTCGGCATATTTATCGTGTCGCTAGCGCTGCGTGTTGTGGCAATTACTGTCCCCATTAATTCGGACGAAGTGTTGTGGATGACTCGCGGCAGCACTTTTATCAAGCACTTGTTGGAGGGAGACTTAACTGGCACATATCTTCGCCATCATCCGGGCGTAACCAATATGTGGCTGATTGGCATCAGTATGTTGTTCAATTGTCAGCTGCACAAGCTGCTTCCAGGTTTAGATCAGCCAGCAAATTTAGATGCTTGTTTGGATACCGTCCAGTTTCCCATAGCCTTTTACGTGCTGCCTCGCCTGCTACAGGCAGCGATCGCTTCCGGTTGTATGGTGTACCTATATGTACTCACCAAACGGCTTTTGGGGCGATCTGTAGCGCTGTGTACCCTAAGTTTACTGCTACTAGAACCGTTCTTTTTAGCTTATCAGCGCTACCTCACCACGGATGCGCTGATGGCTGACTTTAGCGTTTTGGCGTTGCTGTTGTTTCTACTTTATCTGCGGGGGGATGTCCGGCGCGATCGCAAATTACTCATCCTCTCCGGTGCGTTCATGGGGTTGGCGACGGTTACAAAAGTAACTGCGCTGTTTCTCTTGCCTGCTATTAGTATCTGGGTAGTGCTGAGTGAGTTCGGAGTTTGGCAAACCAATTTTCCTCAAAAAGGTTGGAAGCGGCGATTTGCGGATCTCCGGTGGTGGGGAGGCAGCATCTTAGTTACAATTATTGCGATTTGGCCTGCAATGTGGGTGTCACCCTCCTATGTTGTGAGTCAGATTTACAAAGGTGTGTTGAATGAGTCCGCTAGAGGTCTTCTTTTCTTTTTAGGGCAGATTACTGATTCGCCGGGAGTTATTTTTTATCCGCTAGTGCTGGCTTATCGTCTCTCCCCAGTGCTGCAAGTGGGGTTATTGGCTGTGGGTGCAGTGTTGGTGATACCCAGGCTGCGACGTGCCAGAGATAAGGCACTAAGCCCCTTGGGGGAACCAGATTTGGGGGAGAGGTTAGACCAGCGCCTTGCGAGGGGAAACCCATTTGTGACGACTGGCGTGCAGAGGTTCGCGGAAAAGTTTTGCCAGCAGGAAGTTATTGCACTTGCATTAGTACCCTTGTCTGTCCTACTTATCCTCTCGGCTAGCGATAGTAAGATCGACCGTTACATTAATCTTTTCTTGCCAGTGCTAGCTATCTTAGCTGCGGTTGGCTGGTTAGAAATCGCCCGTTGGGTGCGGTTTGGGGCGGGTAAGATTAATCGAGGCGTAACGACTGCGATCGCGCTGTTTTTATTGCAACTAATCTTCCTTGTACCCTACTGCCCTTATTACTTGAGCTACTATAACCCGTTATTCGGTGGTTCGCGGGTTGCCAAAGATATATTTATGATTGGTCAAGGCGAGGGTCTTGACCTTGCCGCTAAATGGTTGAACCAGTCACCTAATGCTAAACAAATGGTAGCAGCTAGTTGGTCTGGGAGGGCTTTTGGGGCATATTTTCAAGGTCAAACTATCTCAATATACAAATTCGTCGAACCTGAACAGCCTTGGACAAAGGCTAATCGCGTCGTCTTGTACTACAACCAATTCCAGCGTCAGTTGCCAGATCCAAAGATGCTGGCTTACTTTGGGGCGCAGCAACCTTTACACACTGTGCGGCTGCACGATATTGACTATGCAAAAATCTATCCTGGTGCGGTTCCCTTAGCTGAAGATTTAAAACGTATCCAGTTTCCTCTCGACTTGTATTTCGGGGAACAAGTACGCCTGCGCGGTTATGACTTTAAAACATCAAAATCTTCTTTCAGTCAAGAGGTTTTAGTAACATTTTATTGGGAATTTCTGACACCATTGCCGCCAGATTTGACGATTAATATTAGTTTGCGCGATCGCGTTGCCCCAATCGCTACTCGCGAGGGAAAACCACTGGACGGCTATCTTTCCAAAGCTCAAACACCGTCAGGGTCATTATTGCGCGATGTCCACAAGCTAACACTACCGCCCGGTACGCCACCCCAGCGTTACCGCCTTGAGGTAGGGTGGTTCTCGGATAGCAACAAACAAGCCTTGCCAGTACGCGATGCGGCAGGAAATTCCCAAGGAACCCAGGCGGTTATTGGCGAAGTCGAGGTGGTAAATTGACACTCCTCACGGCAATACTTTTCGGTTAGTGCTGTTAACCTGCAAACTCCCACTTAAAAAGAGGGATTGCAGGGTGGTTTCATTGATTAAAAGAAAATTCTGTAACCTTGATTTTGTTTGGTGGTAGGGGCATGGCAATGCCATGCCCCTACAAAATCTCGCTCCAATATTTTCTTCGATTGTATGAAACCACCCTGCGCTTTTTAAGGAGGATTGGGGATCAAATCTATAGCATCAAAAAAGTGAATTCGGGTAAATTCACTTTTTTACTGAAAGATCCTGAAAAAGTTAAAGAAAGTGAAAATACTCCCAACCGGACTTAAAATCGTGCCTAGAGTATCTGAGACACTAGCAAGACCGGAGCGGTTTATAACAACTACATCGTTATTCCGCAGGATGGGATTGCTTTGATCGTTGATACCCTGAGCCAAATTTATATCTATCGTTCGTTTAGAGACGGTGCCGTTGGGGTTAAGGCGAATCAGATCGACCCGGCTCTTGCGGGCGCGATTGTTGAACCCACCAGCTGCCAACAGCGCTTGATTTAAAGGGGTGTTGGGTGGCACTTCCACAGACCCAGGCCTGGCGACTTCCCCGACCACATTCACTCTAATGAGATTAGGAGAAAAACTAGCTGCTGCTATTTGGGGTGCTTCCGCTGGGTCTATGTTACTGGCTGTGGGAATTGCAATAGTATCCCCCTCTTGCAAAATTGCATCTTGAGCCAGATCCCCGCCTTGTAATAGTTGCCAGAGATCTACGGCGATCAACTGTTCGGCACCTGTTCTGGTGGGGCGGCGGATTTCGACGCGGCGAATGTCAGCTGTGGGTGTAATACCGCCAGCGAGTTGAATTGCCCGCGTGACTGTGGGGCGGTCGCCTACAACATTTCCGGCTCCACCGGGAAGGGCGCTGGGGCCAGTGACTCCGGCGGGGTTCTGAACGACGTTTCCTGACGTAACCGTATAGGGGCCGGGACGCAATACTTCACCGACAACAATAATTTTCAGCGGTACGTTTGGCTGGGATGCAAAGGTGGCATCAGCTAGTAGACGGTTTTCGGTGCTATTGAGAGTTGTGGTTGTGGGGATAAAAATTGTATCTCCATCTCGCAGAGAGATGTCTTGACTCAGGTCGCCGTTCCTGAGTAAATCAAAAAGATCGACGCTGAACTGTTGCTGCCTTCCAGGGGCGCCCCGGCGGCGAATCTGTACAGAACGGACGTTTGCTACTTGGGTAATGCCTCCAGCCAGCTGAAGTGCCTGAGTAACTGTGGGAAATGTTCTACCTTCAGTTAGGGGAACGGTGTAGGCACCGGGACGAGTGACTTCTCCGGCGACGCTGAGTTTGACGGGACGGGGCAAGAGCAGACTCACGGTGAGTACAGGGCGTTTGACAAAGCGAGCATAAAGGTTAGAAATTCTATCGCTTGCTTGTCTGATTGTCAGTCCCTCAACTTCTACGCTGCCGACGATTGGCAGGTTGAGGGTGCCATCGACTAAAACCTGATATTCGCCACTGTATTCGGGAACGTCAAAAATATCAAGACGAATGCGATCGCCTCCTCCCAATGTGTAAGCTGTTTCTGTCGGCGCTTGATTGACATTTGGAACGTTTTGTGTCGGCGGAGCAGGAGGCGGCTGGATATTAGGAAGTTGAGCCACTACCGGAAGGGAAGCGTTCGTGGAAGCGATCGCGACCACAGAGAAACCCGCAATGGGCCGAAGCAGAAATCGACGAAAACTAGCACCAGTCATAGAAAAATTCCCGCTTGTGTCAGATTGTTTTTTTGCGCTTACGTTAGCACTATGTATTCAAAAACTATTGAGTTTCGTTACACAAAGTCACGCCTATGACGGATAGAATCCCAAAAAAGTTGCAATATATATTTGAATCACAACCGTAATTTTCTCAAAGTCGTGTAACTTTGAGGTGACAATAGAAATTGCGGCAAGTAGAGGAGTGGTAAGGTCATGACACCAGCAAAGGGTAGGGGTCGTTTAAATCGAATAAACAGGAAGCTGTGGTACAGAGTACCCATCTTAATGAGTTTGTTTGTGGGCAGTGGGGGAATCTACGCGGTAAACAGTTGGGCTTCCCCGGCAGCAAATTCTAGGATAGTGGCATCAAACCCCAGAGGGAGCGGAGCCACTGGGGAAGCACTCATGGAAACCATTATGGGGGCTGATGCTCTGCGTCCACCAACGAACCCCCCTGCTGGAGGAACCGCCACGAGATCCAATTCGGCGCGACAGAGAAAGAGCGTACAGCAACGCCCGGTGATTAAAGCGCCAGCGAGAGTGGCTCAAGCAGTAAGCAGCTTCCCCGATGTTCAGGGAAACTGGGCGCAAGCTTTCATTGAAGAACTGGCAGCCAGAGAAGTTATCGTCGGCTTTCCCGATGGCACCTTCCGCCCGAATGAACCTGTTACCCGCGCTCAGTTCGCCGCCATGATCCGGAAGGCGTTCCAAACAGCTGCCACTCGCCAAGCAGTGGATTTTGTAGATGTACCTCCGAATTTCTGGGCTTATACGGCAATTCAGGAAGCATACCGGACTGGATTTTTGGAAGGGTATCCTAATCGAGTTTTCCTTCCCAATCAAAGTATCCCTCGCGTCCAAGTTTTAGTTTCATTGGTGAGCGGGCTTAACCTTCAACCGACGGAAAACGTAGCTTTAAACACCTTTTATCAGGATGCTGCCAGCATACCTGACTATGCACGGATTGCGATCGCAGCCGCCACAGAAAATCAACTTGTTGTCAATTTTCCCAACGTTGCTCTGCTTAATCCTAATCAGGTAGCAACTCGTGCCGACGTAGCAGCGTTTATCTACCAGGCATTAGTTAACGCGGGGCAATTGCAGCCGCTACCCGCAACCAACGTAGCTACTCGTTACATTGTCGGCTACGAACCACCAGTAGCATCAACACCCCCACCACTCACCGCCGAACAAGTTGCAGCCCTCAGACAGCAGTATCGACTTCCCGAACCATCGATAGTAGAAGAACTACGGCGCTTAATTGGCGGTAACTCCAGTATTGGTACACCCACAGGTTTTGGCGCTGACCGGGGACAGGCATATATCGGCGCAGGCTACCAAGAAAGAACCCGTGGCACCAATCAGGATGACGGGGTGATTGCAGCTGGTATTGGTCTTGGTGATGCCAGAAAAGCCGTTGGTGTAGAAGGCACAGTCTCAATTTATGACCTGTTCGGCGATGATAGCTTCGAGGATGGCGGCATTAGCTTCAAAGTTCACCGTCTGTTTGGCGAGGACTTAGCAGTTGCTGTAGGAGTTGAAAATTTCGATACCTTTGGAAATCCCGACCCCGGCTACAGCACCGTTTATGGTGTCGTCAGTAAAGTCTTCCCACTAGCATCTCGGACAACATCAGGCTTTACCCCTTCTGTCACCGCTTCTGTGGGCTTGGGCGGCGGTCGCTTCCGTTCCCTCGCTGATATCAGGGCTGGCAGAGATTCGGTGAATCCGTTTGGTAGCGTCGGCGTGCGGGTGGCTCAACCCATCTCCCTTATTGCAGAATGGAGTGGTCAAGATTTGAATTTGGGTGCTTCTATCGCTCCATTCCCGAATATACCCTTAATCATCACCCCAGGTGTTGCCGATGTGACGGGTAATGCTGGTAGTGGTGGAGGAAGGTTTATTCTGGGTGTAGGTTATGGCATCACCTTCTAAAAGGCAAAAGGCAAAAAAAGTTTTTCCTTAGCCAATGTGTAGTAGGTATTTCATTTATAGAATTGGGAAAAATTGTATGGTTCTCAAACGTTTTTCTTTACATCTTGGTCTGAGTTTGGCTGTGGGCTTGTCTCTTGTGCTGGCAAACACAAAAGCTCATGCTCAAGTGGGCAACGCTTCCGATATTACTGGGCCAATTCCCACGACTAGCGACATTGTTAACGGCGCTTTCATCCCCAGCGGAGGCGGAGCATCTGGCAGAATATCATTTAGAAATTCCGATGCTGTTAATCGAGCAGCTGACTCAATAAATTCTCAGCTAGCAAATAGCAGCTTAGGTAGTGTATTGGCTGGTAGCGGAGATGTTTCAACTAACGCTAGCCAGCTTATAACCACTCTATCTAATGCTTCCGGAGGCAGCAATCCAGCGCTGGTGAGAAATCTGCTCGCCAGCTTGCAAGGACTAACATCAAATGGGACGGTCAATGCAGGTGAACTCAGGGCAGCAATTGCCTCTTATAATGCTTTGATAAATGGCAGCGGGGGCGAGTTTTTGAACAGTCGTCCAGACGAATTGCTGACTATCCGAGCAGTTTTAGAAGCTTTAGTTAATGCTTCAGGTACCTAACAAGTGAGTTAATAGTTGGGAGTTAGTAACTCTTAACTATTAACTTAATTAGTTTTCAGCCCATCTTGGACACGTAATTAATCATGTCGCAAGAGCTAAGTATTGGCATAGTAATTCCCTCCTATAATGAGGGACAAGATTTGGTCAATACGCTCAAAACCATTTTTAATCAAAGTTCTCCGTTTGCGGAAGTTATCGTTGTAGATGACTCATCCGATGGAACTGATCGCTTAGTTGCTGATACTTTTGGGAAGCAGGTAAAATTAATTCATCGCGATCGCGCTTTAGGGCGCTCTTCTGCCCGTAATGTAGGCGTACAGCGTGCCACATCTGATGTAGTGGTAATTCTAAATGCTGATGTCAGCTTGCCACATAATTTTTGTGAACAGGTAAAACAAAAATACACTCAGGAAAATTGCGATGCTTTGGGAGTGGAATTAGTTGTTACTAATATTCAGCATCCATACCCACGCTATCGTTACGCAATGCACTTAACTTACTACACCGGAAAAGGTGGTTGGACAGAAGGTTTTTCTGTACGTCGCGAAGCTTTTTTGAAAACTAATGGCTTTCCGGATGGATATCTTTTGCCAATTTTGGCGGGTGAAGATGTTAAGTTTGTCCGCGATTTAGAACGAACGGGAGCAAGAATCTGTTTTGACTATAATTTGAAAGTCACCACAGTGACACCTGAAGATGCAGCAGAAATTGCAAGTCAACTGCGGGGACGTGCCTCTCTGCGAACTTTATACTTTGTTTATGACAAGTCTTGGGTGGCGCTGTTGCTGCGTTGCTTGTTTAAGCATCTGCGGCGAATAGTTGTTGTCGGAACAGTAATTCCGGTTTTTTGTCAAGTTTTTTGGTTATGGGTACATTTTAATCATGGATGGCAAGATTTAGCCAATTATGCCAAATATGTTTTGTATGAGAAGTGGTTGCGATCGCGTCAAGAATGGTTAGACTTGGCAATGTTCTTCAAACTATATAGGCAGAAGGGTTTTAGTGTAGTTGATATTATCTTCAAAAGACCATCTCAACTCATTGCTACTGCGCCTGTTCATGAGTAATTATGCTTGATACCACTGACTTGTCGCCACCAGATTTTCACTTCGATCCGGATATTGGGTTGGGAGTACGCGATCGCCTCAGAGATATTGCCGACACTTTAATTAGACGACCCCTTTACAAAATACTATACGGCAAGAAATTTGTTCATCAACCTTATCCAATTAACCTGGTACTTCCAGGCAAAGGATTATCCACTCTAGCAAGGCGGCGTTGGGTTAACCGATATGTTCCTCTAAGTAACTCGCGGGTACTGGTGATCGGTTGTGGTAGTGCTTGGGATTTCGGTTCATATTTGCGTTTTAAACCTAAAGAAATTGTTGGTATAGATTTATATAATTTTGCAGGCTGCTGGCAAAAAGTTCAAGAATATGTTAACCAAGCTAATTTACCGACCAAATTAACATTTCATCAGGCAGATATTGCGGAAATTGATAAGACATTACTGGGAGAATTTGATATTATTTGCAGCGATGCCGTATTTGAACACTGCCGAGATTTAAAAAGTGTATTAAAAAATCTCTATAGCCTTCTACGTCCTGGCGGCATTATGTATGCAAGCTATGGCCCTATCTGGTATTGTTTGGGTGGCGATCACTTTTCTGGGCGAGGCGGACTGGAAAATGGCTACAATCATTTGATGATGGAGCCTACAGATTACCAAAATTATTATCATGCCCATTTACGAGATCCTGCTTATGAACTGCAAAATGGCGGGCGTTATATCGAGTTAGATTTATTTAGTAAACTTTCCGCAAGCGAGTATTTTGAACTTTACCAGGAAATAGGTTTTCAACCAAAATCAGTCGTGGTAGATTTCAGTAAAGAGGCTGAATCCTTAAGAACAGCACCAATATTTAAACAGGTACTGGCAAAATTTACTCATTTAACAATTGAAGATTTTGTTCTAAGAAGCCATTTTATTATTTTAGAAAAATTATAAAATACTATGGATACGAAAAAATTTTATGAGAACCACGCCCTCAATTACAGCAATACTTCTAATATCCCCGAACATATTAATTTTGTAGGAAGATGGGGGAGAAAAAGCCGGATTCAGATAGCTTATGAAATGCTGGCTCCCTACGCAGCCTTCGAGAATTTATTAGATGTGGGCTGTGGAAATCTCAGTAATTTAATTACTTTGCAAAACCTATTTAACAAAGGCTTTGGGTTAGATATAGTAACATATCCAAGCTGGGAGCTTTTAAAAGATAAATTTAGCACCAATCAGCATAATATCGATTCTAATTGTCTACCTTTTGACAATGGGATGTTTGATGCTATCACTATGCTAATGGTTTTGGAGCATTTATTCGACCCGTTCGCCGTTATTGAGGAAATTGCTAGAGTCACTAAGCCGAAAGGATATTTAGTAATTAATGTACCTAATATTGCTTATATTAAACATCGTTTGGCATTGCTGGGAGGAAATTTACCCGTTACCTCTACAACTATGTGTTGGGAAATGCGCGAATGGGATGGGGGACACATACACTATTTCACTTTAGAGCGACTTAATTGGTTGTTAAGTAAGTTTGGTGGATATAAAATATTGCAGGTGCAAGGAAGTGGTAGATTAGGGCTAGTGAAACAACTTTTACCAGGTTTACTGTGCAGCGATTTACAAATTTTGTGTCAAAAAATAGGAGACTGAGAATAAATAGAGTAAAAGATCAATGCCCGCAGGCTTTGTTTGTATAGCTACGGCTTTAGTCGTCGGATATTTTGACTAATGAAAGTTACTGTATCAGTATTTGGACGTTTCTGGTCGTTTTACCTAGCGCAGCAATTACAGCAGAGAGGTTATCTTGATAGCCTCATATCTACATATCCGACTTTTGCCATCACTAAATATGGGATTGAACCGTCATTAATTCGCTCGATTTGGCATTTAGAAATTTTGTCTCGTGCTTGGCGGAAAATACCAACGCAGTTAAGAAATGGCAATAATTTACCTTTCTGGTTTCGGGATAATTTTGATAAAAATGTTCTGAATTATCTATCATCTAGCTCGGATTTGTTTGTCGGTTTGTCGAGTTTGTGCCTGCACTCTTTACAGAAAGCGAAGGAGTTGGGAGCTGTGACGGTAGTTGATGAGGGTAGCTGTCATGTAGAATCCCAAACTCAACTTTTGCAAGAGGAATATGAACGCTGGGGATTAAAATTTACTAACACTGATATGGGGGTGTACGAGCGGGAGTTACAAGAATATGCGGAAACCGATTTGATTGCGGTTCCAAGCGTATTTGCCAAACGTACATTTTTAGAGCGAGGCATACCTGAAAGTAAGCTGATTCATGTTCCCTACGGGACTTCTTTGAAGGAGTTTTATCCAGTTTCAAAGGAGGATAATGTCTTCCGAGTAATATACTGCGGTGGGATTAACCTGCGGAAGGGGATACAGTATTTATTACAAGCTTTCTATGAGTTGAAGTTACCAGATGCCGAGTTGTGGCTGGTGGGTTCGCTGGAGCAAGAAATACAGCCTTTTTTGCAGAAATATCAAAGCGATCGCATTCTTCTCAAAGGCAAGCAACCTCAAAATCAACTACGCTGGTTTTATTCTCAATGCTCGGTGTTTTGTTTGGTTTCCGTTGAAGATGGATTTGGTATGGTGATGGCGCAGGCGATGGCTTGTGGCTTGCCTGTAATTCATACTACTAATACGGGAGGTGAGGATATTGTCAGAGATGGGATAGATGGTTTTTGTATACCAATTCGAGATGTGGAAGCACTCAAAGAGAAAATCTTGTTTTTCTATGAGAATCCTCAACAGCGATCGCATATGGGCGATAATGCCTTAAAACAAGCTAAGCAAACTTTATCTTGGGATGACTACGGCGAAAAAATGATTGCTGCTTACGCTCATGCTTTGGCTGCGAAGTAGCACTTTCTCGTTCTCCAAGCTTACGCTAGGGAACGAGAAAATGAACCGCATTGGGTAAAGTTATTGTCAATTGTTGCAAAGTTCGTCAAAGGAAGTCTGCTGTTAAGCATTGCTAGCGTCGTAGTGCGCCTATCTGGTGTCTTGGTGCTGGTTCCCTTAGCGCGGCTGCTGGGTGCTAATCAACTGGGAATTTACAGTCTGGTGTTTTTCCTGGTGCAAAGCGGCAGTATTTTAGGGCGATTGGGAGTTGATATCGCCATGCACCGCAATGGGGCGCAAATATACCGCACCGATCCAGTGGCTGCTGGGCGTTTGCTAGGTGTGGGTAGCGTTTTGATGGGGCTGAGTTTTACGATTTTAACGGCGGCTGTATGGCTGTTGCGCCTCCCTTTGGCGGGGTATTGGCTATCTAACAAAGACGCAGCAGCATGGTTTGGTTATGCGGCGCTGACGCTGTTTGCAGAGGGCATCAGTTCTATTATGATGACGGGGCTGTTGAGTCTCCACAATTTTAAGGCTCACTCTCTCTCCACAACCGCTGGCGCTTTGTCACGATTGCTATTATCTCCTGTTTTGGCGTGGCGTTATGGTTTGGCTGGTGCTTTTGTCGGTTTGATGGTAGGTTCTTGGTTGCAAGCAAGTGTCGCATTTTTTTACTTCCGCCGCAGCATCCAGCAACATCACATTTTGCTGAATCTAGAAAATTTCAGGCAAGAAAGTTATCAGATTTTGCGATTTGGCGTGCCATTTTACGCTGGGAGCGCTTTAATTGGTTTGGTGTCTTTGCCAATGATGGGAGAAATTGGGCGTGTGGCGGGAGTGGAAACGCTAGGGGAACTGAGGATCGGGCAGTCTCTAAGTCAAATTGTAGGTTTTTTGCCGGGAGCGATCGCGCCTGTGGCTGTATCTATTTTATCGGAAGCGCACGGTACTCAAAGCGAAGATTTTCAGCGGTTGCGATCGCTACATTTGCGGAGTAATTGGATACTTGCACTCACACTGGCGATGCTGTTGAATCTTACAGCACAAAGTTTGATCGGAGTGCTGTTTGGCAAAGAGTATCTAGGAGCATTACCCCTGGTGATGGGTTTGAGTTGGTGGGCGGCGCTGACTGTGGTGGTAGAGAGTGTTAATCTTTACAGTTTAACTGCTGGTAATACGAAAGCGATCGCTGTAGCAGCAGTAACTCAAAAAGTTGTTTTTATCGGCTTTACATTTGGGTTGATCCCGCAGTGGCAAGGTATGGCTTTCGTCTCTGGTTTATTGATAGCTAGTGGACTTCAGCTATCAATAATGCTTGCTACTATCTGGCAAGGACTCGAAACACTTTTGCAGCGGCAAATTGGTATCTTGTGTTTGTGGAGTATTGCCAGCGTGAGCTTAGCATATGGAGTGGAACAGTTACATCTGCCAACTTTGATTAGTTGGTTGGTAACGTTGTTCCTCTTGATAGCGATCGCTGTTTTAGGTATTTTGTCAATCGTTAGTGCAGAAGAAAAATCGCGGCTTTGGGGGAGTCGTAGCAAATGAAATATCGTTTAGGCATCTACATCCCTACTTTGGATATTGGTGGAGGACAGCAAGTTGCTGTTTTACTTGCCAACCAAATTGCTCAAGCATATCCGCATATAGAAGTTGTTCTGTTTCTCTTTCAAAAAGAAGCCACAAATTACTATATCCATCCAGCCGTAAAAGTTCAATCGCTAGGAATAACCGTTTATCACCCAAACTTCCTGCGTAGGACTGGTTCATTTATCAATAAAGCAGCCCGACTTGCTCCCTATTTGAGAAATAGTGAGATGCGGATGGATGCGATTATCTCGATTTTGTTTAATAGCAATACTGTTTTACTGGCAGCAAAAACTCTACAGCCTCAGACTACAACCCGCCTAATTGTCAGCGAACAAACTACCATAGGAAATGCACTACCTTTTTCTCGAAAAAATTATCTTAGGGTAAGCTGGTTGCGGCGCTGGTTTTATCCCCAAGCTACTGCTGTAGTAGCTGCGTCGGAGGGTGTAGCAGAGGAGTTGCGCGTCCTCTCAAAAAACCTAAAAGTGCAAACCATTTACAACCCGCTAGATTTAAAAACTATTGATGCTCAAAGTCAAATTCCTTTACCAGATTGGGTAAAATTTGACTATATTGTTGGCGTAGGAAGGTATCACAATCAAAAAGGTTTTGATTGGCTAATTCAAGCTTTAGTTCAACTACCCCTAGACATACATTTAGTATTAGTAGGCGATGGGCCAGAACGCGAATCTTTAACTCAATTAGCCAAAACTCTTAACTTGCAAGATCGAGTGCATTTAGTTGGGTTTGATACTAACCCGTTTCGCTGGATGAAACGCTCTCGGTGTTTTGTACTATCTTCTCGCTACGAAGGTTTTGGAATTGTAGTTGCAGAAGCTTTAGCTGTAGGCGTTCCCGTAGTATCTATGAATTGCCCTTTTGGGCCAGAAGAAATTTTGCAGCAAGGTAAAGTAGGGGAATTAGTAAAATTAGGAGATGTAGATGGTATGGCTGCTGCTATCCAACGAGTTTTGGAAGCAGATGGATCTGAAAACAAAGTTATGCGTCAACAACGAGCCGCTGATTTTGCTGTAGACAAGATTGCCGAAGCTTATTTGCGTTTGGCTTTACCTGAAGCTATTAACCAGTAGCAATTAAACTAATTTTTTATGTCATCTCAACACTCGCGATCGCAACTTAAATCTCGTCAACTCGGACAAACTTATTTAATTATTGCGCCACTGGTATTGTTAGCAGTGGCAATACTTGCGGCAGTGTTTTTCTCAGGCTCTATTCCTAGTGGCGATCGCTTAATGGTTTTTGCCAACGGAATAGGAATATTTATTCTCTGCCTTTGGCCTTTTGTGCGTCAGCCTCTTCCGACCCTTGACCTTTTCCAACCTCGATTACTTTACAGAGCGATTATCTTAGTTTACTACGGAATTCCCACACTTTTATTTGCTTTTGGTGGTTATTACGGTCAAAAAGATAGATTTGACATCATGTATGTGAGGAATCCAGAGATTGCTAACCACACAGCTACTTATCTATTTTTATTTACCTTAGTCACCCTGCTTGCCTTTGATTTGGGATTAAAAATTAGCGAAAAAACTTCCCCAAAAAAAGGTCTTCCTTTACCGATTTCTACTACCAATATAAATCGAGCATTAGCTTTATATCTAGGATTTACCATTCCTATCCGTCTCTTTCAGATAGCCACGGGAGCCTATATCAGTTTTAGTACGGTCGCATATGTAAAGCTCTCTGTTTGGGGAACATTGATTAATTACTTGGCAATTACCACAACTTTTGCGGCCCAGATGTACTGCTTAATTCTGGCTTGCTCGCCTCAACACCGTACTTTCTCCCGGCTGACTATAGCTGCCATAATGTTTGGCGAACAGTATTTATTTGCCTTAATTTCTGGCTCTAAGCTGGCATTACTTTCAGTTACAACCAACCTCTTGTTAGTTTTATGGGTGAGCAGAGCGATATCCTTCTTACAAATCTTTTTATTTACTATGGCAACAGCTCTAGTTATTGCTCCACTAACACGCGCTATTCGTTCTTTAGATGCTTTTTATCTGCGTTCTTTGAGCTTATGGGATGCTTTGCCATTTGTTGTCGAAACTATTCCTGAATATCTGTCAAAGAATTATTTAACTTTAGGAGAATATCTTACAAGCTCTGTAGGTTTTTTATCTAGCCGAACAGATGGATTTCGCACCGCCGCCCGTTCACTTGATATTATTATTAATCAATTAGAACCTGCAAAAGGAGCCACGATAATAGCTGCTTTGTATAGTTTAGTACCTTCGTTTATTTTGCCAGAAAAAGGCGAAATAACTAGAAAAGTAGTGTTTTTTGCATCAATATTTTTTAATAGAACTTTAGAGTCTAGAACTGGGATTGCTATTAGCCAAGCTGCTGAATGGTATTATAATTTTGAATATATTGGTGGATTAATCGCCTGTGGAATTTTTGCCTTAGCAGTAGGAGTGTTGCTGGGAATAATCTATGAATCTCCCCAGAAAAGAATCGGGACGAATTTATTCTTCTATGGGTGGGCGATTTATCTTCCCATTGCTATTCAATTTCTTTTCGTAGATTTACCTTTATCTAACAGTTTAGCCAACGGGATTCGGTATACAATTATAGGCACTTCGTTTTACTTTCTACTTTCCCTTGGGCAGAAAAAAACACAGTGAAAGTTCTCCACGTTATACCTTCAATTGCTCCAGTGCATGGTGGAGCAAGTCGGGCAATCTTAGAAATGGCAAAAGCCTTACAAGAGCAAGGTGTAAAGGCTGAGATTGTTACGACTAACGACAATGGCTCCGATTTGCTGGATGTCCCATTGCAGAAGTGTATAGAATACGAGCAAGTTCCTGTTTGGTTTTTTCCTCGCTTTTCGCCACCCATTGCTTCAGTGCGAGGCTTTGTTTTTTCCAGTCAGCTAACAACTTGGTTGTGGCGACATATAGCTGAGTACGATATTATACACGTCTATGGAATGTTTTCTTATGTGTCTACGTTGGCGATGGCGATCGCGCGCATCAAACATATTCCTTATATTATCCGACCGCAGGGACAACTCGGTGAATGGGCTTTGCAACAAAGGACGTTCAAAAAACAAATTTATATAACATTAATTCAACGTGCTAATTTAAACTGTAGTCGAGCTGTTCACTTCACATCTGAACAAGAGCAACAAGAAACCTCTAAACTAAATCTTAAGTCAGCCAATTTTGTTTTACGAAATGGCTTATTTACACCTCCTCCAATACCGGAAGCTGGTTATAAATTGCGGCAACTGCTGAAGGTTCCGGAAGATGAACCAGTAATCTTATTTTTATCTCGCTTGCATCCGAAAAAAGGTTTAGATTATCTAATTCCTGCATTGGGAAAAGTGGCAAATCGTCGCTTTACTTTTGTCGTAGCGGGGAGTGGTTCTGCTGAGTACGAAGATACAATTGATACCCTCTTAGTTTCGGCGGGAATTCGCGATCGCACTTATCTCGCTGGATTTGTTTCTGGTGAAATGAAAGACTTGTTGCTGCAAGGCGCGGATTTATTTGCCCTGACTTCCTACTCGGAAAACTTTGGCATTGCGGTTTTAGAAGCAATGGCGGCGGGGAAGCCCGTTCTCGCCACCTCTGGCGTTGCTCTCGCTTCTGTAGTAAAACAGTATCAACTTGGTTATGTAGCAGAACTGGATGTCGAAGCGATCGCGCAGTTTGTGCAAGATTTTCTCAATTGCCCTCAACAAGCTAAAGAAATGGGCGATCGCGCTCGTAAATTGATTGCCGAGCAGTATACTTGGGAGCGTATCGCTACGAAAATGGTTGAAATTTATACTGACATTCTTCTACCTAAATAATAGCTAAATTTATGAAAATAAATCCCTTTAATCCAATTCACTTAAAAAAAATATCAAAAATTATCAATTATAAAATTGATGAATTTATCGGTCATTTCTATGATTTAGAAAAAACTCTGTCACAACTTGACACCCGTCCTCCGTCATTAAACTTTGAACTCACAAATATTTGTAATGCTAAATGCGTTTTTTGTGGGTATCAGTACCAAGAAAGAGCTAAATCAATTATGTCAGAGCAAGTCTTTAATAAAGCACTTGCCGATTATATCGAGCTAGGAGGTGGTGATATTTTCCTCACACCTATTGTGGGAGATTCCCTACTAGATCCCAACTTCCTCAACCGAGTATATACATTTAGAAAAGAACCGAAAATCAGGGATATTCGCCTAATTACCAACGGAATTTTACTAGATAGATTTGGCATAGAAGAAGTAGTGCGAAGCGGCATCAATGGAATTTTTATTAGTACCGCTGGCTTTCAAGAGGAAATGTATCAACGGGTATATCGTAATAATAGTTATCAGCGAATGCGAGACAACGTTCTAGCTTTGCTGGAGACTCGTGAAAGACTAGGGATATCACTAGATATTACCATTGGACTCAGAAGCGATCGCCCTTTAGTAGAAGTGATGAAAGATCCCGACTTTCAACCCATCTTAAAGTATAAACCGGAAATTGACTTTACCTGGTCTTTCTACGATTTTGGCGGCAAAATCAAAGAATCCGACTTGCTCGGCACTATGAAAATGCGACAAGTTGCCGCCGACAAAAAGACACAACCGTGCAAAAATTTATATGACGGCCCTATAGTTTTGCCTGAAGGCGTGGTGATGGCTTGCTACTGTGCAGCGGCGATGGATGCTATTGAAGATTTAAGTATTGGTAACATTATGAATGAATCTTTGGGAGAAATTTGGACAGGATACCAACGCCAGAAGTTAATTGCCCAGTTTGAAAAAGGCGGCAATCTTAATCCCACCTGTTCTGCTTGCACAGCTTACCGAAATTTAGATTTTTACCGAAGTTCCAAAGGAAGACGATTTGGTTCTGAAAATGAAGCCAGAGTCAAAGGAGAAAAAATTGACTCTAGTTATCACGAACGTCTTCATTATTGATTACAGTTCTAGGGAGATTAGGGTTTTGAAAATACTTTATCTAAGTCCAATTCGTTCTTGGCTGCGTCATCTAGGTTTAACAAAGTTGCTCGTTTTGCCGCGAACTATCAAAAGCCAGTTGCGTAATGCTGAATATAAACGAAAACAGCCAGAAAAAGTAGAAGTTAAAGTAGGAAAATATACAGCAAATTTGCTAGTTGCTGATATCGTAGAATATTCTCGCGTCCTCTCATTTCAGGAGGATTATCGCATTATCGAAACCCTGTTAAACCGAGTTACGAGTGGCGATTCTTACTGGGATATTGGCGCTAATATCGGTTTGTACAGCGTACTTTTAGCAAAAGCGGTGGGTGAAAGTGGGAGAGTTTTTGCCTTTGAACCAGAGGAGAGAGCTGGCAATAGATTGCAGCAAAATGTAGCTGCTAATAATCTATCAAATGTGCGAATTTTTCCGATAGCATTAGGACGCGATCGCGCTCGTCTAAAATTAAGCGTTTCTCAGCACGCCAGTGCCGGTACCCATAGTCTTGTAATCCCTCAAAATGAGGTTAGCGCAATTACAACCGTAGATGTAGATGTAATTCCTGGCGACGAACTTCGCAAACAAGAACAAATTGATGTACCCACAGCTATTAAAATAGATGTGGAGGGTGCAGAAGAGGAAGTTTTAGCGGGATTAAATGAAACTTTACGGCATCCAGATTGTAAAACTGTAGTTTGTGAAATCCATTTTTCTGTGCTGGAATCACGGGGAATGCCTGAAGCTCCCGCTAGAATAGAACGTTATCTTCAAGAATGTGGGTTCACTCGCACATTTTGGTTAGATTATTCTCATCTGGTTGCTTACAAATGAATTAAATTCTCTCCACTTTCTCGTTTCCTGGCGTAAGCCCAGAGAAGGCCTGGAAAGATAATAAAGTTCTATTTTTTTCTGCTTTCATCTACCAATTCAGTAACCAGGGTAATGTTGCTTTCGTTAATTGTTCTCACGAAAAATGAACAGGCAAATCTACCACATTGTTTAGCTAGTTTAGAAAAGCTGGATGCAGAAGTTTTTGTGGTTGATTCGGGAAGTAGCGATCGCACACTGGAAATCGCTAAACAATCCGGTTGTCAAGTCTTCGAGCATCCTTTCGAGAATCATGCAGCTCAAATCAACTGGGCTTTACAGAATCTACCCATCAAAACTCCCTGGATTATGCGCCTTGATGCTGATGAGCGCTTAACACCAGAATTAGTTGAAGAATTAAAACATATCTTACCTTATACAGATGACAAAATAACCGGATATCAAGTGAAACGCCGCGTGTTTTTTATGGGGCGTTGGATACGTCATGGGGGTTATTATCCGACTTGGTTGCTGCGAATTTGGCGCACAGATTTTGGCGTTTGCGAACAGCGATGGATGGATGAACATATTGTTCTTAAACAGGGAAAAATTGCCAAATTTCAGCACGATATCATTGACGAGAACAAAAAAGGCTTGAGCTTCTGGATAGACAAGCACAACCGCTATGCAGATCGGGAAGTGAAAGATATGGTGAGCTTAGTAACAGAAAAAGAAGACGATTTGTTAAAAAGCAGTCAATATTCTCAAGCTATTGGGCGGCGCTGGATCAAGAAAAACCTCTACACGCGATCGCCACTTTTCTTGCGTGCCTTTCTCTACTTTCTAATGCGCTACATTATTGGCTTAGGCTTTCTAGATGGTTTGGAAGGTTTAATCTTTCATTTTTTACAAGGTTTTTGGTATCGCTTCCTAGTCGATGCCAAAATTTATGAGTTACAAAAAAAAGAAGTGTCCAGTGCCTAATTCTTGAGTATATTGATGAATATTTTTCATCACAAGCGCAAAAAATACCGTTTTTTGTGTTTAGCAATTTCTGCTTTTATCGTACTGCTAATTGGAATTATTCCGGTGCGAATAGCGATCGCTTTCTCTCAAACACCCATACCTCAAGCTATCTTCACCCTCGGCGGCGGGCCAAATCGAGAAAAATTCACTGCTCAATTTGCCCAAAACCATCCTACACTGGAAATTTGGGTGAGTTCCGGCACTCGTCCAGATATAGCTAGCAAGATTTTTCGAGAAGCCGGAATTTCCGATGAGCGGGTAAATCTCGACCGCCGTGCAGTTGATACTGTGACTAACTTTACCTCTTTAGTTGCTGACTTCAAAAGTCGAAATATTCAACACGTTTATCTGGTTACTTCCGATTTTCATATGCGTCGCGCCATTGCGATCGCTACCATCGTTTTTGGTAGTCAAGGTATTGCGTTCACCCCTGTCTCCATTCCCACCAAAAATCCCCCCGAAACTTGGTTGCACATCCTCCGGGATTTTGGTCGTGCTATTCTTTGGCTGTTTACAGGTCGCACTGGTGCTAGCGCGAGAACTTTGATTCATTTATTGGCAAGCGATCGCTCTCTAGTATAAACATTCCATCCAGGTAATTCGTCAACAATAATTTGCTGCGAAAATTCAGGTAAATACTTCAACGTATCTTTATCCTGTGCGGTTTTTGGAAAAGCTATTAACTTAATTTGAGCAGGAATATAACGCCGAAAATGTTCCTCGTTTACTTTAAATCCAGCTCGTTCTCTATCCAATAATCCAAACGCGAAATGATAAAGCTTGCCCTCTGCCATCAGAGTTGATAATGGGTTCCAGGGAAAATAACCTTCTCCTGGGTGTTTTTTTGAATAATTATATGCTACTTCTTGAGGATTATTTAATAAATTACTAAATTGATAATCAAGATTTTTAATATTGAAAGATTTAGTGAAAATAAATGCTACGCATAGTGCTGCAACTAATAATTTTGAAAATTGTTGCAACTTTTTAGTATCTGCATTTACAACCGACTTGAGTAACATCAAACTACTAGCAGCACAGAGAAAGTAAGTTATAAGGCTATAAGCATTAACATCTCCCCCCAACTTTGCTCTATTTAGCACCGAAAGCGGCATCATATATAAGCTGACAATCAGTAACATTGACCAGCGATTATCATTTAAGTAACGTTTAATATCACTAAAATTGTTTATTTGAAATAATTTTTGTTTGTAAGCTAAAAATAATATTACAGCTCCCGGTAATATCCACTCCTTTATTAGTCCAAACCCTGATCTTGATATAGCAACTATAATATTTTCTTTCCAAGGATATTTCTTAGGGATTGTAATTATATTAAATAATAAAGGCTCTGGTTGAAAAATAACCAAGAATATTGTTGCTAACAATGCCCCAAAAACACCTAGATAAATAACATAACGTTTGAAATTATGGCGACCATCAACAAGCAAAATATAAGTTGCCAAGGCAAATGGAAGCGGGACAACAGTCTGTTTTGTGCCAACTGCTAAAACTGCCAATAGAGAAGATAGCAGCAAACTTAGATTACTATTTTTGGGCTGGCGATAGTAGAGAACGGCACAAGCCGCAGCGCTAAGACCTAGTGCAGGCGCATCTGCATGGACTGTGAAAGCTGAGTAACTCAAGGATGGCAACGCGAAGGTAAAGAAACAAAAAATAATAAAACAGGAAAGCGAGTAAACTAAACTTTTAGGATTTTTAATATTTTCGCCCAGGTGTAGCCAAAGTATAGGCAAGAAGAAAAAACAACTACTAATAAATACTGCTGAAATAACTGCCCAAGTTGGAGAATTTGCTAGGGTAGCAGGTAAGTAGGCAAAGGCTGTTAAAGGATTATATACCGTACTTAGTACAGGGCCATTGTCGGCTTCATAATATAATTTGTATCCGTGAATTATTGCAAAGCTTGGGGTGAGACGGCTAGCATTCCAATCCCAAAAAGGCTGTGACAGTATGGAGTTGAGAATTAAGCCCCCAAGTATGGTGAATAATATTGGAGTAAAAGCCGCAACACATCTATCTAGCAATTTCCAATTGGATAATCGTTTGAAAATCCATAATCCAAAAGGTATGGAAATGACAATAAAGCTAGTAAGTATGAAAATTACTAAGTTCATATTTTAAAAGCCTACAGGTCTTGATAGTGGGCGAAGTACCGCCCCAATGCAGGTAGAGTGCGCCTATATCATACCGTTTCAGCAATAAATTGTAAAAAATGGAATTAGTTAGAGTTAAAAGTCCAAAACTTGTGTAGGTTGGGCCCTTGGAACCTCACCCAACCTACAGATGGAACGGGAAAATTAGTATATCCTGGTTCTCAGCCTAAAACTAGGAACGCTGTTTGGGAGGCAGAGCCTCCCCCATAGGATAGAAATTTCAAAGGGTATATGTTAGCGAAGCTAACAAAAAAACATTCCCAGTCAGAGACTGAAAACCAAAAATAAACACAATGAATTAGTATCAGCTATTGTTCACAGGCTGCTGTTTCCCAGGAACTTTAGTGTAGTAACGGTGATAGTAATCATAGGAGCTAGTGGTATACCCTTTAACTCCATTCGCCACCAAACCCAAGACAGGAGCATGAGAAGTTTTTAATCCATCTAAAACTTGCCTTAGCACCGCTCGGTCTGTGCGGCCCAATCCCACAACCAGGACAATACCATCTGTATGAGGAGATAAAAGTTTGGTGTCTGCAAGTCCTAAAAGTGGTGGTGTGTCGTAAATAACCAGGTCAAAAGCTTCTTCAAAACGCTGGATTAAATTCTGCATTTTTTTGGATGAAAGTAGCCTGGTGGGGTCTGGAGGAATTTGACCAGCAGTTAACACAAAGAGATTGTCTTCTAAGGGCGATCGCTGGATAATATCATCCACATTCATGTCTGTGGAAATGACATGGCTGAGTCCCCACACATTAGGCAAATCCGTCAATTTATGAACTTGCGGTAACCTGAGATCCGCATCCACCAGTAAAACTCGCTGACCCATAGCAGCTGCGGCTTGCGCCAGGTGGGTTGAAAGAGTTGATTTTCCTTCTGACGGAACCGAGGAACTAATAACAAGCGATCGCAGTGGCTTATCCGGACTGAGAAAATAAATATTCGCATGAAGAGAGCGAAACGCTTCCAAAAACGCAGAAGCATTGTAGTGTGCTTGTCCCTTCACGACTGACGACTGACTACTAACAACTGACTCCTGACTATTAGCGAGTTGTTTATTGAAAGGAATTAGTCCCAAAATCGGTAATCCAGTGCTATCTTTCAACTCATCGGGAGAGTGAAACACGTTGTCCAACTTTTCGATTAACAACGCCGCTCCCATTCCTGCTAGTAACCCCGCAACCGCACCTAGCAAAATACTGCGTGGCGCATTAGGTGAAATCGGCTCTTGAGGCTGTTTAGGTTCAGAAAGCTTTTGCCAAGGGAGATTTTTTCGCGCCGCCTCAATCTGTAGGGTTTCCCGGACACCGAGAAAGCGGTTCAAGCTTTCTGTTGCGACCTGTAGCTCTCGCTGTAAATCTGTGTAATAACGAGCAGTGACAGCTAGTTGTTTTAGCTGTTGACTCATCTGATTTTCGGCAAGAGCGATCGCTTGCTGACGCCTTTCCAACACTCGAATCTGATTAGCCGCCTCCACCATCTCCTTAGTTAGAGACAGGCGAATCGAATTTGGGGATGCACTCTCGGCATCTAAAACCACACCAGAAGAATTGCTTCCCAATACCCCTACCGCTTCTTGTCGTAACAAAGGCAGCAAATTTTCCCGTTGTTCTAGCAGTTTCTGAATGTTAGGGCTTTCTTGCGTGAACCGCGCTGACTCAGCAGCAATTTTACTTTCTACCTCAGAAAGTTGATTGAGTAACTGCTGATAGCGGGGTGCTTCCGAAAGCGCCGCCATCGCCAACGCCTGATTCGGTTCTAACCCTAATTGTTTTTGCAAAGTTGAGTAAAGCGATCGCGTTTCGCCGAGTCTGCTTTGGGTTTCCTGTCGCTGCTGCACAATGCCGCTAACGCGATTAGTTAGCAGTTGTCCCTGAGTTTCCGGATCGATGAGGTTGTATTTTTGGCGAAACTCCTGGAGTTTTTCCTGAAGTTTGTCTACTCGCTCATATTGTTTTTCTAACTGCTTTTCAACAAATTTAATGCCTTGTTGCAGGCTATTTTGCTGCTGAGAGAGACTGTAGTCAACATAGCCATCAGCAACTTTTTCTAGAATAAATTGAATTTTTTGAGGGTCTGAATCCTGGTAGCTAACTTCTAAGATTTTGGTTTCAGACAGCCGATTAATCGCCAGTTTTTGCACCAGCGTACTGTAATCAATCTCTGGATATCGCTCTTTGATTTTCTCAACGATTGGAGAAATTACTTGGGGACTCCATAAAACCTGAATTTGAGTAGCGTAATCTATGCTGGGAGTTTGAATGCTGGCATTTTTACCTAGACTTTGGTTGAATTCATCAAACTTATCTTCACCAGTGACAGAGCCTACTAACAGCTGAAACCTGCCTTCGTACTTGGGAGCGCGGCTTAACACCCAAGATACAGCTCCAGAAGTTACAGCGATCGCTACCCCCGTAATCACGATCGCCCGACGCCTGACAACAGCCAATAGCTGACGAAGATCCAGTTTATCTTCGTCAGCCTCGTTAAACCCAGTAGAACGGGGAAGGCCGCCGCCGTAGGGCGGTTTTATGGCGCTCCTGTGGTTCCCTGTACTTTGTGGCAGCAACGGCTGAAAATCTCCATCGGAACCCATAGCTTAAAAATGCCGAGTAAAGAATTCAGGAGTCAGGAGTGCCTAATGTCAGCCCAATTCCCCAATTGTGGCTCCCTTGTGGCTCCTGAATTCTAGATACAGGACTGTGCTAGCCTATCAGGATAAAATCCATGACTAGATTGCTGCGATTATATTTTAGGGATCAGCTGTAAAAAAGTGACGAAGTTACTCCCTTAGATGGGCGACACTGCTCACCCAGGAAGTCTCTAATCAGTCTTTACCAGATTCTTCTGGATGTGATCCGGATAATTATAGGCAAATCTGTAGTTTTTTTAGTCCCTACACGGTTGGTAAATTTCAAAAATTAGAAAATTCCTTGTTATGAGTGGGTTCACCTGTTTGTCCAGCTACCGAATTTATCGCTAAACTCTACACGGTAGTAACATAAATTACACATTATCCCTATGAAGTCAGCGAGGCTGCATGAGCAACGGGAAGATTCCAAAACAGCATATTAGTAGGGGCGGTTTACCAGAAACCCGGTCTTTGAAGCCAGAAGCGCTAATTCCTTCTAACCTGCCCGTAAGACTGTCTATCATTACCCAATATTATCCGCCAGACTACGCAGCGACAGGGCAGCTGATTGAAGAGTTAGCAGTTAACTTGGGTTCCTTAGGTTTGCCAGTGCAAATCTTTACCGGACAGCCGGGGTACGCCTTCCGAAAGCAAACGGCACCACCAATTGAGCGATCGGAGCGACTTTTAGTTAAGCGATCGCGCACTGCTCAGATATGGCCCCAGCGAATTCGCGGCAAAGCCGTCAATGGACTCTTATTCTGCCTGCGATCCGGACTCCACCTGATAAAAACTGGCAGTCGCGGCGATATTTTGCTCCTCACCACAGCCCCCCCTTTCTTGCCAATTCTCGGCTATTTAGCTAACTTATGCTTTGGTTTACCCTACGTTTGTCTCCTCTACGACCTATATCCCGATGTTGCTGTCGAACTCAATGTCGTTCCTGCCCAAAACCTATTAGTTCGATTTTGGAATTTTCTCAACTGTTGTGTTTGGAAAAATGCTAAAAGAATTATCGTCCTCAGCCCTTCAATGAAAGAGCGAGTAGTCGCCAAATGCCCAGAAGTTACTAATAAGATTTCCGTAATTCATAACTGGGCAGATCCAGGCTGGATTGTACCCATTGCCAAGCAAGATAATTGGTTCGCCCAAGAATTTAATCTAGTTGACACTTTCACCGTCCTCTACTCCGGTAACATGGGGCGCTGTCACGACATGGAGACAATTTTAGAAGCAGCCAGCCTGCTGGAAAATGAACCCATTCAGTTTGTTTTCATTGGCAACGGTGCCAAGCGCCAAACTTGCATCAATAAAATCAGCACTCTCGGCTTAAGCAATTGTCGCTTCTTGCCATACCAAAGCAAGCAGAATTTACCCTACTCCCTCACAGCTTGCGACTTATCCTTAGTTAGCATTAGCCCAGGCATGGAAGGATTAGTAGTACCCAGTAAGTTCTACGCTGCTTTAGCAGCTGGGCGTCCCATTGCTGTAATTAGCGAACAACACTCCTATCTCCGCCAGTTGATGACTGAAGCTAATTGTGGTGCTGCCTTCAACAATGGGGATGCTAGTGGTCTAGCTAAATTTATTCGTTGTTTAGCAACTTCCCCGCAATTGCAGACTCGGATGGGACAGGCTGGGCGTCAATATCTGGAGTCAAACTTTACCCCTGAGATTATTGCCCAGCAATACTCAAAAATCTTGCAAGAGGCAGTCAAGGAACCAATGGAACCACTTAGTTCACCTAGTTTTAAATGGCTGCGCCGAGACAATTCATCTCACTTTGTCAAGAAGAAGTCAGGAGGCGTTGTAAAAGTTTCTAAGCATCACCAGGATTAAGGCGAGCCAATACCCAAGTAGTGTAAGTCCCTATTGGACTCCAGAGTAAATAGGGAATTAACAACACAGATGCAACAGCCGAGATTGGTAATACAGTCAGTGCCAAAATCAAACTTAATATGAAACCAATTCCGCCTACGATGGTGCCGACTTTGAGACTGCGGAGCCTCAACATCAGCGGGTTGTAGGCAACTGTAACTAATTCTAGTAACACATAGAAGCCCATCAGCCACCAATTTTTGGTGCGTTCCCAGACAACATAAGCTGACCAAGCACCACAAATAAAAACTACTATCCAAATCAAAGGAATAGCCGCTTCAAAAGTTAACCATCTCGGTCTTTGCAGGCGTTTGAACCACTTAACATCATTTGGCGTAATTAAGTTGCTCAAGCCAGCCACTAAAAAAGTTACGCCTCCAATCACCATCCAAGATTTAATCATGCCCTTACCTTTCGCAACACCAAACCTGCTAGCCATCTGTAGCGATTTTGTCAAGTTGAGGGGCTAATTGTAATCACTCGCTAGTCAGAATCTAAGCTTGCTGATGACTGTTGTCGCAGCTACTCAAGCCCAATCTGCTGTTTTTGCAAGGTTAGGGAGCATAGTTCCAACGCTACGGCTCTAGTGCATCCGCGCCGCTATCCTAAAGCGCTAGAACTACTTTTGACACAAGCCTTTGGGTGCTACAGTCAAAGTAGCTACAAAAAACACTATGACCGTCCAACTAGACCGGATTGAAATTCGCTTAGAACGACTGGTAACAGTCATTGAGCAACAAGCTCAGACAGCTGAACGTCAAGCTCAGACAGCTGAACGTCAACAGCAGACCATTCAGCAGTTTGTCAATGTTTTGGCTGAACAAGCCAGAGCAATTACAGAACTTAGCCAAACTGCTAGGGAAGCTGTCTTGGCTTCACAGCGTGCGGCTCAAGCTGCTGAGGCGGCGGCGATTGTGGCTCAAAATAATCAAAATGCTATTCGTGATTTGATTGAAGAACTCGGACGAGGACGGGATTAGTGCGATCGCACTTAACTTATGTTGTGGTTGGGGAATGCGATCGCTCTTGCTGGTGTTGTGGTGGAGAATGCGATGGCGCTTAACTTATGTTGTGGTGAGTTGGGAGGGCGATCGCCTATGCCATAGATGAAACTTTTTGGTATAATTTATTTTATCCTATTTATCTGCATTTGAAAAATTCACTTATGAGCATTAATATCTATGCTTTTTACAATAATAAAGGTGGTGTTGGTAAAACTACGCTTTGTTCTAATGCGGCAACGCTTTATGCCGAGAAGCACCCAAACACACAAGTGTTAGTTATTGATATGTGCCCTCAAGCAAATATATCTCAATTTTTGCTTGGTGGAGGAAAACTGGGATATGAAACAAATCAAAAATTACAATCTTTAAAAACTCGAAGAAATATCGTCGGATTCATAGATTGGCTTCTAAAGGGGAACTCAAATTTCAGAACACCTAATACTTCTTATAAAGTTTCAATTGCTCCTTTTAATCCTAATATTTCAACTAATTTATATTTGATAGCGGGAGACTCTTTTTTAGAGTCTTTTTCATTAGCATTAAACTACGCTGTCATAAATCCCGCCAATACAAAAGCATGGTTGGAATATATGACGGCAATCAAAAGATTGTGTGAGTATGAATTTAATAAAGAGAAATATAAAGACATGGTTGTTTTTATAGATTGCAACCCTAGTTTTTCTATATATACACAAATGGCTTTAGTATCTTCAGATAAAGTCGTAATTCCAATGATGGCGGATTTTAGTTCACTTGAAGGGATAAAAGCTCTTTTCATGTTGCTTTTTGGTAAATATCCTTCAGCTGCTTTAAAGAGGTACGCTGATGATGTCATTACTTTTAATAAACAAGTAGATTCATTTAATCTCAAATTGCCAGTTATTTATGAGTTTGTTTTTAATAACTATACCATTAAAGATGGAGTTGCGACAGCATTTGATTCCATAAGAACAGAGCTAATTGATTTCTGCTATGAGCAATTTGAACTATTTCCTTCATTATTTGCACGTTGTGATAATAAGCCCACTTCTCTTACTGAATGGGAAAACTATTATGTTTCAGACATAAAAGATTTTCACACATCTGGTAAAGTATCGTCGTCTCTAGGAATACCTATGTCTAGGCTTCCGAACCAGTCTAAATATACAATGCCAGATGGAAGTGATGTTAAACTCCCTATTACTAATTACACAAAAGCGTTACAAGAGATAGAGTTATTTGTAGGAAAACTCTACTAAATTTAACAAAGGGATTCTAGCGATTACTAAATCTAGATCAGTCAGTAGAGTGAGTATTTCCTACCCTACCTATTAATTAACTTGGCAAATAATATATAGCACGTTAAGCTACTTACTTAACAAATATGCTAGATAAAATTCCCAAGATTTTACCAATATTACTAATATAGTATTCAATTAAATCAATCTCGATTACTTGCCCAACAAGCTTTAGGAATTTCCAATTAGTTCCAGTGGTGACAGTTCCATAAATTGTTTGAATGTTATTTCCCTCACGTTCATTAAACAATTTAGCTGCAACCATTTCTGCTACGCATTGACCTAATCCCGCATTAATATTTTCTTTTTTAGCTTCTACAATTGTCACCACTGGCGCAGTCAGGATTAATAGTTCTGGCGAACGACTAATAATAAAATCGCAACTTCCGTTTAATCCCTTTTGTGCATCGACTGTAAAATCGATGCCGGAAAATAAACTAATTTGAGCATTCAAATGTTTCCTCACCGAAATTAAAATCGGTGCGATAATCATTTCTGAACGAGATTTTTCCGTATTACTTGCAAGGGCTAAAGGTACATTTTCTCGAAGTGTTTCTGCTAAAAATGGGGGGCATTCTAACTCTGGGACAGAGGAGAATATATCAATTTTGTCGGAAATGCTTAAGTCAAAGGTTTTCTTCACCCTGTCTAAAGTAAAGTCACTGTATGCCATTTGAATGACTCGTTTCCATGATTACTATTTTATCTCTCACCCAAGAGCGAAATGATTTTAACAGCGCAATTTCTCCAATGGTTTTACTCTGCTCAATGAATTCGCTAATTTTAGTTACCGATACTATGGGAAAGGCAATACTGAATTCGCACTCACTATATTTCCCTTCTGTTAGCTGATAGAATTTTAAATCTCGTCCGTCATATCTCCAGAGTTCAGTGACACCCAGCGCTGAGTAAATCTCAAACTTGTTAACAGAACTGCTGGTAATATCGATTTCAATTGCTAAATCTGGCGGCGGATCGGTTTCTAAATCGAGTTTTTGCTTACCTCTGACTGCTAGTTCGTTTTGGATATAGTAACAATTATCTGGTTCTATACCTCGATTTGCTATTTTTCTCTTTAAAGTAGTAGAACCAGCACTTTTTATTTCAATGTCTAGTTCTAAAGCTAAGAAGATGATTAAATTACCAAAATTACTTTTGGGGTTTTCATGTTCAAAAAGCGGGGTCATAAGTTCTAGAGTGCTTCCGTCATAAGCAAACCGCCAGCCTCTATCTTCACCTGTTTCTCTCAGCAAGGCTTCTAAAGTTTCCCAGCTAATGTTGGGTAGCACGGTTCTTTGTTCTGCTGGAGTTGAGGTGATAATCATACTTTGAAATACTCCATTTTCTAGCATTACACTTGAAGGGGCGGTTGAAACCGCAGCTACACAGACAAAACCTGCCTACGCAGGTTTCAAAACTTTGAGTTTTTGTAAGTCCGCGCAGGCGGACTTAGTTTGTGTAGCCGCGAATTACATTCGCCAGGGCTTAAGTTGACTTAGCCGAAGATACTGCCAAAAAATTCGACAGCTTCTTTCAAAGATGCGATGAAAAGATCAATCTCTTCGCGGGTGTTGTAGAAATACAAACTCGCCCGTGCAGTAGATTGCACTTTTAAGTAACGGTGTAAGGGTTGGGTGCAGTGGTGTCCGGCGCGGATGGCGATGCCAGCTTGATCTAAGATGGTGGATAAGTCGTGAGGGTGGACATCTCCAGCCGTGAACGCAGCGAGTGCGGCTCTACCTTCTCCGGTGCTGGTGGGTTGTGGCCCATAAGTTTTAATTTCTGGAATTTGCTGCAACTGTTGGAAGAGATAAGCTGTTAATTCGGCTTCATAGGTATGGATATTGTGCATACCAATACCGCTAAGATAATCTACAGCAGCACCGAGCGCGATCGCTTCCCCAATTGATGGCGTTCCGGCTTCAAACTTATGCGGTAAATCTGCATAAGTAGCATGGTCGAGGAACACATCGGCAATCATCTCGCCACCCCCTAAGAAGGGAGGCATGGAACGCAGTAAGTTTAGTTTGCCATAGAGGAAGCCAATCCCAGTCGGGGCGCACATCTTGTGACCGGAGGCGACTAGCCAATCGCAATCCATCGCTTGCACGTCAAGAACCATATGTGGTGCGCTTTGGCAAGCGTCAATTAAGACTTTGGCACCGTATTGGTGAGCAATTTCAATAATTTCTTCCACTGGATTTATACATCCCAAAGTGTTAGAAACGTGAACTGTGCTAACCAGTTTGGTTTTGTCGGAAATCAGAGATTTGAATTGTTCTAAATCAAAAATTCCGTCTGGTGTTAGTTCTACAAACTTCAGCACCGCGCCTGTTCTTTGCGCCACGAACTGCCAAGGAATTAGATTGCTATGGTGTTCCATTACAGAGAGGATGATTTCATCCTCTCGCTGCAAATTGTTCATTCCCCAACTGTAAGCGATTAAGTTAATCGCTTCGCTGGCGTTCCGAGTGTAAACAATTTCTTGGCGCGAAGCAGCATTTACAAAAGCAGCAACTTTGTCTCTAGCACCTTCGTAGGCATCTGTGGCTTTGGCGCTGAGGGTGTGAACGCCCCGGTGTACGTTTGAATTGTACTGCTCATAGTAATCCCGAATGGCGTTTAGCACCGCCAGAGGTTTTTGGGATGTGGCGGCGTTGTCTAGATAAACTAGGGGTTTGCCATTGACTTCTTGGTGCAGAATTGGGAAATCTGCACGGACTTTATCGGCTAGTGTTCTGTCTTTGGTGAGAGTCATTGGTAATTGGTAGTTGGTAATTTATGATTGGTAATTGGTAACTGGTAAAAGTTATTTCTTCAAAATTCCATTACCCATTACCTCTTACCTATTCCACACTATTCGACTGTTCTACAAGCAACACATTGAGAGAGGCTTGTTTGCAAAGAAGCGATGGGAATCTGGTTGATTATTTCAATAGCAAAAGCGTCAACTAACAAGTTGTTAGCACTCGCTTTGTCTAAACCGCGACTTTGCAGGTAAAAAACTTCCTCATCATCCAACTGACTTACTGTTGCACCGTGAGTACATTTCACGTTATCGGCAATGATTTCCAGTTGGGGTTTAGTATCGACTCTCGCTTTTGGTGACAACAGCAAGTTACGATTTAATTGTCCAGCATCCGTCAATTGTGCTGCTTTGGCAACAAAGACTTTCCCGTTAAATACGGAATGAGCTTTATCAGCCACAATACACTTTTGTAATTGACGAGTTATGCTGTGAGGATGGTTGAGAATAATCGCGCTGTGAGTATCGCCAATCTGTTCCCCAGAAATCATAGTTAAACCATTGAGGGTAGTTTCAGTTTGTTCGCCCAACTGATAAATTTCTAAGTTGTGGCGGGATATTTTGCCACCCAAACTCACTGAATTGCAAGTGTAGCGGCTGTTGCGGGATTGCGCGATCGCACTCTTGCCAATATGAAACGCTGCGCCACTATCTCGTTGAATCCGGTTGTGGCGAACTTCAGCATTGTCTTCTACCCAAATTTCTGTAACCGTATTGATTAAGTACGGATGAGTTTTATCCGCACACCAGTCGCCTACGGGCAGATAATCTTCTATCAGAGTTACTTGAGAGTTTGGTTCCGCGACTACTAAACAGCGTGGCTGAGAGAGGGTAGGGTGATCGCTAAAAGTAGATAGAAACAGCAAATGAATCGGTGTTTCAACTACCACATTCTTCGCTACCCACACTACAGCAGCATCTGTTAATCCTGCCGTATTCAGGGCAGTAAATACCTCATCAAACCCCTTTTGTTGGGCGAAATAATTATCGATGCGAGTGCGATAAGTGATTGGCAGTTGGGCTAAATTCCCGGCAAATATCCCATCTGGCAAATTGGCAACAGATGACAGCGCAGGTGCATAAACACCATTAACGAAAACTAGACGGCTTTCGGCTGCTTCTGCTAAAGTTAACCCTTCAATTGCTGACTGGGGTACATCCGCAGATTTCGCAGCTTGGAAAGACAACTTTAATAGAGGCGAAATGTCTGTGACACGCCACTCTTCATCGCGGGTGGTGGGAAACTTGAGATGAGGTAGCCAGGAAGCAGCGCGATCGCGTAGTTCTTGCAACCAGCCAACCATCTCTGGATCGAGTACCTGTAGTTCTTGACTGCGAGACAAGTTTAACAACTCAACCAGCTTGGCATCTCGATTAGTCGCAGCAGACTTTAACCCAACTTCTTCTGGATTGGGAATAGAAGTTACTTGAATTGTCATTTTGCACCCACCTCAGCTGCTTCTTCTTCCCTTACCCACTCATAACCGCGAGATTCCAATTCCAACGCCAATTCTTTACCACCACTGGTAATAATTCGTCCGGCTTCCATGACGTGAACGAAATCTGGCACGATGTAATTCAGTAGCCGCTGATAGTGAGTAATCACCAGCATCGCATTCTCTGCATTTGCCAGCTGATTCACACCATCCGCCACAATCTTCAGCGCGTCAATATCTAGCCCTGAATCCGTTTCATCCAAAATTGCTAACTTCGGTTCTAGCAGTGCCATTTGCAGAATCTCGTTCCGCTTCTTCTCGCCACCTGAAAACCCTTCATTCACGCTGCGGCTAAGGAAAGCAGGATTCATCTTTACCACATCCAGCTTTTCATGCACCAATTCATCAAAATCAAAAGCATCCAATTCCTCTAATCCCTCAGCCTTGCGACGGGAATTATAGGCAACTCTGAGAAAATCTACATTACTAACACCAGGAATTTCCAAAGGATATTGAAACGCCAAAAATATCCCAGCCCTAGCACGTTCTTCTGCTTCCATTTCCAGAAGATTTTGCCCCCGGAAAATTACCTCGCCGCCAGTCACTTCATACGCCGGATGTCCAGCCAAAACCTTAGAAAAGGTGCTTTTGCCAGAACCATTTGGCCCCATAATGGCATGGATTTCTCCCGCCTTTACTTCCAGATTCAAACCCTTAAGAATCGGAGTTTCATCAACATTTGCCGTGAGATCCCGAACTGATAGGATCACCTCACTATTTTCAATAATCATGTTTCCTCTCTTCTTCCTCTATGCCCTTAGCGTCTTCGCGGTTTTTTATTCTATTTCAGCCTAAGGGTAGGCAATGCCCGCCTTACCTTTTTGAGTAAAAAAATCAACCGTAGATAAACACAGATAAACACGGATAATTTATCGGCGTTTATCTGTGTTTATCTGTAGTTTCATTTATCCCACACTACCTTCTAACTTCATGCTCAACAACCTATCAGCTTCTACAGCAAATTCCATCGGTAGCTGATTAAACACATCCTTACAGAAGCCGCTAATCATCATCGAAATAGCATCTTCTGCGGAAATGCCCCGCTGCGAGAAAAAGAATAGCTGTTCTTCCCCAATTTTCGAGGTAGAAGCTTCATGCTCCACTTTTCCGGTGTTATTTTGCACCTGAATATAGGGGAAAGTATTCGCTTGGGCATTATCGCCAATCAGCATCGAGTCGCACTGAGAATAATTTCTCGCACCCTTTGCCTTGGGGCCAATTTTCACCAAACCGCGATAGCTATTTGCGGACTTACCCGCCGAAATTCCCTTGGAAATAATCGTGCTGCGAGTATTTTTGCCGATATGCACCATCTTGGTTCCGGTGTCGGCTTGCTGCATATGATTCGTCAGCGCAACGGAGTAAAATTCACCCACGGAATTATCGCCAACTAACACACAGCTTGGGTATTTCCAGGTAATCGCGGAACCCGTTTCTACCTGTGTCCAAGAAATCTTAGAATTGACTCCCTGACACAGCCCGCGCTTGGTGACAAAGTTGTAAATACCACCTTTGCCGTTTTCGTCTCCGGGGTACCAGTTCTGTACCGTGGAGTATTTAATTTCAGCGTTGTCGAGGGCAACCAGTTCCACCACAGCCGCGTGCAGCTGGTTGGTGTCAAACATCGGTGCTGTGCAGCCTTCCAGATATGACACAGAGCTGCCTTCTTCGGCAATAATCAGCGTGCGCTCAAACTGCCCCGTATCTCCGCTGTTGATGCGGAAGTAGGTGGAGAGTTCCATCGGGCATTTGGTGCCTTTGGGGATGTAGACGAAGGAACCATCGCTGAATACGGCTGAGTTGAGGGCGGCGAAGTAATTATCGGCTACTGGCACAACGCTGCCGAGGTACTTCTGCACCAGTTCTGGGTGTTCCCGCAAAGCTTCGGAGATGGAACAGAAGATCACGCCGTCTTTGGCTAGCTTCTCTTTAAATGTTGTGGCAACTGAAACGCTATCAAAGATGGCATCTACGGCAACGTTAGACAACCGCTTTTGCTCTGAAAGCGAAATCCCTAGCTTCTCGTAGGCTTCTAACAAAGTTGGATCGACTTCATCGAGGCTACCTAGCTTTTTGGGCTTTTGCTTCGGCGCGGAGTAGTAGATGATGTCCTGGTAGTCAATAGCCGGATACTTGACATGAGGCCAAGTTGGCTCTGTCATTTTCAGCCATTGCCGATAGGCTTTGAGGCGAAACTCTAGCATGAACTCCGGTTCTTCTTTCTTGGCGGAGATCAGGCGAACAACGTCCTCACTAAGTCCGCGAGGAATGCTATCTGTTTCAATGTCTGTGACAAAGCCGTATTTATAGGGCTGATTGACTAAGGTTTTAACGCTAGCAGTCATTGATTAAGTGTTCTCTCGTGTTGTGGACAAACTCTGGTGGCTGGCAGGCGGGGGGCATGGGCGTCCAGAGTAGATCGCCCAGTCAAACTGCATTTACAATAGTAAAACAACATCTGTGTTGCTTTATTTCTATTTTAGGGTACTTTAGCAACTAGGATGTTGTCAAAGTCCTAAGGAGATTTTCTGACAATGACGATGGCGATCGCTAAGCAGCCTTCCACTAAGCAGGACATCTTGCAACATTTGCTCAAAACAGGTCAAGCCTCAGCGCAGGAGTTAGCGGATGCTTTGGAAATCAGCCCACAGGCGATCCGCCGCCATCTCAAGGATTTGGAGACGGAAGGGTTGATTATACATCAACAGGTGCAAGTGGGGATGGGACGACCACAGCACGTTTATGAGCTGAGTCAAGAGGGACGCGATCGCTTTCCCAGTCGTTACGGAGAGTTTGCGGTTGATTTTCTAGACACCTTGACAGAAACGCTCGGTTATGAGCAAGCAAGTACCGTGTTGCGAAAGCACTGGGAACGCAAGGCGATGGAATATCGAGTCAGACTGGGTAAGGGAAATTTGCGCGATCGCGTTGCCAAATTGGTCGAACTCCGCAAAGCTGAAGGTTATATGGCAGAGTGGTATCCCGTACCGGAAAGCGATTGTCAATTTATCCTGACAGAACATAACTGCGCGATTTCCCACGTCGCCTCATCTTTCCCCAGCGTTTGCGGTCACGAATTAGAAATGTTTGCCGCTGCCCTGCAAAATTGTAAAGTAGAACGAACGCACTGGATTGTTAATGGAGAACATCGGTGCGGTTATTTAATTAAGGAACAGTAACTAATAATACTTATGACTCAATCACAGCAACCATCAGAACAATTTTTGACATATGAAGAAGCGGTTAAAGTAGACGCAGCACTGCTTCAAACCCATGAAAAGTTTTTGACAAGATTAACAATTTCATCCTTAAGAGTGTTGAAGCACATCGCCGAGGAGTACGGCGTTGCTATTGAAGATTTAACACCTGAGCAAATTATCACTTGGTTTGAGAAGGATGCAAAAATTAGGCAAGAACAGGGAAGTGATGCCGCATTTTTGAAGTGGTGAATAGTTGTCAAGTTAATTTATTCTTGAGTAAATATTATTTTTGGTGTACAAATGTCATGAAAAAAGAGTAATACAAGTGCAATTTAAAGTTTTTGAAAAAATTTATCACAGTCCATTTGTGCAGTGAGCTAGTGTTTAGTTGAAGCACTCTTTGAAAAGGCTTAAAACTTAAATAAGAGGCAGAGTGGAAAATAATGATCTCTTTACGTGCTGTTCAATTGTTGCTTCGCCATTTTGATTCTATTGATGAGACAATTTCAAGAAAATTAATGCGAAAGCGACCTTGGTCAGAAGAAGCTTTAACAAGTCTATTTTGCGATCTCCTTGATAAGGATACTCAAGAGGAAGAAAAAATTGATTATCCATTGTCATCTCTTATGTCTGATTTGTTACAAATAGATGAACCTCTTTACTTATCTACAACTATAGAAACGCATCAATATTCAAAGTCAGTTGAACACCGCGTTACTCAATCAGATATTGGTTTAATTATTACCTATGAGAATCAATTTGTTCCTAATCTTTCGTTCTCTCGCTCGTGGCTTTTACAGGCTAAAAGGTTATTTCCACACGGACGGGATAAAAAATATGATGAGAAGTCTCTCTTTTCCTCTCGCAATTCAGCACAGCATGAACGTATGAAAACACTGAATGATTGGGCGAAATGTGAATTTATTCGCTATTTGCTCTATTGTCCGCGACCTTTGACTCTTGATAAGCAAGTACGAGAATTGTTATCCTATCAACGAACATTAGCATTAGCCAAAGATATTTTTGATTATGCCCTTGGATTGCAACTACGAGATGATTTGATATCAGAAAAACCTACTGTAGCGGCTGGCGTATTCGTTTCTCTACTTGATAAGTCTCCATCTAATCTCAAGGATGTTCATCGTAAACTTTTTCAGGGTTCAACACCATTTTCTTGGTTCATACTACAGCACTTTTTTCCTAATCAACATGGGAAGGAACATTGGGATTTGGGTTCACATGATGCTAATCAAAATAATGAAAAAATTAATAAGCTAGTCAGAGGCAACCAGAGTGTTTTACAAGAGGAAGGACTTTCGGATATACTAGAAGTTAATGAGAATTTTACACTTTTTCCTGCACACACAATAACTATTCATTTAGTATGTGGCCTTGATAGACCAAGAAATAGCTAAGCAGTTTATTAGTGATTGCATAAAGAAGCGTTAGAACTAACATAATCTATAGAGAAAATCTAATTGTATTGGGACGAGCGATCTCAACTCACCTCGGTGAAGACTAGCCTAGAATGTGACTACTGCGCGATCGCAACCAAAAAGGTGGAATATAAAGCAAGTAGCAGTGAGTCAATAAATCGGATACTGGCTCAAACTGGCATGACTGAGGACGAATTAGCTGATCTTTTTGATACAAGTAAGCCGTTTCCCTATGATTCTGATAGTTGACGCTAAACTCTTTGAGGCTAGATAAGGGTGCGCGTAAAAACATCATTATCCCAAAGGTGGTTGTATCCTTAACTCAGATAATCGGAGAAAACTACCTTGAGTCTAAAGCTTTATTTCCTCCGCCACGGACAGACAGACCGCAGCCGAGATAATGTTTTCTGCGGTTCCATAGATCCAGATTTGACACCAGATGGTGTAGAGATGGCAAAAGCTTTTGCTGCTGCTTATTGTTCCCTACCCTGGAGTGCTATTTTTTGTAGTCCGATGCGGCGTACCGTAGCAACTGCAAAACCGCTGTGTGAAGCTGTGGGGATGCAGATGCAATTGCGGGACGGTTTGAAAGAGATTAACTATGGCAAGTGGGAAGGAAAAACTGTAGCAACAGTTGACCGCGAGTATCACGATGATTATATTCGCTGGACTGCCGATCCGGCTTGGTATCCACCGACTGAAGGAGAATTAGCGGTAGCGATCGCTCACCGTTCGTTACAAGTGATTGAAGAAATCAAGCAGCAATTTAGCAACGGCAATGTTTTGATTGTTGCACACAAAGCTACTATCCGGATTATGCTATGTAGCTTGCTAGGAATTGATGTGGGACGCTTTCGCTTTCGCTTGGGATGTCCGGTGGGTTCGGTCAGTATAGTAGAGTTTGGCGCTCATGGGCCATTACTTCATGCTTTAAGCGATCGCATTCATTTAGATGAACGTTTGCGTACCTTACCCGGTACATGATTTGTTTGTAAATTACCTAGCAATGTTCGTAATCGCGGCTATACAAACAAAGTTTGTCTATGTGCTTACGCGCACGCTACGCCTACGCAGATTTTAGCATTAAAACCTGCGTAGGCAGGTTTCGTCTGTGTAGCCGCGTTCATTCGCCAAGGCTTAAATAAGCGTTTGTAGCATTAAAATCTTTGTCAAGCAAATTTCCTCTGTGTAGCCGCGATTTCTATTCGCCAAGGCATATTAGTGTAAGATATTTTCTCCATGAATCCGACAATTTTTACAATTCCAATTCAGCAACTTGCTTCAGGCGATCGCTTATCGATTCAAGTTTATAAATTCATCGGTGCTAACCCTGGTAAAAAGGCATACTTACAAGCTAATCTGCACGGTGCGGAAATTGTTGGAAATGCCGTTATTCAGCAACTAATTGAGTATTTACTAACAATAGATAGCACTCAGTTGCACGGTGAAATTTGGTTAGTTCCCGTCTGCAACCCAATCAGCACCAATCAGCGGACTCATTATTTTTCTACTGGTCGGTACAATCCTAGCGATGGCAAAGATTGGAATCGCATCTTTTGGGACTTTGAAAAAGAATGTGATGATTTAGAAGAATTTGCCAAATCTCACATCCATCTTGGGATTGATGCTATACGGAAGGAATATTTTAAACGTATTAAAACAAGTTTTGACAAGCTTTTAGAAAAAATAAACTCTCCCAGTGGAGTACCATTTAATGAACGATACCGCTATCAACTACAATCTTTATGTATCGATGCAGATTATGTAATTGATATCCACAGTTCCTCTAATCAAGCTATAGATTATTTGTATGGCTTCTGGCGTAGAGAAGAAAGTGCTAAATATTTTATTCTAGATTATGGAATTTTACTTGATGAATATGATGGAGATGCTTTTGATGAAGCATTTATCAAGCCGTGGTTAGCGCTGGAAGATCAGCTGGAAAAGCTGGGAAACAAAATCAGATTTGATATAGACTCTTGGACGCTGGAACTGGGTTCGGGAATGCAAATGAATCCAGAGTCGGTAACGAAAGGAGTTCGAGGAATCAAAAATTACTTGGCACAAAAAGGTATATTAGCAATTTCCGGCTTTCCGTTGTCTGAAACTGCATCTGAGAAAATAACTTTTGTGTCCAAAAGTAGGATTATCAAATACTATGCTCCAGTAGGGGGCATGATTCAAGCAAGAGTTGCGCTGGGTACTTCAGTAAAGGCTGGAGATAAACTTTACCAGGTTATAAATTTTAACAAACAAGACGAGTTCCCGATAGTGATTGATATCTGTGCTGAAAAAGCTGGTTTAGTGTTTGATGTCTCGACGAATCATGCGGTTAACGAAGGAGAATATGTATTATCAGTGATGTAGGTGTTCTCAAGAAACGCACGCATCATGGAAGATGGCACGACGACAGAAACGACATTCGATACCAATCAGGGTGAAATTCTAGGCGAGGTTGCCGGATTTAGCATTCCCCAAGCACCAGACGGGTTTAAGTCAGGATTTATTGGCATTATCGGACGTCCCAACGTCGGTAAATCGACACTGATGAATCAGTTGGTGGGACAAAAAATTGCTATAACCTCGCCAGTGGCGCAGACGACGCGAAATCGACTGCGGGGAATTCTGACAACACCGGAAGCGCAGATAATCTTTGTAGATACGCCAGGGATTCACAAACCGCATCACCAATTAGGGGAAGTGTTGGTGAAAAATGCCCAAATTGCGATAAATTCAGTTGATGTGGTGCTGTTTGTGGTGGATGGTTCCCAAGAAGCTGGAGGAGGCGATCGCTACATTGTCGATCTTCTAGAGCGAACCGAAACGCCTGTTATCCTGGGATTGAACAAAATTGACCAACAACAGAGCGATTCTGAATGGTTGGATGATAGTTACACTAAACTGGCGGAACCTCACAACTGGCAGATTGTGAAATTTTCGGCGCTGACTGGCGAGGGAATGGAGGGGTTGCAGCAAGTATTATGCGATCGCTTAGAAACTGGCCCTTATTACTATCCTCCAGATTTAGTCACCGATCAGCCAGAACGCTTCATCATGGGGGAACTGATCCGCGAACAAATTTTGCTCTTAACTCGCGAAGAAGTTCCCCACTCAGTAGCAGTCACAATTGACAGAGTAGAAGAAGAACCTACCATTACCCGCCTTCTCGCCACTATCTACGTTGAACGTCCCTCCCAAAAGGGGATTTTGATTGGCAAAGGAGGTACTATGCTCAAAGCCATTGGCAGCGATGCTCGTCAACAAATCCAAAAATTAATTGCTGGTAAAGTTTATTTGGAGTTGTTTGTCAAAGTGCAGCCGAAATGGAGGCAATCTCGACTACATCTATTAGAGTTGGGGTACAAAGTAGAACAGGAATGAACCACGAATACGCTGCATAGCGCGAAGGAAGAAAGAGAAGGGTTTTCTTCTTCTGTTTCTTACTTCGTGTCCTAAGCGCTAACGTGCAGGCTACGCCAACGCGCCTAAGCGCTAACGCGCAGGCTCCGCCAACGCGGTTTATTAAATCTCTAAACGTTGATAAATCTCCTCTAAATGCTGTAAATGGTGCTGCGGAGCAAAACACGCCTCAACTTCTTCAGCCGAAAGATGCTGTGTAACGCGACTATCGTTAGCAATCAAATCGTGAAAATTACCTTCCGGTTTATTCCAAGCTTGATGAGCGCAAGACTGCACAATTGTATAAGCGTCCTCGCGAGTGATGCCTTTTTCTACCAGAGTTAGCATCACCCGTTGACTGAAGACAACGCCGCCGTAAACATTCATATTTCGCTCCATGTTTTCGGGATAAACCAACAGGTTTTTCACCAAGTCGGTGATTTCCACTAACATGAAGTGAGTTATGGTGCAGGAATCTGGCAAAATCATCCGTTCAACGGAACTGTGAGAAATATCCCGTTCGTGCCAGAGTGCAACATTTTCCAAAGCGGCGACAGCATGACCCCGGACAACTCGCGCCATTCCGGTCAGGCGTTCTGAGCGAATTGGGTTGCGTTTGTGAGGCATTGCTGAGGAGCCTTTTTGTCCTTTGGAGAAGAATTCTTCAACTTCCAGAACGTCTGTGCGTTGCAGGTTGCGAATTTCGACAGCGAAGCGTTCAATTGTTGCAGCCACTAACGCTAAGGTTTGCACAAAGTCGGCGTGGCGATCGCGTGAAATTACCTGAGTTGATGCGGTATCGGGTTCGAGTCCGAGTTTCTGACAAGCGATCGCTTCTACTCTCGGCTCAATATTGGCATAAGTTCCCACCGCACCGGAAATCTTCCCAACTGCAACTTCTTTGCGAAGCCGGAGGAGGCGATCGCGCGATCGCATTACTTCCGCCAACCATCCCGCCAGCTTAAAGCCAAACGTAATCGGTTCCGCATGAATGCCGTGAGAACGTCCAATCATCACCGTATTTTTATGCTGCTGCGCCTGCTGGCGAATTGCTGCAATCAAATCCTCGGTTCGTTGCAGCAGCACATCCAAACTCGCTACCATTTGCAGCGCCAATGCCGTATCCAGCACATCGGAACTGGTTAATCCCAGGTGAATGTAGCGTCCCGCATCCCCTACATATTCATTGACATTTGTCAAGAATGCGATCATATCGTGGCGGACTTCAGCCTCAATTTCCAGTACCCGCTTCGGGTCAAAATCAGCCTTAGCCTTAATTTCCTCCACCGCCTGAGTTGGAATATAACCCAGTTCAGCTTGGGCTTCACAGACTGCAATTTCAACCTGGAGCCACGTCTTCAGTTTATAGGTATCAGTCCACAGATTGCCCATTTCAGGCAACGTATAACGCTCGATCACAGTCCGCCACAGAGTACAACCGTTTTATTGTACCTCTTGCTACTCTTGCTAACTACGATAGAGACTGAATTTGGTTGATTAGCCAAGCATACAACTGACTGCGACCCGTTTCACGACCCCTTCGTAAAGCTTCTTCAAGTAGGATAAAAGTTAAAGACGGCAAAACTTGAGATTGGGTAATTTGCCTACTTCCATTATCAGCAATTGCAAAAGCAATCAATTGTGCCTGACGTACATTTACCACCCAATATTCAGCAACTCCCAGTCTTTCATAGAGCATTCGCTTACTGCCTATATCATCTGAAAGAGAAGTTTTAGCAATTTCAATTACTAAATCTGGTGGCGGGTAAGTATCTAAATCAACAATAGTTGTATCAGGGGGAATAATTTCGGCGTTTTCACCAATGTAAAATGCTAAATCTGGTTGAGCTTCTGCCTCTCCAGTTTTTCTAAAAGTACAGTTAGTTACTCCACTGATGGGGATGGCTCTGATACCACTGAATATGGCAATCGCAGAGCCGATTGAAAAGTTATCGTAGGAGTGGTCGTAGCCTTGGGGAGTCATCTCTATCCGTAGTTGTCTATTGTGGTAATAGCATTTAGCTTTTTCTAGTTGCGGATCTGCACTAGCTTGTATGTACTCATCCCAAGTAGCGATCGCCCATTCATTTATTGGTAATTTGGTTTGTAATTTACTCATTGATTACTTTAGCAAATTCACAGTATTAGTACCTGGATATCGGAACTAAACCCCATTCCAGCCTTCATCAGTAAGAGTCACATCATAATGACTTTTACCGGATTCATTCATCTTTTTATTTATCCTAACTGGACAAGAACCACAAATATATTATAATCACTGCATTCTATCTATTGTACGGTATTGAATTGCTTCCGCAACGTGATGGGTTTTGAGGTCATCATCACCGGCTAAATCAGCAATTGTACGGGATACTTTGAGAATGCGATCGCTCTTCCATTCTAAAACAGTAACCTTTCATATCACCTCTTCCTATAAACTTCTCGTCGATGACCTATTTCCACAACGAGAACCACAAAATGGTCATCTTCTACCTGATAAATCACCCTATAATCTCCTACTCGTAAACGTAGAAGTCCTTTATTACCTGTTAAAACTTTTACACCAGGGGGTCTGGGATTTGTTGATAGGGCATTAATCACAGGTATAATTCGAGCCTGAGCTAGTGTTGGCAAAGCGTTTAGTTGCTTCTGTGCTTTTTTGGATAACTCTACAGTGTACACGGTAGCTTATGAGCCTAATTCAGCTTTTACCTGTTCCCAAGAAACTGTTCCCTCTTCCTTTGCTGACAACAACCCTTCCAAACCATCGATAGTATCTAAAAGGTCTTCTAGTTCCTCTGAATTTAAGACTGCTAATTCCCCACGGCCTACTTTTTCCAATAGTTCAGGTACTGAGACACCTAATTTTTTTGCTACTGACTGCACCCCATTCCACCCATCATCACTGAGAGTTACTTCATATTGACTTTTAGGTGAATCATTTATCTTTTGATTCATCATTGCTTTACCCACAACATAACTCTTATCTAATCACTGCATTCTATCTATTGTACGGTATTGAATTGCTTCTGCAACGTGATGGGTTTTCAGGTCATCATCACCAGCTAAATCGGCAATTGTACGGGATACTTTGAGAATGCGATCGCTTGCTCTTGCCGATAAACCTAATTTCCGAATTGCTGCTTCTAATAAGTTGCGAGAAGCATCATCTAATTTGCAAAATTCTCTAAGGTGATGACTTTGCATTTGAGCATTGCAACCCACTTTAAATGTATCCTCTTTAAATCGAGTATGAGCGCGATCGCGTGCTACTTCCACTCTCAAACGCACTGGTGCAGAATCTTCCCCAGTCGGTTGTCGCGTAATTTCTTCCGGCTTCAAGCGATTAACTGCAACTTGCAAATCAATTCGATCCATCAAAGGGCCAGAAAGCTTCGCCCAGTATTGTTCTCGCTGTCGAGGCGAACAAGTGCAAGCTTGAATCGTATCGCCATAGTAGCCGCACGGACAAGGATTTGTACTGGCAACTAAGGTAAACTGAGCAGGAAACGTTACAGATTGTTTTGTGCGGGAAATGGTGACAAAGCCATCTTCTAAAGGCTGACGCAGGAATTCCAGCACATCTCGCTTAAATTCCGTTAATTCATCCAGAAAAAGTACACCCCGGTGTGACAGAGAAATTTCCCCTGGACGCGGAAAACTGCCGCCGCCGACAAGGGAAGGGCCAGAAGCAGAATGGTGCGGACTTCGGTAAGGGCGATCGCTTACCAAAGATCCTCTATTCTTAAGTAAACCTGCAACAGAGTGAATTTGAGTAACTTCTAGAGCCTCGTCAAAATTTAACGGCGGTAGAATTCCTGGCAAACGTCGCGCTAACATCGTCTTACCACTACCAGGCGGCCCCACAAATATTAAGTTATGTCCCCCAGCAGCCGCAATTTCTAAGGCACGACGGGCATGAACTTGTCCTTTCACATCCTTCAAGTCTGCACCGCCCAAAACCGTTTTTGCCAACTCCTTTCTACCATCCAGCTGCATTGGCGTGTAACGCTGTGGAGAATTCAAAAAGTCAGCTACTTGCGATAAATTTTTGAACCCATATACCGCCAACCCTTGCACAACTGCTGCTTCCCGCGCATTGCCGTCTGGAACCACTAAACCAGCAATTCCCAACCTTTGAGCCGCCGCCGCAATTGGCAGCACACCAGCCACGGGACGCAAAGAGCCATCCAGGGAAACTTCCCCCAGAAACAAATAATCTCCCAACATCTGAGCGCTCACCTGCTCAGATGCAGCCATGATGCCTACACTGATTGGTAAATCAAAACTGGGGCCTTCCTTTCGCAAATCTGCTGGTGTCAGGTTCATGACAATTTTCTTCATTGGGAAGGCATAACCAGCATTTTTCAGCGCCGCCTTCACCCGCTCTTTTGACTCTTGAACTGCGGTATCTGGCAATCCTACCAGCACAGTTCCCGGCATTCCTGTTGATACATCGACTTCCACGCCCACTTTTACAGCATCGATACCAACGATAGATGCACTCCAAACTCTGGCAAGCATTGCAATCTCCGCGAAACTCCGAATCTTTTATTAGAGTTCCCGCGATCGCTTCAAGTTTATCGTCGGGGCGTAAAATGTCTGCAAGCATAGCTAACTACATCAACATGACCCCATCCACAGACACAATCTTTAGCAAGATTATCCGTCGGGAAATTCCCGCCGACATCGTTTATGAGGACGACTTAGCCCTCGCCTTCAAAGACATTCAGCCGCAGGCACCCGTTCACATCCTCGTCATTCCCAAAAAACCCATACCCCAGCTTGCCGATGCCGAATCACAAGACCACGCCCTCATGGGTCATTTGTTATTGACTGTAAAGCGCGTTGCCGAACAAGCTGGACTCAGCAACGGCTATCGCGTCGTAATTAACAATGGCGACGATGGTGGGCAAACCGTACCCCACCTGCATTTACACATCCTGGGCAAACGCCAGATGAAATGGCCCCCAGGTTGAATCAGGAAGGGAAAAAAAATTTTTGTTGAAAAGCTTTACAAAACTCAATAGAAGGTTTAATCTAAATACAGGTAGAGGAAACACTACCTCTGAACCTTCAAAACTAAATCACGCAATCATAAACCAATGACCACAACCATTCAACGTCGCGAAAGCGCCAACGTATGGCAGCGGTTTTGTGAGTGGGTTACATCGACCGACAACCGCCTTTATGTAGGCTGGTTCGGCGTTCTGATGATCCCCACCCTGCTATCCGCAACCATCTGCTTCATCATCGCCTTCATCGCCGCTCCCCCAGTGGACATCGACGGTATCCGCGAACCAGTTGCAGGTTCTCTGATGTACGGAAACAACATCATCTCTGGTGCAGTTGTTCCTTCGTCCAACGCCATCGGCTTGCACTTCTACCCAATTTGGGAAGCAGCATCCCTCGACGAGTGGCTGTACAACGGCGGCCCTTACCAGCTGGTAATCTTCCACTTCCTAATTGGCGTATTCTGCTACATGGGTCGTGAGTGGGAACTGTCCTACCGTCTAGGTATGCGTCCTTGGATCTGCGTCGCTTACTCTGCACCAGTGGCAGCAGCAACCGCAGTATTCTTGATCTACCCAATCGGACAAGGTTCGTTCTCAGATGGTATGCCTCTGGGCATCTCTGGAACCTTCAACTTCATGTTGGTGTTCCAAGCAGA
>NZ_JACJOK010000033.1:0-7382 GCF_014695505.1 Trichocoleus sp. FACHB-90
TGTAGCATTGTCTGCCTCGACGATGTCCATTTTTAGCAGTTTGAGTGGAGTTACATTGAGGACATTTCATACCTTTATTGTGCCACATCTAGCATTACTCTTTCAGCAACGCCAAATATTTTCTGGATCTAAACCTACACTTTCTGCACCATCGCGGGCAGCATCACGCACAGCATCAGCAATCAAACTACCAGCAAGCGTACTTTTGGCACGAACATTGGTACGAATGCTGTCTAGAGGTACATTCGTTACTCCAACTGGTGTTTGTTGCAGCCTATCAACAAAGGCGGCAACTGGGTTCTGAACTTGCTCTACCAAATCTTGACGAGGAGTCAGCCCATCTAGACTCGTGTTGCGCTTGGGGCCGCTTTCTGGTTCTAGAATGCTTGTAACCCTACCATCAGCGAACTCTACCTGCAAGTTGCCCAGATATTTGTATTCCCCGTCTGTGGAAACAATCAGCACTGGTTCGCCCGTTACCGCCGCCAGACTGTTGACCTGTGTACCAGTGCTGGAGTCATAGACCAGGGGGTAAGAGGGAACTGGCGTTTCTCCGGTAAGGGGCAGCAAAGGGTCTTCTGGATTTGCTAGACGAGTATCGCTGCCAGCTGCAACGATGATGTCTACGTCTTTGAGTAGACCTGCTAGAGCTTTTTCCTCGTTGATGTTCTGGAGGTGAGAAACCAGTACAACTTTATTGATGCCTTGCTGAGTTAGTTTATCCACTTCGGTCTGCACCTGGTTGGCTAAGGCGGCAAAACCAGGAGTACCTACCACGTCACCGATTGTCCCCACATCTTCCGGGCTGGAAATTGAGCGCAGTAATGGGGTTGTCACGCCTACAACACCAAGGCGCTCTTGCACTCCATTAACGGTCTTGGTGACAATGGTGCTGGGCTGAATCAATCCTTTGAGGGGATTGTTGTCTGGAATAATCAGGTTGGAGGAGACGAAGGGACGGAAACCAGTACCATCGCGTTCCGGGTCGATGAATCTAGCCAGCACATCTGGGCCAAAGTCAAATTCGTGGTTGCCGATGCCACCGACATCAATGTTAAATAGTTCTAATGTTTTTGCATCGTAGAATTGCTGCCCTTCTGGGAGGCTCAGGCTTGCTTGGAATTGCGGCCCTGATAAGTAGTTATCTCCAGCTGTCACCAGTAGGTCAAAGTCTGTGCTGCTGGCGTTTCGTTGCCTATCGATTAAATCGGCAAACAAGCCAACGCCACTATACTCAAATGTGGTTGGTGGTGTGGTGGTTGGGGAAACGGTGCCAGTCCGGGTTAGCAGGGAGGATTCGGCATCGCTGAAGTGCAGCAGGTTGAGTGTTAGGGCGTGTGTTGTTGTGGAGACTAAGGCACTGGTTAAACTCAAGCTGGATACTAGCAACCAGCGCTTGCCACCAGAAAGTTGCTGAAACATTTTATTTATTTCCCTTCAATTACTTAGGTTTCTGCAAGTGGGAAGGTTAGGTCGCTACCTATTAGCGATCGCGCCCTCTGGGTTGCTCCAATTTCTCCCCACTTTTTCGGGGTTAGATTAATAAAGATTAAGCAATTACCCTATACGTATTTGTACGAGTTAGTTCTGAATATCTGATAAACTTCTAGTAAAGAAGAGGTTAATAAACTTAATATTTATTTAATCTTCATATAAACAGCCGATGGCTTCACAAAAGCTTTATACATTAAACGGATTGTCAGTTTTTATACTCAATAGGTCGAAAAAAGTAGCTAAAAGCTGATAAGCAATTCCTTTATAGATTGTGGCGAGTCTGTCCTTTTTGCGAGGCGTTCTATACGTCTCGGAAGAAGAAAATTTTATGATTCATAAAGAAAGTGCCATAGCTAGTTATGCGGATTCTTTTGGTAGATGATGAAGTTGAACTTGCTGAACCGCTTTCTCGCTTACTTAAGCGTGAGGGGTACAGTGTTGATGTGGCTTATAATGGCGCAGATGGCAGCCAGATGGCAATGCAAGGCGGTTACGACTTGCTGATTTTGGATTGGATGCTGCCGCAAATGACTGGGTTGGAGATTTGTCAGCAGATGCGATCGCTTAAACTTACCACACCAGTGCTGTTTCTCACTGCCAAAGATACTCTAGACGACCGAGTTCTGGGATTGGACGCGGGTGCTGATGATTATCTGGTGAAGCCGTTTGAACTGCGGGAGTTATTAGCAAGAGTTCGCGCTTTGTTGCGGCGTTCGGCTGCTGATGCGTCTATAGCACCATCAGCATCAAATATACTTCATGTAACAGATTTAGAGCTTGACTGCGACAACCAGCTGGCGTATCGTCGAGGACGCACCATTGAGCTATCGGAAAAAGAAAGCCAACTGCTTGCCTATTTTATGCGTCATGCTGGGCAGCTGCTAACTCATAACCAAATTTATCACCATTTGTGGGATTCCGGAGAACAGCCCAGCAGCAACGTTTTAGCAGCTTTAATTCGCCTGTTACGGCGCAAAATTGAAGCATCTGGGGAGACACCACTAATTCACACTGTTTATGGCAAAGGTTATCGTTTTGGCGATGGCAGTTGAACAATAGCGATCGCGCTTGTACAATTCTGCCTACGGGATTGCGATCGCTGTACTGAAGTTGTAATTCAGTATCAATTTTTATAAAAATATAATCTAAATAATGCTCGACCAGGAAATGGACTTAACTGTTGAGTTGTCTATTTATCTTGACTACAATGAAAATAGCTCAAAATTAAATTACAAAAAACAGAGTTGATATGCCTGAAGATTTTAAAGATCCATTGATAGCTTGGAACTTGAGAAATTTAGATATCATTTTTACGAGTATTCTGTTTATCGGTTTAGCATTGCTTCTCGGCTGGCTAACTCGAAAAAATCCATACGCTTTGTGGACAACGCTGGTTACTGCTGGCTTAATAATTCTATTATTATTAGTTACGCAGAACAATCATGGTTTTGCTTTTTTCAGCTTTAAACTTGAATAATTAGCTTAGTGTAAAACTAATCAAACTAAACATTTGATATTAGGTTGGGGAGCCACCCCCTCCGCTGTGTTCCCCGCGTTGAAGGGCGTGGCGTTTGAGGAACCTCACCCAACATTGACAAAATTAAAAATTAAAAAAATATATTAAATTTTTAATTTTTAATTTTTACTTGTTTGATTACTGCTCCATAGCCGAGCGTCCTTGCTTGCCTAGTCGAATCAGGACAAAATAGCTCAAGTACAATACATAAATTATCAATCCTACCATTCCCAGAAACCCTAAAAATTGGGGTGAAGTTGTGGAACCGGAGTGGAAAAACTGTTTGTAAAGTCTGGGGGCTTCCAACCAGACATTGCAAAATGGAGATTTAATCGAGCCAGGGGAAAACGCACAAGACAGGAAAGGCAGAAAAGCTAACGCGCCCAAGGTGAGGTAAACAGTGATAGCCCAACGCCATGCTGTTAGCGCTAGTTTCAAGGGACGCAGGGGCCGGTCGTCAATGTCATCGTTGATATCTTCCCAAAACCAGAGAGAGATAGGAACCAGAAGGCGAGATCCGAAAGAAGCCACAAAAGCAATAGGCCATGCAGGAATCATCAGGTAAAGTGCGATCGCCATCAAACTAGAGACGCGCCAGTAGATAATTAACAAGCGGACAATGGCATCAGCTCTCTGGACAAAAGCCCAAATGAGCAGAATCAGGGGGATGATAACCGTAAACAACACTCCCAGTCGGTAGTCCATCCAAACTAGCGGTCGAAACCAGATGTCATTTTGCATGGGCGGTGTATGGCAGAAATGGCGATTTTTACCAATTTATTTTACCTGCCATTAACACCTTCCACCATGCCCATAGAATCTCTATGCGATCGCGCTACAGCATAACCCACCCAAAAAACAAGCAACGAGAACGCCCTTGTTAGACGTTCTCGTTGCTCATATCTCAGAACTATGCCGGAATAGCGGCGTTTAGCACCACGTTAAATCTATTCTTCGTAAATGCGGCACTCAGCAGCGTCCGGATTATCGTCGCAGTATAGCTCAAGAGAGTTTTTTGGTTTTTGTTGACGCTTATGAGACGCTTCTGCTTGCAGTTCTTCAACAGCATCCCACGCAGCAGCGCACTCACCGGAAGTGTCACCCTTGGCATCACAAACAGCCCGGGCTTGATCGCGTTCTTGTTCGATTTGTTCTTGGATATTGCTCATGACTTTCTTAGTCCCCGTTTCTTCTTTCAGTTCAGGAAACCTGGTGAATATCGACCTTTGGCGCCATCCAGTCAGGTGTACTACTTAACTTACTCAGTTATTTCAATGATTCCTTATTTGTCATATCTGAATATGCAGTACCAGCACTGGATTGATCTTTATCTTTTAAGATTTGGTCATTTCTCCCTCACCGATGTGCCAGTATACACAAGAGCTGGCGCATCTAGGTTCATATTAACTAATGTTAATACACCATTACACTAACTTGGTTCCCCCATAGAGATATTGCCCTGGTAGTATAACCAAGCTAACCCGTGCTGGTGTTAGGCTTATGATAAAGCTTTGACATCCTGCCAATCTACCCAAAGGCATCGGATTTCTAGGTGAGACTTTTGTGTAATCCCTATGACTAACCAGATCAAGTGGGCAAACGCCTTATCAACCCGTCCGTCTTTGGAAGCGGCAGTCGAGGAAGTGGTCGAACGCGCCACTAAATCGTTAGAAGCACCTGCGGACTTGGGTTTGGTGTTCATCTCCTCTGCTTATGCAAGTGAGTATACGCGGTTGATGCCATTGCTGGAGGAGCGGCTAAAAACAAAAGCCCTGATTGGCTGTGGTGGCGGCGGCATTATTGGGATGAACTCGTCTGGCGAAGTTGAGGAAGTTGAGGGAAAACCAGCTTTAAGCCTTACCTTGGCTCATCTGCCTGGGGTTAAGGTTCATGCTTTTGATATTGCTGGCAATGCCCTACCTGACTTGGATAGCCCTCCTGATGAGTGGGTGGAACTGATTGGCGTATCCCCTGCCGATGAACCGCAGTTCATCTTGTTAGGCGATCCTTTTTCTTCCAAGATTAACGACCTGCTCCAGGGGCTAGATTTTGCTTATCCGGGATCGGTAAAGGTGGGAGGGTTGGCTAGCGGTCGTAACGTTGGAGGCAATGCTGGTTTGTTTTGTAACTACCAGTTATACGATGAGGGCGTTGTTGGGGTTGCCTTGAGCGGGAATATTGTTCTAGAAACGATTGTGGCCCAGGGCTGTCGTCCTATTGGTGCGCCTTATCGGGTAATTAAAGGGGAGAGGAATATTGTGCTGTCTGTTTCCCAGCAGGATAATGCTGATGTCAGCAGCAGCGATGGGCAATCTCAGACACCCCTAGAAGCGCTACAGGAGCTTATTGAGAACTTAAGCGAGATAGATAGGCAGTTGGCGCAAGATTCGCTGTTTGTGGGCATTGTACGGGATGAGTTTAAGCAGCAGCTAGAACCGGGAGACTTTCTCATCCGCAACTTACTGGGGGTAGATCCAAGAGTGGGGGCGATCGCTATTGGCGATCGCGTCCGCCCCGGTCAGCGCATCCAATTCCACCTCCGAGATGCCCACACCTCCGCCGAAGACCTGGAACTGCTACTCCAGCATTATCAAAAAGCAGCCACAGGCGAGACACCCACCGCCCAAGAAGCAGGTGCCTTGATGTTCTCCTGTCTGGGACGCGGAGAACGACTTTATCAACAGCCTAACTTTGACTCCCAGTTGTTCCGTCGCTATCTGAAAAATATTCCCGTGGCGGGTTTCTTCTGTAATGGCGAAATCGGCCCAGTGGCAGGTAGTACCTTTTTACACGGCTACACCTCGGTTTTTGGTATCTGTCGCCAAGGTTAAAATCCAGCACCTTCATAAGGCGTTGAAACGAGGAAAATTAAGAGCTTATACCAATTTGATTAATATCTGAGAGCTTATACGTGGGTAGGGGCATTGCACTGCAATGCCCCTACAATCAATTTATGTGTTGCATTGTTTTTTGAAATTGGTATCACATTACAAAAGTGGTACTTTTTCTGAGTTGTCTGAATTACTATTTCGCTTTTGAATTACCTTTGCAGGCACGCCAACTGCAACTGAGTAAGGTGGAATATCTTTGGTGACAACGGCACCTGCGCCAATGACGCTACCTTGACCAATTGTGACTCCATCAAGTACCTTTACTCCAGCCCCTAGCCAACAGTCATCCTCGATCACAATTCCTTTGCGCGTGACTCCTTGGTTCCATATATAACGAGAGGGATCTGCAAAGTTATGATTGTTTGCATAAATCCCAACATATGATGCAATTAAACACTTTTTCCCAATTGTGATATTACCGGGGCCAGCTAAACAGGTGTAGGGGGAAATGTGCGTACCTTCACCAATTTCAATATGGCAGTTACCTTCGTGAGGAACAACGTTGATATCAACACCTCGATCGAGGCAGACATTAGAACAAATGCGGATCTTACTATTTTCTTCGCAAGCATTTAAACGAACGTCACGGAGAATCTTGACGTTATTTCCAATCTCAATACAACTAGCACCAATAAATTCACACCCAGTCTGAATATATACAGACTTACCTACCCAACCAAACATTTTAGGGTATAGTAGTTTCCGCATTATAGTGCCGACGGGCCGCCGAATTTGTCCTAATAATATAGTCAATACAGCTTCTTTCACCCGCGACAAAGGTGTAAGAGAATTATGTTCCGGTGAAGGAAATTGAGATTTTTCATTATTCATAACAAGACTCATGGCAAATACACTCCCTGGTTGTTACGTAAAATCAAAGCTAGTTTTTAAAAACTAACTTTTGTGATGGCAAATTGTGCGGCTTGTTGGATAGCTTTTTCGACTGAATGAAGTCAGTCGAAAGTAGCGATCGCTTGAAATTATGTAGGAAAAGTTTCTCAAAGAAGTTAATACATCTGGCAGACTTCCTTGAGGTTGCTATTAAATTCTTTCCAGCCAAAAAACGTACTTACTAGAAACTGGTATAGTTTTTAGTAGTATCTGTAGGGTATTTATGGAGAAGTAATTTAAACCTACGCAGTTACTTCCCACAGCTGCGTCTTAATAACTGTGACCAAATTACGGTGGATTATCTCCAACTTCAGCCATGACGTTGAAATTTACCATCGGTGCAAATAATAAAGGACTTCCACGCCGACTATAACGACTTTCCTGCAACCAATTTTTTTCTTTTACTGCTGGTGGCTTCACGATGTAGAGAGTGAATTTATAAATTGAGTACAGACAGACTACAACTAAAGTTATATGGGCTCTACCGAACATAGTATGTAAAATAAACTGAAACTAGCTGGCAAAATGCCAAGTCAGAAAACTTCTTAATTTGAAATTGTTGAAGTTTCTAAACCCATAACCTCTTCGTT
>NZ_JACJOK010000034.1:0-94902 GCF_014695505.1 Trichocoleus sp. FACHB-90
AATTTCAGAATGAAGAATCCTTCTTTTTGATAAGCGGTGAAAACCGTAACGTTCGGTAAGTTTAATAAGGTATCTAGATGAAAGTCCATTGTTCTTTTTGGGTAAAATGTAGCAATTGCTACATTTTACCCCATGATGCCGCAAGACCCACTTCTTTTTGAACTACAAATTAATTTGAAGCAATTGCCTGTTGCTGTTGAGAAGCGCAAATTTAGTATTAAATTATTATTTATGCAAACCCTTGAATATCAGGAAAAGTTTGTGACAGTTTCAGCATTGACCTATGCGGGCAATATCAGGAAAATTTAAAATAAAAAAAGTAGATAAGGCACGCGCCCTACCTACTTAAGTGATTTTCTAAAGAAGGATAAATCAATTCATATCAAGCCCAGTTGATTACCCGTGATAAAAGAACCCGGCCCCGCCATCGCCTCCCCCCTCTTACTAGAGAGGTTCCGGGTTCCTATAGGTAATTAACCGGAAATGATATCATCCCTGATTCTTCATCCTTCCGCTCCGGGTTGTAATTCCTCCAGAATCGTGAATATCACATGATTCAGAGCTAAATCGCCAATAGAAACTGCCTGCTTATTAACTCTCTCACCCCCACTCATCAAACTTTCAAACGTGATACCTTTGCCAATCTCAGCGTGATACCAAGAAAGACCCATAAAAAACCTTGATGGATAAGGGCCTTTATCGACAACATCATCAGGATTTGATTCCATCGGCAACCAACCAAAACCAGGCAAATAAAACTCCATCCAGACATGATTAAAGTCCGGTTGCAACGGCACATTCTTTAATTCAGGATGGGGAGGACATTTGTAGCGCCCAACAGTACGACAAGCAATCCCATTGAGTCGTGACAGCGCCAGTAAAACACCTAGATATTCGCCGCAGGAACCAACGCCCCTTTCTAAAGCAACATCTGGGGGATCAATGTGAGGTTTAATGCCGTAGGAGAGAGCATCGTAAGTAAAGTTGCGAATTTTGTAAATTTTCCGCAGTAAATTAGTTTCAGTACCAATTGCCTCCTTAGCAGCACTGCGGATAATATCTGTGTCCATTGCCAAGTCGTCATCATCCACCAGATATTTATTCTGTAATGGCGGCAGATCCGGGAGCTTTTCGGCATCTCTGGGTGTCAGGCGATATTTAATGCTCCAGACTTCTAGCAAAGCTTTCCAACCGAATATATGGCGATCGCCTGTTTTTAAACTGTCAAATTTGAACACAGCCACGCGCTGTCCGTCCTGAATTTCTTCAGTAAAAGGCAATCCCACCCATTCAATTGTCCTTACCTTCTGTCGATGAGTTTCCGAAGGCAAAGCAATTCGCCATTCGACATCTGTTAACTCCACATTGTCGAGGGGGGAAAGTTCCTCAACATAGGACATCTCAATCAAATAGCCATTAGAGAGGGCATAGCCTTCAGCTTCGTTGTAGTGAAAATACAGCGGGTGGATAAACGTGCGATCGCGATACGCTAATTCAAAATTGGGGTCAGCATTCGGATTATCTCGGATATACGGTTCCTCACCCGCATAAGCAACATAAAGAATATCCTGCCCAGTTTCCGGTTCAGTGTGAAAAGCTAACCCCGTCGGACGCTCAAAAGGAGTCAGTACACTGAATTTAATCTGCCCCGTAGCCCGATCTAAGCAGTAAACCGTCTGTTCAATATCATCCGAAACCCAAAGTTCCTCGTCCTTAACCGTAATATTTTCTACCCCAACCCCCGGCGCAGGAAATCGGGCAATCTGTTTACCCGTCTCCCGACTAAAAACTAGAATATAGCCAGACTTCCGAGAAGTAACGTAAACCGTCGATTCCGCAACAGCAATGCCATTAGCAGGATAGGACAACGTAACAAATTGTTCCGGTGTCAAATCAGTTGTTGCGATCGCATTAAGTGCATCTGTACAAAAGAAAACACTATTGTCCTGCGTACACCAGAGAGTGTCTTCCCAAATAGCCAAGCCAGTCACACCAAGAAAATCTGGCAGATGATTAGCATTTAAGATAGTTGTGTTGTCGCTCTTGGGGTCAATTTGTAGAAGATATCCGCTAAAAGCGTCAATAGCGATCAGCGCATCTTTCCGAAAAGCCATGCCATGCAAAGCGGAGGCTCCAATCGGTCTAACTGTCCGCCGCCAAGGATTCTGTTTGACTTGTAACGCTGAATTAGGAATCATCTTAAATCTCAGTGAAGATAATGTAGGAGTGGACACTAAGCCGAGTCTGAGCGATTTTGCCTCATCGGAGTTTATTCGCCTCCGATGAATTTGGATTCAAGGCCAATCTAAAATTGGTTTGACCCTAAGAAAGCAGCCCAAGTTACCAAAATTGCAACCAAGACAACTGCTCTGTGCGAACCTGAGTAATATCTTATTGGTCTGTGTCAATTGGGAACCCAGGCGACCGTCAGGGCATCATACATAAATGATGACCCAGCTAATTTTGAGACGGCTTAATTGCGCCTAAATCCCTCCCAATGGGGATTATTACAACAAGCGTAAACATTATCAGTCAATGTTTGAAAAGAAAAAGATATTTTCTTTAGATGGTTTGATATAATTATGGACACGCAATCAGACCGCCTTGCTGCTCCAAAGCAACATCAATCTAGCGATAGATTGTTAAACAGACCTTTCCAAAGTCAGGAAGTGCAGGTTCAGCAGCCAAAACTGCCTGGAGTCTTAAACTCTTCAGGTATCAAAGTAGAGAGAGTTTTTGCATCGACACCGGACACTGCGCTAGAAAAAAAATTAGGGGATTATGACAATACGCCCCGACAGGGACATAAACCACGCAGGCAACTTGGAAACAGTTTCAATTTGTTAAACGGACTCGTTGAAGCGAACATCCCACGGCTAAAGCCTTGGAAAGTGTCAACCGAAAACAATTCTATTATGGCTCAGATTAAACGCTACTCAAGTATTACAACCTTAGTTGTTTCCTTCTCGCTGGGACTGGCTCTGAACGTTCCCGCACAGGCACAACTACAATCACAATCTTCCTCGCTCAGTCGCAGCCTTCCGGATAGTTGGGGATACACGCCGCCAGAGCGTGGCAACCCTGACGGCAGAGAACAGGGTGCAACACGCGGTAACGGAGGTTGCATGGTCAATAATAGCAATAATTTTGTCGGGAATAATAGTAAGCAACTCACCGCCTTGATCCCTAAAAGATCAGGTGATGGGTCAGTGGGCGTGGGTCTGACATCAGCCGACTATCCAAGTTTCTTTTGGTATATGCCACCAACAACCGCCAAAGAGGTGGAGTTTGTGCTGAAAGAAAAAGACGAAGACGGCAAAGAGGTTTACAAAAACAGATTTGCCATTAAAGGCACTCCTGGCATTTTAAGCTTGCAACTGCCTGCCTCCGCCGATGTTCCACCCCTGCGGCAGGACGAGCAATATTATTGGGAAGTGAACGTAATTTGTAATGCTAAAGACCGCGAACAAGATATAGCGGTCTGGGGGTGGATAAAGCGCGTCGCCGTAGATCCAGAGCTTAACAATAAACTCCAGCAGGCAAGTCTACAGGAGCGCGTTGCTTTGTATGCAAAAGCTAACTTTTGGTATGAGACGCTGGAAACATTGATGGATCTACGTCGCTTGCGTCCCAACGATCGTAATTTGGAGTATGCTTGGGAAAAATTGCTGAAGTCAGCAGACTTAGACCCGGTTGCTAAAGAGCCTCTGACTCAGGGTGCAGCTAGTCCGAATTAACACAAAATCGCCTCTGTAAGAAAGTTATGAGTTATGAGTTACGAGGCCAAAGGAGCTTTTAACTCTTAACTCCTAACTTGTTCCCAATTCCAGAAAGCGATCGCTCTCAAACTGGAAAACTAAATACATAACAGCTTCAACTATTTCAGAGTGCTATACCCGCCCTTCCTAACACGCATCAGCTCTTCAATTGTCAAATAACTGCCTTTTACAGATAGTATTTTCTAGCCGCAAAAGACAGCGCCACAATGGAAAGCAATACCATATCGATTTGTTGAAGCTCCCTACAGGCTAGGGTTTCACGAGCCAAAATCTCAAATGGTATGAGGGGAACTTTACCCCTAAATATTCAAAACTCAAAATTATCACAGAACAACTCTGTTATGGCCTGGATGAAGTCCTCTCTTTTAAGAAAATCCATAGCCTTATCTATGGAACTGGTGCTACTGACGGGTTTCTCAACGCTGTTAGGCACACTGGAGCCAAAAAGCGCCCAGGCAATGCCACAGCCCTTGTTAGTTGCTGATTACGAACCTCCAGTCAACATTAGCGCACCAGGGCGACGGGAAGGAGGAGGAACGCGCGGCGGGAACTGTCCGATAGCAAAAAAGCCACTAACTGCGCTCATCCCCGCCAACAACATTGGGTTTACAGTCGCTCAAAATCCAGTTTTATTATTTTATCTGCCGCCAATGCCTCGCCAAGCTAAGTCACTGCCAGTGGAGTTTGTGCTGAGGGATGGAAACGAGAAAGAGATTTATACAACAACTTTTATGATGCCTGGAAAGTCAGGTATTGTCAGCGTCAGCGTCCCAGTGTCAGCTAATGTACCACCCCTAGAAGTTGGAAAGAATTATCATTGGTTCTTATCGATACTGTGCAATCCGCCAGAGCGATCGCCTAATATTTTTGTAGAAGGGTGGATTCGGCGTGTGCCACTCAACGCCACGCTGAATAATAATTTAAAGCAAGCCGCACTCAAGGCTCGCCCGGATATTTATGCAGAAGCGGGCATTTGGTTCGACGCTTTGAATACTCTAGCAGCTTTGCGCCAGTCAAACCCGAAAGATTCAGCCGTATCATCTGAATGGGCAAAACTCTTGAAGGCAGTTGGGCTGGAACACATGGCAACTGAGCCTCTAGTTCCCATTAGTCCGATACCGAGTAACAACGCGACGCTTTCCCAGCCATCGCCGAAAAATTAGTAGCCCAAGGCATTGCCACTGATGACACCACCCAGGATATTCTGGATAGCGGGGCTGAAAAGAAAATTCAATTTTTTGATGCTGGATTAAAAATCCCCCCAAATCCCTCTAAAAGTCAAAAGGTTCTCATGTAAAAGGCAAAATAATTCTTAACTTTTGCTTTTTCCCTTTTATGGAATTAGATCCCCCCAAACCCTTCGATGGACAAGGGCAAGGGGGGATCTCTGCGTAACACATCAAAAGGAAAATAGTATTAGCTGAGTAAAACTGGGTGAAGTTGTGGAATAGATTTGTGCGTGAAGCGTTAGCGATCGCTACTACATAGTACCGTCAGTTATATCTAAACGCTTAACTGGTGGCACAGGCATCCAGCCTGACAAAACTTATGCCATAAAATCTCTCTGGCAAAGGTGCTAAATAATACAATTCATTTATTTTTTGCTTAAACTACTATTGCCACTGCCATAAAACTATCAGTACATTTGAGCAACGAAGTAGCAAGCAATGAAAAGACAATTGAAATTTAGCGAGGAAAATCCAGTTGAGATGACAAAAGTATGGTATTTGTTCAAGTTTTTAGCTGATTAAACGTGTGGGGAAGATAGTTGCCATGCAATCAAGGTTTAAAGTGTTTTGGTGTGGAGTGTTAATTGAGGACGCGATCGCCCTTGGTGTATGCGTATCAACGCTGTTGGGGTGTGTTGCTACCAGCAGCGCGAATGCTGCGACAATAGAAGCCAAGCCAGTGCCAGATGGATTAAATTTACAAAGCGAATGGGAGACGATGCAGACGATCCCAAGCGCCGAGATGGACAAAGACCAACCCGATTCATTGTTGATCCCTGATTCTTCTTTAGAGGGTTCTGAACAGAGGCTGGTGCAAGCGCCGCAGATACCACCATCTATTCAGCTTCCGCCGCAGCCCGATCCTAATCGCGATCGCTTCCCGCAACCTGTACCCACCCCAGAACCGCTGCCCCAAGAGTCACCGCCGCCTGTACTGACGCCAACACCAACCCCGACACCCACTACAGCGCCCGCCTCAGACAGCCTTCAAGTTAACAAAATTCAAGTTCTCGGCAGCACAATCTTTGATCAAGATGAACTGAACGCGATTACCCAAAAAGTTGAGGGGCGCGTTGTCACCCTAGAAGAACTCAGAAACGTTGCCGATGCGATCACTCAGCTGTACCTAAACCAAGGCTACATTACCTCAAGAGCAATTCTTGTAGACCAAGCCGTTAGCGATGGTGTCGTCCAAATTCGCGTCATCGAAGGCACCCTAGAAGAAATTAGGGTAGAAGGAACGCGCCGCCTGAATCCAAATTACATCCGTTCCAGAGTACGGCTAGGGGCTGGTAGACCTCTCAACACAGGTCAACTGGAAGACCAATTAAGGCTTTTGCGTATCGATCCCCTATTTAAAAACATAGAAGCCAGCCTCCGAGCTGGAAGTGGGGTTGGTCAAAGTATTCTGGTGGTGCGCGTCACCGAAGCTAACCCCTTAGAAGCCAGCTTAGGCGTTGACAACTACTCGCCTCCCAGTGTCGGTTCAGAAAGATTGGGAGTCAACCTGCGTTATCGCAACGTAACTGGGCTTGGGGATGAAATCGCTGGCTCCTATTACCATACGACGACCAGTGGCGCTGATATTTTCGACTTCAGCTATCGAATACCACTCAACGCCATGAACGGCACCCTGCAACTGAGAGCAGCACCTAATCGCAACAAAGTTACCCAACGTCCCTTTGATGTGTTTGACATTCGGGGGGAGACGGAAGTTTACGAAATTAGTTATCGACAGCCGTTAATCCGCTCACCGCGAGAAGAATTTGCCCTTTCTTTAGGCTTTACTTATCAGGATGGTCAGACGTTCACCTTTGCGGGGCCGACTCCTTTCGGATTTGGGCCAGACGAAAATGGTGTCAGCCGTACCAGCGTGGTTAAGTTTGGACAAGATTATCTACGTCGGGATGTCAGGGGTGCATGGGCGTTGCGATCGCTCTTTAGTCTTGGTACTGGATTATTCGATGCTACCGTGAATGAAGATCCGGTTCCTGATGGTCGTTTCTTGAGCTGGCTGGGTCAAATCCAGCGAGTACAAGTCCTGAATAACGATAACTTTTTAATTCTTCAGGCAGATGTCCAGCTGTCAACCAGTGGTTTGTTACCCTCCCAACAATTTGTAATTGGCGGCGGTCAATCGCTACGCGGCTACAGGCAAAATGTCCGTGCTGCTGACAATGGCGTGAGATTTTCTATTGAAGACCGGATCACCGTCCAGCGAGACGAAGCCGGAGCCGCTACCATGCAGGTTGCCCCTTTTATAGATTTGGGGTGGGTGTGGAATGTGGATGATAACCCCAACCCATTACCTGATGAAAGATTTTTAGCAGGTGTCGGCTTAGGGTTAATCTGGCAACCGATACCTAAGCTGAATATTAGGCTAGACTACGGCATTCCCTTAGTTAATATTGATGACCGAGGCGAAAATGCTCAAGATCAGGGTTTTTATTTCAGCGTTAACTATCAACTTTGATACACTTTCTGGTTCCCAGTTAGACGGTGGGAACCAGAAAGTCAATGTTTAACTCCTCGGTTGGGGTGTCATAGCCATTGAGCAAATTCTTCGGTAAAGCGATCGCTTAAAATTGCCTCTCTTATTTTTTCGGTAAAGCGAATTAGTTCGGTGATGTTGTGAATTGAGAGTAAGGTGTAACCCAAGATTTCACGCGATCGCACTAAATGACACAAGTAAGCGCGGGTGAAGTTCTGACAAGTGTAGCAGGGACAACTGGCATCAAGGGGTGTAAAATCTTCTCGGTACTGAGCGTTTTTCAAATTCCAACGTTCGCCCCCTACCACAACAGTCCCGTGACGCGCCCAACGGGTGGGAATCACGCAGTCAAACAAATCTATACCGGATGCGATCGCTCTTGCCATTTCCCGATAAGTCCCCACACCCATCAGGTAACGCGGCTTTTCTGGTGGTAGCACTGGCGCAGTCACCTCTACAATCTGGTGGATCAGTTCCGCTGGTTCCCCCACACTCACGCCGCCAATTGCATATCCTGGCAAATCTAACGCTGCTAACGACTCAGCCGCACGGACACGCAAATCTAAATAGACACCACCCTGAACAATCCCAAACAAAGCTTGCTCATCTAGACGTTGGTGAGCCTTTATACAGCGCTCCAGCCAGCGGTAAGTCCGTTCTGTTGCCGCTTCTACATCTGAGCGTTCAGCGGGGTAAGGAGGACATTCATCAAATGCCATGATGACATCCGCTCCCAGAGTGTTCTGAATCTGGATCGAACGCTCCGGCGTTAGGTTAATCATCCGCCCATCGCGGGGAGAGCGAAATATTACACCCTCTTCAGTAATTTTACGCAACTGGCTTAAACTAAACACTTGGAAGCCGCCAGAATCCGTCAGCATTGGCTTCTTCCAGCCCATAAACCGATGCAGCCCCCCAGCACCCGCGACAATCGCTTCCCCTGGTTGCAGGTGGAGGTGATAGGTATTCGATAGCACCATCTGAGCGCCTGTTGCTTCTAGCTGGGCTGCTGTTATACCTTTGACAGTCGCTAGAGTTCCCACAGGCATAAATTTAGGAGTTTCGACCAAACCATGAGGTGTGGAAAAAATTCCCGCCCGTGCTTTGGAATGGCTACAACGCGCCTGACATTTAAAAGAAAATCCCACTTACTTATACCAAATCGCGTTCTAACTTTTCACAATAATTTATCATTTGTCGGGCATTGGACAAATGACAAAAATGGTATCTCTGGAAAGCAAAATGGTATTAGCCAGTACCACTAGCAGAAGTTTTTAATCCTTAGTTTTTAGTTCATTGTTACGAACTAATGACTAACGACTGACAATCAAACTTAATAGTTATTAGATTGTTGCTAATAACTAATGACTAATCACTAATGGCTAACAACTACTTAGAATGAGCAATCATCGTCATCAAATTGGACATCCCACTTAGCAGACAGCACTTGCGTTACCATCGCTTCTAAGGCGGCGGCATTGATGCTAGGCGTGGCTTGCTCTTGGAGTGGGTTAGAAAGCGGTATCAAACGTAATTGACGATGGTCTTGAATCAAGTCAAAATAAGATTCCTGATCTGGGGACTGGTGCAGTTGCAGATAATCAAAACTGTAGACATTAAGATAAATTGCCTGGTTGGCAATCATCGTAGACCGTTGATCGTCAGCAAATACATCCAGCACATACCCTTCTCCCTGGCTCTGAACGTTGCCATCAAGACTATGAATGTAGCGGACGCGGCCTAAATCAGCCAGCAGTCGCCGCATATCTTGCTTATTAACGACAATGCCGAAGTCAATTATACAGGGAGCTGGTAGCTTGGGCGGAGATTGGTCGTGACTCATCATGGGAAACAGCCTTTAGTTCAAACCAGCCCGATCTTGTCTGGTCGTAGTAGATGCTTTCCTACTTGGGGAAGCAGGTAGCTAAATAATCTAACGCCATAGGCGCTATGCGCGAGATCGAACTGCTACGAGACAATCTTAGCCCAACATTTATCGTCTGCTCCTACGCTAATCTACTGAATTTGTATTCGGAAAGTAAGAAGTGTCTTTTGTATTTTTTGTGATTCAAGTTTCTTCGTTTTGGCGATCGCTGCTAGGGGCGATCGCGTTCTATACTTGTATACCCCTTCCTGCGGGCTGGACATTGGAATTTCAGCGCATTGCCCGCCATGCTCCGCTAGTAGGCTTATTAATTGGGGCGCTTCTGTCGCTTTGCGATGTCTGTTTGCAACAGCTGGGCGTACCCGTACTGACTCGTTCAGCCTTAGTGGTAGTGATGGGGATTGCCATCACCGGAGGCTTACACTTAGATGGGGCAATGGATACCGCTGATGGGTTGGCAGTGCAAGATCCGTCACGGCGTTTAGAGGTGATGACGGATAGTGCGACTGGTGCCTTTGGCGCGATCGCTGCGATCGCACTCATACTTTTAAAAACAGCAGCCCTGACAGATATTGAATCTAACCGCTGGCTAGCGCTGATGGCAGCCGCGGGATGGGGTCGGTGGGGGCAAGTGGTAGCGATCGCTCGTTATCCCTATCTCAAACCTACTGGCAAAGGTGCTTTTCACAAAGAGTTTATTCGCACCCCCCAGGATATCTTGCTGGGATTGGTCTTACTACTGCTTTTAAGCGGATTACAGCTCATTGTGTCACCGACTCGCCCTCTATTGGCGGTAATCATGGCAGTCGCAGGATGCCTTGTCGCGCTTTTAACTGGTGCTTGGTTTCACCACCAGCTGGGCGGACACACGGGAGATACCTACGGCGCAGTCGTAGAATGGACAGAAGCTTTGTTACTGTGCCTACTCACCACAATCTAAGGATTTTAGATTTTAACTCCAAGGAGTTTGTAACTCACAAGTAACCCAAGCAATCCAAAATCCTGGCATCCAAAATCGTTAAATTGGCTTCAGGCGCGTTATCTTCAGCTTAAAAGACCCGCCGCCCGTTTCTCCAAAAGCCCGAACCCGAATAATGTATGAACCAGTCTCGCTAATTCGGGAAAACAGCACAGAATTTGTGCTACCGTCTGGGCCGTCATCGTTTTCCGCTACAGTGGAACCATCAGCAGCCATCAGCGTAACAATCGAGTCAAAGTTATCTGAGGTCAAGTCAATAGCCACCTGATCTCCAGCGTTCAACTTCACCAAGTAGTCACGGGCAAAGCCTCCCTCACCAGTAGGAATATCGTTTTCTGTAAGCGTGTCGGCAACTTCGTTGTTTGTCAGTACAGGAATCGGATTATATACTTTATTTTGCGCTCTGGCTGATACACCGCCAAGACACAGAACAAGCAAAGTTGCAGGAACAATTGGGGTGCGGTGCCATCTAATTGCTTTCATCGTTGGTCATAATGCTTCCCGCTAGACATCCATCCCTTTTCGGGGGTTGGCAGGAAAGCGGGGCGGGGTGTACCGCTTCCTAAACAAAGAATGTTTTTACGTTTTAATTTATGCAGGAAATCTGGAGAAAAGCTCTGTCGCTTACTTTATAAGTAGTTTGGTTTGAGGGTCAGCAACTAGAAACACTTGCATAAGCTATTACTTTGTGGGTTTTACCACAAGGCTAGGGTTTTTTCCAGAGTGGTGAGGTTTGCCCAACGAGAGCTAGTTAACCAGCTTATACCTTAAAGGGGATGGGTTATTGACCAAACTCCTGTTGACTAGGGTTAAGCCCGTCCATTATAAGAGGCAGCGGTAAAACTGACTCGTTTCTTATCCCCATTAATTTGCCTTTACGGGCAAAACGATACAGTGAACCGTTGCAGATTAAAAGTATCAATTTAGACTGGTAAACATTTAAAACGGCAGCTAGATAATATCTAAAACACTACTTATAGTGTAGTCATGGCACAATTGCATCAGGTGTGCAGATACTTCTTTGGAAGCTAGCGTAGAAGAATTAATAACTAGAGCAAGGGCGTGTTTCCTGTCAGAATCGGCACCATGAAATTAGCTAAAAAAAGAATTAAGTTGTGGCTGGTAGCACTACCAGGAATTAGGAACTGGGGACTGGGGACTGGGGACTGGGGACTGGAAAAAGATTGCCCTAGCCCAATTGGTGGTAAAAAAAGCTGGAAATTTCGGTCTTGCTTTTTTTCCTTGAATATTCAGGGAAGCAAAGCTAAAAGTTTGGTAGCTTTGTTTTTTGCCCTGATTCCCGCATCAGCAGCAGCACAGTCAATAGTTCCGGCGGTTGATGGTACCGGAACTATTGTGACACCTGACGGGAACCGCTTCGATATCGATGGCGGCACTAGATCGAGCGATCGCGCTAATCTTTTCCACAGTTTCACCCAGTTTGGGCTTAGTCAAGACCAGATTGCCAATTTTCTCTCTAGCCCATCTATTGAGAATATTCTGGTGAGAGTAGTAGGAGGCGATCGCTCTGCAATCAACGGCTTAATTCAGGTTAGCGGCAATTCCAACCTCTTTTTGATGAACCCTGCTGGTATCATCTTTGGCGCAGGAGCCAGCTTGAATATACCAGGAAGCTTCACCGCCACCACCGCGAATGCAATTGGTTTTCCAGAGGCGATGAATCCCGCCTCCATAAGATGGTTTAATGCCACCGGATCTAATAACTATGCCGCTTTGGTGGGAACTCCCAGCACCTTTGCCTTCACGACTCTTCAGACACCCGGAGCCATTGTCAATTTGGCGGATCTAGCTGTTCAAGAAGATTTAAGCCTGGTTGGTGGCACTGTTGTCTCACTGGGTAGTCTCACGGCACCAGGGGATGATATCGTGATCGCATCTGTACCAGGCGAGAGCATGGTTCGCATCTCTCAGGCGGGAAGTCCGTTAAGTTTGGAAGTTACTCCCCTCACCTCCTCTGTTCCTCCCTCCCCCTCTGCCTCCCTACCCCTTTCCCTGCCCCAGTTGCTAACTGGTGGGGGCATCGGTAATGCCACCGAACTAAATGTTAACAGCGCTGGAGAGGTGAAACTGGTTGGTTCTGGCATCCAGGTGAATGCTGGTGATGTTGTGGTAGGGGATGTTGTGGGACAAGCAGTACAACCTGATTTTGTGCCGCCTTTAGTGAGTGGTTTTGTCAATTTGTCTGCAACTGGCAGCATTACAGTATTAGGAAAAATTGATACTTCTACCACTTTCGCTGATAATGCTGCTGGTTCGGTAACTATGTCCGCTTTTAGCAATATTAATATCCTGAATTTGCCTGGAGGCGGAATTTTTACTAATTCTGATTCGGGTGATGGTGGCGATGTTAATATTGTAAGTCAAACAGGTTCAATTAATATTGCAGGAACGATAAATTCGTCATCAAATGTTGGTGATGGGGGAGCAATTAGTCTGACGGCTCTTGACCAAAATAGTAATAATTTGCCTAATAGTACGGCAGGAAGAATTAATATTACCGGAGCGATAAACTCGTCGTCAAATTTGGGCGATGGCGGCGCGATCGCAATCAAAGCTCGCAACCAAATCAATGCTGATGTTATCAACTCTAGTTCCGCTTTTGGTAATGGTGGATCTGTGATCCTCGATCCGGTTGGGGATATCCAAGTTACCTCCATCAATGCCCAAGGTGGAACCAACGGCACGGGGGGAAATGTTGATATTACGACAGATCAATTTTTCCGGGTTGGGGGTACTTTTTTAGACCAAAATGGTGTATTAGCAAGTATTTCTAATGCCGGAGGTGTTGGGGGAGGCGCGATCGCTATCCGGCACGGCGGCGGTTCCAGGTTAGTTCCCTTTTTAGTGGGAAATCCCACTGCTAACGGCACATTGGGGGCAGTTACTAATGGGCAATCCCCCATTACTACCTTTCAATCTTTTCCAGGTAGGGGTGGGCAAGGAAATATTCAATTTGTTACCCCTACTCCAAATCAAATACTGAATCAAACAGACTTGGTTGGTGACAACGATGAAGAGGAAAAATTACAACTACCGCAGAATGTTCCAAACATTGAAATTGATGCCTTAGTCACTGAAAGAGAAGATAATTACACTCGCGATTTTTCCGAATATTTGGAGATAAAAAACGTTCCCAGTCGTGTCAATTCTCTACTAGATACCCGTCAAACTCTAGAGAGAGTTGAAAAAGAAACAGGCGTAAGGCCAGCGATTATTTATATTTCTTTTGCTACCCCAGATATTACACCTGAAGGGGAGATAGAGAAAGGGGAAGACAAGGGGGATTCGCTCATAACCAATTCCCAATTACGAACACAAAATTCGCGTGATGAGCTAGAAGTGGTGCTGGTAACGGCACAGGGGACACCAATTCACAAGCAGTTTTCTGGAATTACGCGATCGCAAGTTATCAAAGTTGCCGATGAATTTCGCAACGAAGTTATCAAAATCAAACGAACTCCCACCTACCTTACCTCAGCCCAACAACTCCATAAATGGATCGTCGCCCCTCTGCAAGCCGACTTGCAAGCTAGAGGCATCCAGAATATTGTCTTCGTGCCAGACACCGGGTTGCGCTCTATTCCCTTGGCTGCCTTGCATGATGGTGAACAGTTTCTGGTGGAGCAATACAGCGTCAGCTTGATGCCCAGTCTCAGCCTCAGCAACACCGAACACCGCGACATAGTAAACGAGCAAGTCTTGGCAATGGGGGTATCAAAATTTACTGACCAAAAGCCACTTCCCGCTGTACCAGTAGAATTATTGGCCATTACGCCTGAGCTGTGGCCTGGTAAATCCTTCCTCAACAGCGGCTTCACCCTGAAAAATCTCAACACCCAGCGCCGCCTACAACCTTATAGAATCGTTCACTTAGCAACCCATGCAGAATTTCAGCCAGGTAATCCCAGCAACTCATACATCCAACTGTGGGACAGTAAGCTGTCATTGAACCAGCTGCCCCAGGTGGGCTGGAATGACCCCCCGGTAGATTTGCTGGTACTAAGTGCCTGCCGCACAGCCTTAGGTGATGAACAGGCAGAGATGGGCTTTGCGGGGTTGGCGGTGCAAGCTGGGGTGAAGTCGGCGCTAGCAAGTTTGTGGTATGTGTCAGATCAGGGAACTTTGGGACTAATGGCCCAGTTTTACGAAGAGTTGAGAAAAGCTCCTGTGAAGGTGGAGGCGCTAAGACAGGCGCAAGTAGCAATGATCAAGGGGCAAATACGCATCCAAAATGGTAAATTGCTTACTCCTGATGGGGAGATACCGCTAACGCCGGAACTAGCCAAGTTGGGAAATCAAAGTTTGTCTGACCCTTATTATTGGGCAGCTTTCACAATGATTGGAAATCCTTGGTAAACAAAAAGGCAAAAAAATAAAAAATCGAATAATTTTTTTGAACACAAGAAATTATTCTCCACTTGTATTTCCGCAATCAATAAAAAGTTAGGCAGTATATTACAGGTAATGGCAGCAAAAAAAATCCTGGCAGAAATTTATAAATTCAACCTTTAATAAAGGGTGAATTTACTTAATTATCAAGATTTTTAACAAATTATCTGCCACAGTTGCAGTATAAAAATATATCCTTCCCACTACCACGAAACCAAACGCTTTCATCTACGCAGATGGCAGGTTGTGCAAGGCTTGTGGGGGTGAAGAACTAGAGGCACACGCAAGAGGCGATCGCTTCCGATAAAATTTGCTTCTAACCGTCCAAAACCAGGAATATGTAAGCTAGATCGTGTTAAGATCCATGTCAATTCTGAAAACTGTGTTGGAAAGGTAAATTTAAATATGGAAGCAGCACTGCTATTGGCAAAACTGCCTGAAGCTTACTCCTTCTTTGATCCGTTGGTAGACGTTCTCCCGATCATCCCCGTGTTCTTCTTGTTGCTTGCTTTCGTTTGGCAAGCTGCTGTAGGGTTCCGTTAAACCCCAAATTCTCTTTTGTAAAAATAAAGGATGTAGGGCGCAGCTCTACATCCTTTATTTTTGTTTAACCGCGCGTCCCCATTGCCTTGCCAAAAGCCGGACGCTCTGAAAGACGCTTGATATAGTTCACAACGGCTGGATATTCGCTCAAGTCCAGCTTTAGCATTATTGGGATGTAAGCCAAAACTGACCCAACCGCTACATCGGCGACACTGAACTCGTCTCCGATTAAGAACGGTTGCCGCTCTAAGATGTCATTGAGCGGTTGCATCAACTTGGGCATCTCCTGTTCCCGGCTGGCTTCCACAAAAATTCCTGGCCCTAGTGTGGCATTGCTAAACATCGCCCACTGAGTAATTTTTGCTTTTTCCTCTAGGGAAGATGGCATCTTGCCGTACTTTTCGGCTAAATACAGCAGAATTGCCCCCGACTCCCAAAGCTGAAAATCCCTATCCACAATCGCCGGGACTTTCCCCATAGGATTAATCGCCAGATAATCTGGTTGTCGGTGAGCGCCTGCTTGCATATCCAGCATGACGAATTCATAAGGGATGCCAAGTTCTTCCAGATACCACTTGACAATTGACGCTCGACTAAAGGCTCCGCCGTAGAGTTTCAACATGATAGTTAAACCTTAAAGAACTTTGTGAGTATGGGAGTGCTGTTTTACGTTGTCTTCCTTGCGGACAACGCGCTGAGCATTCAGTACCCGCTTGCGTTCTATGGAATAGTTAAAGTCAGTGCGTGTTGTTCCCACAGGGATATGAGACTGGGCTTCTGGGTGGGTTTTATAAGTGCGGGCAGATGCGATCGCTCGAAAAGCAAACTCATCGCTAAACTGCGCCTCTTCCGGGAAATCAGCGGGCTGGGTAAGTGTATTATCCTCTGTGAGGACAGCACCCATCGTGGTAGCGATCGCCATCTGGTATGAGGTGGGAATTCCTTTGAGAATCGCTTCTAGGGCGGCTGAGGGGATGGGTTCAATTACTTTGACTTCACGAACTTCGCCATCTTCCTTGTAGAAGCAAGTGGCTAAGCCAAGCAGGAGGTAGTCATCTTCGCACAGATCCGGGGCGTTGGGATAGAAAGTTGCAGTGGTCATAAAGTTGTTTTCCTTAAGGATTCAAAACACCAACACAGCTTGATCATCGCTTGCATTCTACCAGATGGGGCTAGACGGGAAGAGGATAGGCAAGGGATAAAGTATGCAAGGCAGAACCAATTCCCAGCCACTTCCTCCCCAATCCCTCTATATGCCAATCGCTTAAGCTTCACATAATAAACGGGTTCTCAGGACAGGTGAAAAGCGATCGCTTTGTCTGTCTGTAGAGGTTTCAGTAATGCTGTGGATTGGGGCTGTAGGTATTTAAAGGACATCCAAGCCTAACTGGATTGTCTGGGTGTCAATCGACCGCTTGCCAGACGCTTTACTTAAGTGACACAGAAGCAAGGCAGCGACTCAAAGCAAGGCGATAAAGTGATTCCAGATAAGTCCAAGATACCTTTGAGAATGATATGAACGTTCGCGCAATCCACTGTCAAGACCAAGCAAGACACCAACACAGTTATCCGATCTCATCGACTGGCGTGACTCCAAGACGTTTACTTCGAGTCAAATCTGTATCAGTCGGACACGCGATAGAGTCAGATGGTTCGCTGCGCTCTCAGGCAAAGGAAAAAGCGCAACAAGGCGATTACGAGGGCGCGATCCCTATCCTGACAACTTTAATTGAGCGTAACCCCATGAGTGCAGCCCAATACAATAACCGAGGGCTGATTTATTTTCAGAGCGGTCAAAAGGAAAAAGCGATCGCTGATTACAATACCGCTTTGGAACTAGATCCCCACCTAGACAGCGCCTACAACAATCGCGCCAACTACTACGCTTCTGTGGGACAGATGGCAGAAGCGATCGCTGACTATGAGATGACTCTGGATCTCAACCCCGGCAATGTTCGCGCTTGGATTAACCAAGGTATCACCTTTCGGGATTTGGGATTGTACGACTTGGCGCTAGAGAATTTTGATCTAGTGATGGGGTTAGGACAATTGGAAGGTAACATTTATGCAGAACGCGGTCGCACCTACGAACTGAGGGGTGACTGGAACTGCGCGATCGCTGACTACCAGAACGCTTTAGCGTTGCTTTCCCGATCTGGTGCAGCTGGACGCTTGCGCCTGGTCGTCGAAACTTGGATGATACAGTTGCTGAAACCTGCGATCGCCTGAAGAACAATTAAAAATTAAAAGATAAAAATTAAAAATTAGGCATTGCCCTTTTTTAATTTGCCATTTTCAATTCTTCTTCTTCAGCCGTGCTGCTATCCATCAAGACCACTTGACGCTGAGAGGGGTCTACACGATGGCTTTGCTCCTGCATAACGCTTTTGGCTTGCTGCGGGTCAAAATAACGCCTGAAGTTATCACTCAAGCGGTTGACACGTTTTTCTGTGCGTTTAACTTCCTCTTGAATGTCCGAGAGCTTTGCTTGCTGGGACATATGATAAGGCAACAGTTGCGCCAGCGCGGAGATCGCCGCCGATGAAAGCACTATATTTACAGTTAACTTAGCCGTGGTTTCCACGAGCGTCGCCCGGTTGGGATGGCGTCGCTGTTGTCGCTGCGTCCGGGGAACCGCCCGTTGTGGTACCGATTGCAGAGGAGGTCTTGTGGGTTCAATTGCATTCATAAGGGGCTGGGGATTGGGGGCTGGGGATTAGGGACTGGGGATTAGGGATTGGGTATTGGGTATTGGGTATTGAGTATTGGGTATTGGGTATTGGGAAGAATCTTACCCAGTCCCTAATCCCCAATTCCCAGCCCCTAGTCCCCCTTCCAGTCCCTAGTCCCCAGCCCCTAATCGCTACTTGTACAGTTCCGTTGATAGGCGGATTGCCAGGATGCCGGGAATCAAGGCGGCAACTAAAGCAATAAAGACTTGGGTATCTGATATAGACATTGTTTACAAACTCCTTTTTCAGGTTTATAGTTCAACAATTTCGGCTAAATCATGCCTACTATAACTATCTTGTAACAAGATGCAACACACAAGCCTAAAAATTTTAACCCATATGTTTGCATAGCATCGTTGATTTCGTCTAAACTTTCCCGACAAAGGTTAAGCTTAATTAAGATAGCAATCATTTTGGCACGTTTTAGCCTTGAAATTATTGCTTTTAATTTGATATTTCCAGTTTAAACAGGCGTTAATGCTAGACCACATCCTGAACTCTCCGCTCAATGTAGGAATTGAAGCTCCCCTGGTACTGCTAGTTCTGGTGGCGTTAGAGGCGGTGCTGTCAGCAGACAATGCGATCGCCTTAGCAGCTATTGCACAAGGCTTAGAAGATAGCACTCTCCAACGTCGCGCTCTCAACTTCGGATTAGCAGTTGCCTACATCCTCAGAATCACCTTGATTCTGACAGCAACCTGGGTCGTTCAGTTCTGGCAGTTTGAGCTACTAGGTGCAATGTATCTGCTTTGGCTGGTGTTCCAATACTTTACTTCCGATGACGGGAAAGAAGGGGAAAATCATGGGCCTCGTTTTACTTCCCTTTGGCAGGCAATTCCGATAATAGCTTTTACGGATCTAGCTTTTTCCCTCGATAGCGTAACAACAGCGATCGCTGTTTCCAAAGATACCGTGCTTGTTATCGCCGGAGGAACGATTGGGGTGATTACGCTTCGGTTCATGGCGGGATTATTCATCCGCTGGCTAGATGAATTTGTGCATCTTGAGGATGCTGGCTACATTACAGTAGCGTTGGTGGGATTGCGACTGCTATTGAGAGCCTTTAACCTGGAGTCTTATGCACCAGACTGGTTAATGATCTCCTGTATTGCAATCATATTTACCTGGGGATTTTCCCAGCGAACTCCCACGGAAACTCAAAAATAAAAAGGAAAAAAATTATGGCTAATGGTAATTAACCATTAGCCATTAGTTATTTACTCGTACAGCCAAGATGTCAAACTTGGTTTCCAGCTGACGAGTTCTTCATCTTTAAACCAGAGGCTTATCTCCCGCTGTGCTGTCTCGATAGCATCAGAACCGTGGATGAGGTTGCGACCAATGCTAACTCCATAATCACCGCGAATCGTACCCAGTTCTGCTGTCAGCGGGTTGGTAGCACCGATAATTTTTCTTGCTGATGCTACAACTCCCTCACCTTCCCATACCGTCGCTACCACTGGACTAGAGGTGATAAACTCGACCAGACCAGCAAAAAAGGGTCTTTCCCGGTGAACGTCATAGTGCTGTTCTGCCAGTTCGCGGCTAACACTCATTAGTTTTAACCCAACTAGAGTGAAACCTTTGCTTTCAAAACGGCGGATGACCTCACCTACAAGGTTGCGCTGTACGCCATCCGGCTTAACCATGACAAATGTCCGTTCCAAGTTTATCTCCTTTGAATTTCACAAACTGATACAAAACTTAGATTAGACTAGAAGGCTTTTAAACGCAAAGGACAACCGAGGATAGCTTTTTCTTGGCGTACCTTGGCGAACACCTTTTTCATTCCCAGTCTCTAACTGGGAATGAAGATTTTGTTAGCGAAGCAGCGCGTAAGTGCGGTTACGCCTCCCGCAATTGTGAACTTTTTTTAATTTTTACAAGAGACAGAGCTTCTTGTGTATCGTTCCCAAGCTGTAGCTTGCAAGGAGATTGCTTTAGGTATGTCGTTCTAGTGCCAGTTGAACTAACTGATCGACTAATTCAGGGAAAGAAATACCACTTGCTGCCCATAGTTGGGGATACATACTGGTCGCTGTGAAGCCTGGGAACGTGTTGATTTCGTTAATTAAAATTTCGCCTGTGGCTTCCACATAGAAAAAGTCTACCCGTGCTAAACCAGCAGCATCAATGGCGGCAAAAGCTTTGAGTGCCAGGTCTTGAATTTGAGTAGCGATCGCATCTGGTAATGGTGCGGGGATTAGTAAATCTGCTTCTCCCTGAGTATACTTAGTTTCGTAGTCGTAAAAATCACTTTGAAAGGTAATTTCTCCCACGACAGAGGCTTTAGGATTGTCGTTGCCTAAAACGGCACATTCTACTTCTCGCGCCACAACACCAGCTTCTACAATCAGGCGACGGTCGTAGCTGGCGGCGTTATCCAAGGCAGTTTCTAACTCAGTGCGCGATCGCACTTTGCTAATTCCCACCGATGAGCCTAAATTTGCCGGCTTGACAAAACACGGATAGCCCAGAGTTCCTTCAATTTCTTCGCAGAGTTTCGGGAAAACACAAGGATTAGACCATACCTGCGACCGATTGACAGCAATATATTTCACCTGGGGTATTCCCGCATGGGCAAAAGCCATTTTCATAGCAATTTTGTCCATCCCAATCGCGGAACCTAAAACCCCACTTCCCACAAAGGGAACCTGCATTAATTTCAGCATCCCCTGAACCGTGCCATCTTCCCCGTTAGGGCCGTGTAGGATGGGGAACCAGACATCTATCTCAGCAGCTTGGGAGGGAGATTGCCAACGGTTGAGTTGTTGCGTGTTGGCGGTTGATATTTCGCTACTGGCGATTGCAGATGGAGAATCAGGAGTTGAAGTTTCTAATTGTAGGGGTGTTCCTGATTCTAAAACTTGTTGCGCCAATTCCCCGGCTTGCCACCGTCCATCTTTGCGGATGTAGAAAGGCAGGATTTCGTACTTTCCGGTATTTTGGTCTGCACTTAGGGCTTGCGCGATCGCTCGTGCTGATGAGAGCGAAACCTCATGTTCTCCAGAACAACCGCCAAACAGCAACCCAACCCGCAATTTTTTCATTTTTTTCTCCTTGGCACTCCTGGGAGCCGATAGCCTATCATAGCTGGACGGCTACAACGACCTCCAGCTGTTTAAAACCTAATTAGCACGATTCATAGCACCAATCGGGAAGAATGCGATCGCTAGTTGCCTTCAAGAACGCACCACCAGTTTCCAAGGATGTTGAATACTTGCAGCTTCTTCTGGCTCCAGCACAGCAATCCGCCATCCTTTACCCCAAGGTCGCGCCAAGACAACTTTATCAGGATTTGCTGCTTTGACCTTTTGCGCCGCTGTCGTCGTCAGTTCGCCTACTGCTATCTGTTCAACTGCGGAAGGTACACTTGTGACTGGAGCCTTAACTGGTTCTGCTGCGGGGAGTGGTGGCGTGACAGCAGCTTGAAGAGTGGGTTTTGCAGCCGTGATTGGTGTCGTAGGGGTTAGAGTCTGAAGAGTGGTTTTTTTACTCTTTAGCTGAAGCGGTTCCTGTTTAGGAAGCAGGAATTGACGAGTGCTAACACCGAGTAGGTAAGTAAAGCGACAAGCTAACCAACCGACGCTACCAGCCGCAATTGCCGACCAGTACACCAATATCAGGGTGTTGTATAAGGCGTAAGCTAAGCGAGGGGGAAGATAAACCGCTTCTTGTAAGTCCCGTCGCAGGAGTGGGAGGCGGGAGTTTACTTCGAGTTTCCACAATGTAACAAATGTTTTCATCTGATTAACTTTTTTCTTTGACTATATTGCCCTTTAGCTGGACGTAATCCTGGCAAATTAGTCCTAAGTCTTCAAAACAGATGCAAAACTGCTTCATGCTCTGACCCCGGACGTGGGAAATAGGCAAATGTCTTCCTCTGGTCAAGAGTAATATTTTCCGCCAGATGAAGTGTATTTATACATTTATTGTAAGAATGCCCAACGGCTAAAGCCGCGGCTATACAAACGAAGCCCGACGCAACGCGAGACTAATATTTATCTTCCCGTTGCGTGGGCTTGGGTTGTAGAACATTGAGGCTAAGGCGCTGTGGGAGTAAATTTTACTCTCTGGCTGGGATAGGCAAAGACTAACAGCAAGCGACTGATAGCGCCTCACCTGTCAAACTAAAAGGGCGAACTTGGGTAATTTTCACTGGGACTATTTTACCTTTGAGTTCGTTAATATCACCGGTGAAAAAGGTAAGGCGATTGCCGCGAGTGCGTCCCATTACCTGAGTCGGGTCTTTGGGATTTTGGTCTTCTACCAGCACTTCTTCGATGCGTCCAAAGTAGCGCTGCGACGCTTGAGCCGCTTTTACATTAACCAAGTGATTGAGACGTTGCAAGCGATCGCTCTTAACTTCCTCACTCAGCTGATTTTCCCACAACGCGGCAGGCGTACCCGGACGCGGCGAATAAGCAGCAGTATTCAGAAGGTCAAAACCAATATCCTCAACTAGCCGCAACGTATTCTCAAACTGTTCCTCTGTTTCCCCAGGAAAGCCGACAATCGCATCAGCGGTAATTGCCGCATCCGGCATATATCGCCGAATGGTATCAATAATGCGGCGATATTTCTCCTGGGTGTAACCCCGCGACATTGCCTTGAGAATGTCGTTATCCCCAGACTGGAAGGGAATATGGAAAAGTTCGCACACCTTGGGCAATTCCGCACAAGCGCGAATCAGGCGTTCTGTGAAATAACGCGGATGGCTGGTGGCAAAACGGAGGCGTTCAATCCCCGGCACATCATGTACATAGTAAAGCAAATCTGTCAAGGTGTGCTGATGACGACCTTCGGCTGTCGCCCCAGGCAAATCCCGCCCATAAGCATCAATATTTTGACCCAGCAGCGTCACTTCCTTGTACCCCTGACGGCCTAATTCCTCCATTTCGGCGCGAATCGCCTCTGGAGTCCGAGATTGCTCCACCCCCCGGACATTAGGAACGACGCAGTAAGTACAGCGCTCATTGCAGCCATAAATAACATTCACCCAAGCCGTCACCTTGCTGTCGCGGCGCGGTTTGGTGATGTCTTCCATAATGTGGACTTCTTCTGTCGCCACCACCTGATTCCCGTCAAAGACTTGTTGAAGCAAATCTTCAAGGCGGTTGGCGTGTTGTGGCCCCATAACTAAGTCTAGTTCTGGCACCCGCCGCAGCAATTGCTCTCCTTCCTGCTGAGCAACACAACCAGCAACTATGAGGGTCAAATCGGGTTGCTCTTGCTTACGCTTTGCCTGTCTACCGAGGTAGGAATAAACCTTTTGTTCGGCATTATCCCGAATCGTGCAGGTGTTGTAGAGGATCAGACTGGCATCGTTGGGGTCTTCTGACCACTCAAAGCCCATATTTTCCAATATGCCAGCCATGCGCTCTGAGTCGGCTTTGTTCATCTGGCAGCCGAAGGTGGTGATGTGATAGCGGCGGGGAGAAGTGGTCATGGATGGCTAAAACAAATCCGTGGAAATGGGAACTTTATATCTCTTTGTATATCTTACCTATCCAGAGAATCCAGGTTGGTCGCCCGCAGCCTATTTAAACACAAAACTTTAGCGAAGCCAATTTGTATAAGTAATCCAGGGGTTCAGATACCTGACTTATGTAAGTCAGGTATCTCGCCTTCACGAATCATTTAGGAATGCTATAGCTGGCGATGTCTGCCCTACTTTAGCTGCCTGTGCTACGAGCAAAGATATTTAATGCTCTTGCCCACCCATCGCACCCCCAAAGCAAAAATCTAGGATTTTTTATTCTGATAAAAAAATACGGTAAGCCGAACTGTCAAGTGTTTATTCTACGCATTAAAAAATAATTTTTGACATTCCGGAACCCCATCAGGCAAACGATTTCAGGATTTTATCCTGATAGTGCATCAAAGAGTCCGAATCAGGCAATAGAAGCTCTGACGAGACATCTACTATGCGCCTTTACAGTTCCATCTTATTCTCAAGTTTGTTAGTTACTGGCTTAGCGGTAAACTTGCATGCAGTTGAAAAACACTCTGAAAATCTGCAACAAACGTCTTCGGCTCAACAACAGTTGTCCGCTCACGATCCTAGCCAGGACAGCGCCCATCGCGGTAGCGGACGGAAAGGAATAGGTAGTGTCGCGATGGCTGAAAGGAGTTTTTAAACTCTTGACTAGGCATAGAAATAAGCCCCGAATAATTAGGCTCCAATGGGTATTTATTTCTATTTTTAGAGAGCCGAAGTAGAGCGGCCGGATTTTGGATTTTGGATTTTAGATTTTGAAACTCTTGCCATCGGTTGTTTTAGGGAGCCATACGTCGCCAATCTTTTTTGTAATGGTATCTGAAATATAAGTTGGTTTTGTTAACAAGAAGCTTATTTAATTAAATTAAATAAGCTTCTTGTTTTATTCTTTTTGTTTTTGTAAAGCCTTTCTCAGTTGGGTGGAGTATATCGTAATTCTGACCTTCGCGCGACCTTGGTAGGGACATGGCATTGCCATGTACCCTACAAAAGATGTATCGCACCTAACCCTAGAATTGCTATATAGCAGTTATGAATGATTCGTGAAGGCGAGATACCCGACTTCTGTAAGAAGTCGGGTATCTTAACCCCTGGCTCACAACTCAAATAGGATTGCTATAGGCGCTCTTTTTGTTCAGAACATAGGTAATGGGATTAGGAGTTATGAGTTTTAAATTAATAACTCGTTGGCTCCTAATTTAAGCGGGTTTCCAGGTACCGTGAAAACCCATAGGAACAACGCTAGGCAATGCTAAACGACAAACGGGTTGATCGTCTAAGCGATCGCTATCCATAACCCAGACTTCGCTAGTATCAGAATTACCATCGTATACCACAGTTAACACCCAACCCTGTGCAGGATTCAAGGCATCAGTCACATAGATGGGTTCGGTGGGATAGCGATTTTCGCCCAAATCAGTTTCTGTGAGATTACCAGTTTGGTTGTCGAAACGTGCGATCGCGCCCAAAATTTCTTTACCAATATCCGCCCCTTCCCGAAATACTGATAGATAGGTATGAGGCGAAGCTTTACCCACGTATTGCTGAGGAACCAGCGGAAATTCGCCGGGTCGATTTAACAATTCTTGCACAGAAATTGCCTTGCCCGTTTGCGGATTTAATCGTACTTGGTACAGCGTTGGTTTAGCAGGTGTGTGAGTTTCGCCACTCGCTATTTCCTTGAGATACTGATTCGTCTGAAAATCTTTATAGCGTGCAAAATCTACAATAACCATCCCATCAGCATCAACATAACCATTGCTAAAATGCCACTGATACCAAGGATCGGTTTCGCTGCGACTCACTACAGATAAGGTGTCGCGATCAACGACTAAAATCTGAGTACCGAGTTTAGGTTGCCACTCTAGCGAATCGCTATAGCTACTTATTCCCGCCAACACCGGGAGGGCTTTTAATCGCACTGGGGGAATAAAAAACACCAGATATTGCCCTGCCAAGACAAAATCATGCACTAAAGGGATACCATCAAGTTGAGCTTCCCCCTTTTGCAGAATCTTGCCTGTAGAGTCACTTTTATAGATATTCAGCTTGCCGTTCATTCCAGCTGCGATACCAAAGTTAAAAATTTCGCCCGTTTGAGGATCGCGCTTGGGGTGAGCAGAATAAGGCATTCCCGCATCCAATGCAGCTAAATCATCTAATCCCGAAGTTTCCAAACTTTGTAGGTCGAGGGCGTGAGGTTGCCCACCTTCCCAAAGTGCTAACAGTTTATCAGGCAGCGCCAGCACTGAGGTATTGGCGGCGTTTTTGATGGGTTTGAGCCATTGATTCCAGATTGGCCCTGGTGCGGTCATGCCATAGTTGCCATAGAGGAATTTACCCGCCGCCGTTTCCTCTTTGTATCCTTTTGTTTGCACGTAGCGATAGAGTCCGGTAGCGCCCTCATCTGTGAAATGCACTCGCAAAATTGCCCCATCGCCATCAAACCAGTGTCCCACCCGACCCGAAGGTTGGCGTTCTAAGCGTCCGGGGCCATTGCGATACAGGGTACCCCGCAAACCTTCCGGTATTTTGCCCGAAAGCAGTGGTAAAGGGGTGAGGGGAAATTCAGCAGCGGGTTTGGCGATCGCTTTCGCCCAAGCTTTCTGTGTTGATGGTTTAGTGGCGGTTGTCATTGTTGAGCGATATTAAGCACGTTCTCTCTTTATTTTGAACAATTTTGTGGGAGTGCTGCTATCTGTAGAAAGTGCGATCGCTAATAAACTTTATTGTAGGGTAGGCGGGACACTTGCCAAAACTTTTTTATTGACAATTTGCCATTTGTGTGAATTTAAAAAGTGAAGCGTTGGCACTCTCGCTAAGTAGCAAAGCTCTAAAATTAGTTGGATTATTGTTGCAATTTCGTTACAATGCGTCTTCTAGAGATGCGATCGCGGTTTCCTATTATTAGAGGGAAATTGCGATCGCGATCGCAAAAAAAAATAGGTTTTATGAAAAAACTGATTAAAGGTCTGCGCCAGTTCCAAAGCGGCTACTTCAGCACGCACCATGAGTTGTTTGAGCAACTCGCTCACGGTCAGAAACCGAGAGCGCTATTTATCACCTGCTCAGATTCGCGTATCGACCCGAATTTGATCACTCAAGCTGGTGTCGGCGAACTATTTATTATTCGCAATGCTGGTAACATGATTCCGCCCTTTGGCGCAACCAATGGCGGCGAAGGCGCAGCGGTTGAATACGCCGTTCATGCTTTAGGTATCGAGCAAATTGTTGTCTGCGGTCATTCCCACTGCGGCGCAATGAAGGGACTGTTAAAATTGGACAAATTAGCTGAAGAAATGCCGCTAGTTTACGAATGGTTAAAGCACGCAGAAGCAACTCGGCGGCTGGTTAAAGATAACTACACAGACCTCGCTGGGGAAGAACTTCTGGACGCCACCATTGCTGAGAACGTGCTAACCCAAATCGAAAATCTGCGGACTTATCCAGTAATTCGCTCCAAACTTCACCGAAAACAGCTATCTCTCCACGCCTGGGTCTATCAGATTGAAACAGGGGAGGTTTTGGAGTACGATCCTGTTCTTCACGAGTTCGCGGCACCCTACAGTGAACTTCCCTCGTATGATGATCAGCCTGTAGTATCTAATACTGAACGAATTCCATCCATGCGGTTATCTTCTGAGCAAGCAGAAAGAATTTACAGGGGTTCTGCCGCGCGATGAAGGTGCGGGTTATAAACCTTTTATCTGCTGGTATCTGCAATTTCAATTATTAGGAACCAGCAGCATCCGCTCCTCTATTTCTTCCCACGTTTTGGGCGACACCCGCACCGCTGCTTCTTTGCACTGAATTATGAGGTAATTGGCATAGAGATAATTTTCTAGTGTATCTGCTTCTTCCTTAGATAAATTAAGCATTTCTAGGTTGAGTTTGAATGCTTTGAGCCAAGTTTGCAGAAGACGCTCAGCAAATTCTGGAGGCGATTCCAACAATTGTTGATTATCAGAAATTTGAGCTTTCAGTTGGATAATTAGCACATCAAAGTCTACGTTATTGAAAATTTTTAGTTTCTCAAGTTCATAAATAAAGAGCCTGGTGATGGCGTTGACGATGGCAATGGCGTTAGCGTTAGCGTTAGCGTTAGCATAGTAAGTATAGACGTTGCTGTAAATGTATACGATGGCGTTATGAATGCCGCTGTCATTGGCAGTAGAGCTGATGTTGCTAATAGTATTGACATTGGTAATAGCGTCGGCATAGGAGTAGCTATTGTTGTTGCCGTAGGCATGAGCTATTGCAACAGCTCTTTTCCCCATAGGTTTAATATTACTTTCCGAGCCAGCGGTTGCTTGTTCAGCCCATTGTAATAAAGCTTTTAGTTTAGGAGTATTAATGTACTTTTGCGCCTCTTTTTCCATCAGCAACAGCAATTCATCTGCACCACCACGCATCAACCCAGCCACTAGCAAAAATACTTCTTTCCAGCGTTTATCTGTAAGATGTTCGGTAACTAACTCCTTAATTTGCTGATGATCGTCAATATACTGTGCGGTTAAATATTCCTGTAACGTCAAATGAGAGAAAGAGAAGACATCCTCTGCTCTTTCTACTAAGATGCCTTGTTGAATAGCAATCGCATTCAGAACCGCCTTGCCCTCTAGATGTTGAGGCGCATTTAAGTTACTCGCCAAAAAGGTTTTGATTTGCTCAACAACCTCTCGCTGCGAGAAAAATAATCGATCTGCCTCGAAACCTTTGTAGGCAATCTCAGATAGAAGTATCTCTTCTTGCTCTGTACGCAGCCCTTGATAAATTTCATCTCGCAGAATTCGCTTTTCTGACGCCCATTCCTCTAGCAATATCCCCAGCGCCTTCCCGTAGAGAATACTGCGATTATTAGGAAAACTTTGGGAACGGTCATATACTAGACAGAGAAATGTTAACAATAACGGCGTATGGGCTAACTCTTTAGCCGCTTTATGTTCTAATTTTTGCAGAATTTCCCAGCATTTATTAGCGGTTTCTGCCTGTTTATCTACCTCTGACTGAAACCAGTTATTAATAAACTGCTCAATCTGGGTATCATCAAAGTCTGCCATTGCCACATCGCTAAAGCGACGGAACCCACTGCGATAGGCAGCGATGCGACAGGAGGCAATGAAGCGATTTTTATCATATCGATCAACAAAGTTTTGAATTTGACCGATTACTTCATTTATATTCCTTGTCGGCACTTCATCCAACCCATCTAGCAAAATCAGCAACTTGCCTTGTTATAATAATTTCTTGGTAGATTCTTCAGGTGAGGGAAAATTACAGATACTAAACTCATCAGCGATTACTTTCTCAATATTGATGTCTCTAGCGTTAAATCTTTTGAGTTCTATGAAAACGGGGATACAGGAGTGTTCAAATTCTCCTTTTTTGCCCTTCAGAGTTTCCAGCCCCATCCGCCGCAAAAATGTGGATTTTCCCGCTCCTGGCCCACCCAGTACCATTAGATATTGCTTTTCGTTAGCAACTTTCAGCCCATCTTGCTTTGGGCAATCTTTAGACTGATAGCTGCGTTTTTGAGCTTGGCGGTAAGCTTCTTCTAGGTTGGTAATTGATTCAAATCGACAAATATCCCGCTCATCCAAAAACTGAACGCCAGTATAGACTGACTCCAAAGCTACAGGCTCCCGCATTCCCAACACTTTCAGGATGCCGTGACGCTTAGTATAGTTCTTGTCATATTGCTGAGATGCCTGAAAAATTAAATTCTTTGTTCCCTCATCTAGTCTTCTGCCTATCCCGCCGATGACTTTTCCCCCACCTTCCCAAACTGTTTTGATAAAGATTTTGCCTACTTCTAAACCCAATGGAGCCAGTGGTTCAAATCCTGTCATATAGGTAGGGATGAGTTAGTTTTAGTTATTTCTACAACTTAGCTGCTGCTTTTTCCAGACTGCTAATCCTAATTCAATACGTTTTGATGCCACACATTTGCTCCCCTCTAACGCTCCTTCAAAAGGGCGGAACCGGAAACGCTTGTGATGAAAGGTGGAATCAATAAAGCAGAACTGAAGAGCCTTCTTTTCCAAGCTACCGTGTATACACAAGTCGGCAGACCTCTCCCCAAACCCCTCTCCGATGCGGAAAGGGACTTTAAAGATGGCTCCCCTTCCCTGCCAGGGAAGGTGCTGAGGGTTAGGTCTAGAGCGCTTTGAGCAAAAGCCTTTCCTAAGAGGGGCTGAGACGAGCAAAAACCTATCGACAAAACTATAGCGTTTCTCAGTTGGGTTGAATATATGGTGGTTATCAGGTTCCCGCCATACCTGCTTGGGTTCGGACATGGCAATGCCATGCCCCTACAGATGTATCGTCAATATTCGATATTTTCTTCGATTCTATGAAAGCACCCTGCTCTAAATCTCCCTTGAAAAGTAGGACTTTGAGGCTGTTTCAACCCTTTTAAAGGGGGATTTAGGGGGAGCGCTGAGTGAGAAATATTACAAATAATACCTTTTCAAACACCCTCTAAGTAGCTCCTGAAAATCGGGTTTTGTGACCCTCCAAAAGATTAATGTGTACTTTTGTAACGAGTTGCGTAATTTCCCGGAGCTGACCCTGATAAGTCATCAGAAGTCGGCAAATTTTATCTCGGCAATATAACCCAAGTTTTATAGGGAGACGCCAAGAGTATTCTTGTGGACTTCAAGATGAAACACTCCAATTTATGTCAAGAGAAGCTGCTGAGAGATGTGAAAACTCATTCCACACTTTCTGCAAGCAAAACCATGATTTCTTTAAAAAATGAGGTGAACATAGATGGCTGTTATTTCTGGCGCACCTGGTAACAACGATCTTCTTATTGGTACTAATGAGAGCGATCAAATTTTTGGGCTGGATGGCAATGATGGCATATTTGGCCTTAATGGAGATGACTTTGTATTTGGTGGTACTGGGGTTGACATTATTATTGGTGGCGGTGGTAACGACTTCCTATTTGGAGAAGACGGCAACGACCTAATCTATGGTGACTCTCAAGTTTTTGGTGAAGGTGGAAATGACTTCATCAATGGTGGTAATGGGTTGGATGTTCTATTTGGTGAAGGTGGAAATGACTCCCTTTTTGGGGAGAACGGGAACGACACTCTCAATGGTGGAGATGGCGATGACAACCTGAATGGTGGCAGGGGGGTTGACAATCTGAATGGGGGTGCTGGTAATGACCGACTATTTGGTGGCGATGGATTTGATGTTCTATTTGCTGGCGAGGGGAATGACCAACTATCGGGGGATCTGGGGGATGACCGACTATTTGGTGAAGCTGGCAATGACATTCTGTTTGGTAACGATGGGGACGATATCATTAATGGCGGGGACGGCGACGACATAGCCTTTGGAGGCATTGGGAACGATCGCTTCTTTGCTGATGCCGGAAATGACCAAATCTTCGGTGACGAGGGTAACGACCTAGCCGATGGGGGAGCTGGGAACGATCTCCTCAATGGTGGGAATGGTGACGATATACTCTTCGGTAGCTTAGACAATGACACGCTCATTGGTGAAGCGGGAGTAGACCTACTTGTTGGTGGAGTTGGTAGCGACTCTCTCTCTGGTGGCGCGGGGAATGATACGCTGATTGGCGTTGACCCGTTTGTTCCACAATTTGGATTTGGCGGAAACGGAAGCGCGATCGCTCCCTTCGAGATTGATACTTTAACTGGCGGTGAAGGTAGCGATACTTTCGTTCTCGGCGACAACGGAACGGTACTAGGGAACTCACGGGGAGGCTCTGAAGTTTACTATGTTGGTGGCGGTAATAGTGATTACGCCCTGATTAGTGACTTCAATCTCACTGAAGATGTTATACAACTCCCTGAAAATCCCGACACTCCTCTTACTATTGCTGAAGCAGGGGACGCAGGACAGCTTCTTACTGAGGCTCAGGTTATTGCACCCGGATCGGGAACGTTAGACTCTATTACTGGGACAATATCCAGTGGTAACGATGTTGACCTGTTCCAAATCACTCTGAGTGGCGAGGAAGATTTTTTTGCTACAACAGTGGGCGGCGCTAATTTTGACACGCAGTTATTCCTCTTCGACGAGGATGGCATCTTAGTTGCTCAAAATGACGACTCTAGCGGCACCTTTCAATCCACGCTTCCTGCTTCAACACTAGAATCGGGTACATACTTTCTAGCAATCTCCAGCTTCAATAACGATCCAGTTGGAACGCCACCTAGTTTCCCCGGTAGTGGCGGTGGTACTGGCAACTACACGATAGATTTAGCTGGGGTTCAAGCTGCTACTTTTAGCTTAGGTGCATCTCCTGAAGGTCTTCCGTCGGGGACATCCATATCTTTTGGCAACGACCTAGTTGCTATTGTTCAAGGGGTTTCGCCTTTAGACCTGAATCTGAATAGTAGTAACTTCAATTTCGTTTAGAACTTCCAGGGCATTGCACATTTAATAGCCTTCTTGCAAAAGGTGAAAACAACAAAACTCAGTTTCTTCGTAAACAGCGGGAAGTAATAATAATTCGTGCTTCTGCTGTTAATTAGGAAAGTTAGATAGGAGTTATTCAGGTACTTTTGCAAGAAGTCTAATAGTTTGATTCTATAGGTTAGGCTTTTGCCCAACCTATAAAATTTTAATAACTATTAAATAAATATTTCTAGTTAGATTAAGCCGAAGGGCTGTTTAAATTAAAGGTATTTTATGTATATAAGAGTCCTATTTCATTTGTAAATTGTAGGGCAGGTAGGATGGCTGTGGCAGGCGGGACAAACAAAAAAATACTTCATAAATCGTTTAGGAATACTATAGCTACTTACGCCGAAGCGGTAGCGCATCAGCGCATCCCACTCTACAACTTCAGCACGAAATGCCGTAGATGGCTTCGCGGCGACAGGCGAAACCAGATAGCGATCGCAGGTTGCATCAATACCACCGGAGTTTCATTCTGTTGTACTGTTCGCGCTAACTTGTCGATGGCATAACGAAACCAGCATACAGTTAATCGGCTACTAGGTTCTGCGGCTTGTAACCAGGCTTTTTCGTAGCGCACCAAATCCACAACCCAAGGCGGATCGATGCTTTCTAGCTGAGTAACATTTTCGACGAAAGCGGAGAATGCGATCGCATCCTCCAGATGTTTTTTGATTCCCGTGGGTATATAAGTCTCAGCGTATCGCCAAAATAACTCAGCAAAGCCTTTACCCAAAACGGAGTGCGTCAAAGGTAGCAGTTCGCGCACTTCTCCCAACCGCTTGCGTTTCAGCGAACTGGCGAAAAGGTTAACCTGTTGTGCAGATAATTTAGCCAGCTGCTGTGCTTGATCAGAATTAAGTCCCAACTCTTCACCGACTGCTTGCGGATTGGCAAAAAAACGCGATCGCAACAGACTATTAGTGTAAAGCTGGGCTAAAATTTGCTGTGTTTGAGCTAATCCCATCGTTTATAACGCTTTCCAATTTTACGCGCCTCCTCCAATTCAGCGGAAAGTTCGGCAAAAGGCGGTAAGTTTTCATCCCGTTCTAGCACAATCCCTTTAACTGGAACTTTGGCGACAACTTCATCCATAAGTTGCCAAACTTCCTTCGGTGTCGAATGCGAATGGCTGTCAATTAACACGCCATTATGCCAATGTCCGCCCACAAAATGCAGCTGGACAATTCTTTCTAAAGGCAATTGCGATAAGAAATCACGAACATCATAATTATGATTTACAGCATTGATATGCAAATTCGTAATATCCAGCAACAACCCACAATCAGAACGTTCTACCACTTCGGTTAAAAACTGGGCTTCCGTCATCTCTGCGCCGGGAAGTGTCACCATATAGGTAATATTTTCTAAAATTAATGGCACGTCAACATAGCGCCGCACTTGCTCAATGTTGCGGCAAAGAACTTCTACCGCTTCGTGTGTATAGGGTAGCGGTGATAAATGTCCGATATCTACTCCACCCGCTTTTGTAAAACAGATGTGTTCGCTCCACCAAGGCGGATTGAGTTGTTTAATTAGTATTGCCAGTTTCCGTAAGTAATCGGTATCTAAACCTTCTGCACTACCTAGCGACAGATTAATCGCGTGGGGGATAAGCGGGAAGTGATCCGCCAATAGTTCTAATTCTTGCTGTTTTTGGGGTGGCGCATCCAGATAGTGTTCGGCAACAATTTCTAGAAAGTCAACTTGTTGTTGATACAAAAACAAGTCGCTACGGAAGGGTTCTCGGAAGCCTAAGCCGATGCCTAGAGTGGGTAGATGGGACATAGAAAATTAACCGCAGAGACACAGAGAACGCAGAGAAAAGGCTGTAGAGACTCTACTGGTTTCCAGGCTCAACTTGGAAACGAGAGAAAACTGGCTAGATTAGAGAGCATAAGAAATGAACCGCAAAGGACGCGAAGACAAGTCAAAGAGAAGCTTCTGATGGCTTCTTATCCTCCACCGCATCCACCACAACCACCACCACAGCCACCACCGCAGCCAGCACCACAGCCGCCGCTATCTCCACCACAACCACCGCCACCACTAGCTGCTGACAGATGGAACATTTTCTCAAATTCAGCATAGGGGGTTGCTGATAACATCCCTACACCGAAGATGGCTACAGGCAGTAACAGGCCGAAGTCTGTTCCGCTAGGGTGGAGGATGGAAGGTTGCCACTTCAGGCGCTCAAATGTTTGCTGGAGTCGCTTGAGATAAGCTTGTCCTCGCTGACTCAAGCGCAGTGGTTTGCAGACAACGGCCAGGGTAATGAGCGAAACAATGCCTAGAACGATGAGAAACACAACATTGGTATATCCTTTTGCTAGAGCTACTACGAGCTTGTAGCTGCCTAAACCCAGGATAATTAGCACTCCTTTCCAACTAACGCGCTGTGCTATCTGTTTTGTTTCATCCGGACACAGCAGTTTCTCATTTTGTAGCCGCTGTTCGTAAACTGTACAGTGCTGCTTCACTGTGGCAGGTAGCGATGACTGGAAGATTTCCTGGGCTTTGTGAGAAGAAACGAACCAGCGAAACACATCGCCCTCTATTACAGGCAGAATTAAAGGATCTGGATGATTGGGTGCTTTTTCTAAGCGATCGCCTGCAACCTGCAAGTAACCGCGCCCTGTTAAATTAAAAAGAGCCAATCTTGTAACTTCATTTTCTCCACCCCGCATATAGGCAATTTCGTAGGGGTTGGGGTCGGCAGGAACTAAGGGCAAAGGTAAGTTTGCGGTCTGGTCGGAACGATGGATGCTCAACCCGCAAATTACTATCGTCACTCCGCTCACAAAGGCATAAAGTAGCAGAAAGTACGGGCCATACATATTTGCAATTGGGTTGGCTAATGGGTTCGTGATTACCACAACCACTAACAAAGCCAAGATACTAATTAGTAGCTTATCCATTACTAACAATCCTTCTTGCATTTGGATAGTTATTCCCGCGCATTCCTACAGTGTTAGGTTGCGCTATTACGGAAAAGCTAAGTTAATTAAATTTGTAAATTTTAGTGAAGCGGTAAAGTAGATAATTTGGTAAATTTTATTATAAGCAAATAGAACGTTTCTCAGTTGGGTGGAATATATCGCAGTTTTGAGGTTCAGCCCCCGTTGGTAGGGACATGGCAATGCCCATTGGTGTCAACTTAACGTTAGCTTGGCGGTTGAAACCGCAGCTATACAAACAAAACCCGCCTGCGCGGGTTATAAGAATCTTGATCCGTTAGTCCGCGCAGGCGGACTTCGTTTTTGTAGCCGCGAATTCCATTCGCCAGGGCTTAAATTGACACTAATGGGCAATGCCATGTCCCTAGTGATGTATCGTAGCCAACCATTGAATTGCTATAGATGTATCTAATTATTCCAGGCTTTTGCCGCAATTTTTGCAGAATTTAGCATCTGCATCATGGGTTGATAAACCGCAATTAGTACACAGTGTCTCTACCTGATTTGTAGTTTTAACTAATCGCTTAATTAAATCTCCCAACTGCCAAGGGATTAGAGCAATTCCGGTGAAAATCATTAATACTGTTAGCAAGCGACCTGCTTCTGAAATCGGGGTAACGTCGCCAAATCCAACAGTTGTCATCGTCACTACAGAGAAATAATAAGCATCTAAAAACGTATTAAAGACTTTGGGATTTACTGGATGCTCGACTTGATAAATTAAGCCAGAGTAAACAAAGACGATGGCAAATAAAGTAAATAATATTTGGGCGAAAATTACGCTATCTTCTGAAGTGATGCTGCCAAATAAAGTTTTTCCTTTGATAAATCGGATGAGCCGCAAAATTCGGAACCAGCGAAATATACGGATAAAACTGATATCTACTATCCCTAAGAAAAATGGTAATATGGCTAGTAAATCAATAATTGAATAAAAACTAATAAAAAACTTTTTCTTATCATTGGCATACCCCAAACGCAGCAAATACTCCCAGGCAAAAAGGAGTAAGATACAAAAATCTATAGTTTCAAGATTGAATCGGACATAATTTGGTATGGGATAAGTTTCTATAACAAAAATGGCTGAAGACAGTAGCACCAGTCCGGTAATGATGAGATTGAAAACTTTTCCGGCTGGGGTTTCAATGTCTTCTAGGTAAAATGCAATCCTTTTGGGCAGTAACATCTAATTAAGAAAGCTGATTTTTAAAGAGCAACGCAACACCTCTACAATAACGAGTGTGGTTTCAAGAGTAGAAAAGTCAAAATGAAACGCGATCGCATTCCCCCCGGCCCCGGTCAAGAATCAGTATGGGATTATCCGCGTCCGCCGCGTCTGGAAGAAACCCCCAAACACATCCAGATTGTCTTCAATGGCATAGCGATCGCAGATACCCACAAGGCACAGCGGGTACTAGAAACCAGTCACCCGCCCGTTTACTACCTTCCTCCGGAAGATATCAAGATGGAATACCTGGTGGGGGCAACTAAGGGTTCATTTTGTGAGTGGAAAGGAAGTGCTATTTACTACACCGTCTCCGTTGGCGATAAACAAGCACCAAACGCAGCCTGGGGTTATCCCAATCCCACGCCAACCTTTGCAGCTATTAAAGACTACATAGCCTTTTATGCCCAGATGATGGATGCTTGCTATGTCGATGGTGAAAAAGTGCAGCCGCAGCCTGGGGGTTTTTACGGCGGTTGGATTACCAGCGATATTGTAGGGCCATTCAAAGGCGAACCGGGAACCTGGGGTTGGTAGCGATCGCAAAATCTAGTAAGGCGCTATCTGAAGTGAAAAGTGCCTAATTTCAATTACCTTGATACACTAATTCAAAACTAGCCCACAGCATTGCCCTTCTTGTTCTAAAATGCCCTTGTCAAGAAGGATATGCTTAAAGTATGACGAATCAACAATCTCCCATCCCCGTTGTTGTCAACGGTGCGGCTGGCAAAATGGGACGCGAAGTGGTCAAAGCCGTTGCACAAGCCAAAGATATGACCCTCTTGGGCGCAATAGACCGCACTCCGGAACATCAAGGGAAAGACGTTGGAGAAGTGGCAGGCTGCGGCCCTTTGGAAGTGCCGATTGTCAGCGACTTACAAGGGATGCTGGTGCTGGCGACACAGGAAAGACAACAGGGAGTGATGGTAGATTTTACCCATCCTGACTCAGTTTATGAGAACGTGCGGAGTGCGATCGCTTACGGCATTCGTCCCGTAGTTGGCACCACCGGACTGAGTGTAGAACAAATTCAAGACCTTGCCGACTTCGCCGACAAAGCCAGCACAGGTGCCTTGATAATCCCTAACTTCTCTATCGGCATGGTGTTGCTACAGCAAGCCGCTATCCAGGCATCCCAATACTTTGACCATGTTGAAATTATCGAGTTACACCACAACCAAAAAGCCGATGCCCCTAGCGGTACGGCTCTTCAGACTGCCCAATTGTTAGCTGAACTCGGCAAAACCTTTAACCCACCATCGGTAGAAGAAACTGAAAAACTACCAGGTGCCAGAGGTTCTCAAGCAGAGGAAGGAATTCGCATCCACAGCGTTCGTCTACCTGGTTTGATTGCCCACCAAGAAGTTATCTTTGGAGCATCTGGTCAAATTTATACTCTGCGCCACGATACTACAGACAGGTCGTGCTATATGCCTGGTGTTCTACTAGCCATCCGCAAAGTTACTCAACTCAAATCTTTAGTTTATGGTTTAGAAAAGATATTGTAAGTCGCTAATCGCAATTAGCAATCCTTCAACTAGCAATTCTCCAATTAGCAATTAGCTTTCCTCATGTTAGTCCCATTAACGCGCCAGAAATTTGAAGAGTTGATTCCCGTCATCGCCACAGGCCCGCAGTATGCGTACTACTGGGGTAAGTTTCAAGAGTTTTTAAAGCGACTGCTGATTTCAGTCCTCGTCGTTGTGGTGGTTTCACTCTTAGGTAATTTTGTTTTGGGCGAACAGTTGGGTGGGATAACCTTTTTCTTGGGAGTAATAGGTGGTCTTTACTGGCTGTGGGGGCCCATCTACTCGGCTAGTATGCGGAATGTTTCCTATCGTCGCTACCCTTACAGTGGATTCTGGCGGGGTGAGGTATTGGATGTTTTTGTTACAGAAGAATTGATTGGCGAGGAGCAAACTGTCAATAATCGCGGACAGCTGGTGATCATTGAAAATCGGGAACGACGGCTGAATATAGAAGTCGGAGACGAAACCGGATTTACTACTCAGATACAAGCGCCCCTAAAGAAGACTCATAAAGCAATTAGACCGGGGCAAATTGCGGAAATGGTAGTGCTATCAAATCAAAAAGATTTGGGACGCATTGCCAAATTCACAGACGTTTATCTTCCGGATGAGAATCTGTGGGTAAGCGACTATCCTTACTTGCAACGAGGTTTCTTTGTCGATGTCAGCCGTCAGTTGCAGTACGCCGATGATGTTCCCTATCCTGAAGAGCCTAAAAAGCGTACTCAACGGCGTAAGCGATCGCGTCGTCCTTAATTCCTCAAATAAATAATCAGGATAACGCTCGTCATCCCTTTTGACCTTATCCCGAATTATTCAAGGGAAGGTTAAAAAAAAAATAGAGTTTCCCAAGTTCGGAAATCGGAAAGTTGATACACAATTAAGGGAACCCCTAACGGAGAAAAGCAATGGCAAAGGAAAAGGGCGGTAGAGAAGCCAAAAAGCCTAAAAAGGAATCTGATGGGACTAAGAAGCAGAAGAAAGACCCGAACCGACATAACGGATTACCAGGTAAGTAATAAGGGCGAAGTTCCGCCTTCACGTTAGTCTCTAGGCTGAGGACTGGAAATACCTAACCAGAGTGCGATCGCACTCTGGTTAGGATTTGTTGGGGAGGCACTGCCTCGTAGCTTTTGTTACCGGGTTTAAACTCGGTAACAAGAGTAAAGATTTTAGCCTACGCCATTAGGATCTTGCCCGTATGCCTGCCAAGCTAAGTCAACCAATCCGTTGACAATCGCCGCAGCTACTACTGCACTGCCCTTCCGACCTTCAATCCGAATGTGAGGAACCAGAGAATCTTTCAGCCGATCTTTGGCGACATCCACATCTACAAATCCCGAAGGTGTACCAATCACTAACGCTGGTCTAATTTCCTCTGCCTCAATTAACTCTACAAGGGCAGTGAGAGCCGTCTGCGCCTGACCGACGACAAAAATTCCCTCAGGATAGCGTTTAGCTAGGGTTTCGATTCCCCAGGCAGCACGACTTTTTTCTTTTTGGGGGCGCGTCAGGGCTTCCATACTGCAATACACCGGATTAGCAAAAGTATTTTGGATAGTTGGTGTAATGCCGACTTGCACCATTGGCACATCTACGACAATGGTACTACGAGCCGCTAAAGCTGCTGCACCAGCTTGGAGCGCACGTTCAGAAAAACGTATTAAAGACATATATTCAAAGTCGGCGGTTGCGTAAATCACCCGGCGGACAATCTCATATTCTGCCGGAGAAAAGATGTGGTCGCCCATTTCCCGGTCGATAATTGCCAAACTTTGGGCATCTGTTACGTGCCATTCCATAGCCATCAGCAAGAAGGGGATGAAAAAGTTATGAGTTATAAGTTATGAGTTATGAGTTATGAGTTATGGGTTATAAATTAATAACTCAAAGACGCGATAAATCGCTGTCTCTACAACTCCTCACTCCTAACTCTTCACTTTTAACTCCTAAATATCACCTTCCACCTTACACCCTTTAGGTTTCGGAAGCCGTAGAGTTACTGATCATTGGCGAGAGGTAAGCTACTAAGGCACCGATCATGAAACCTGCAAAGTTGCGAAACAGAGGCAACCACTCGGAGGTACGAGAGATAACTGGGCCGATGCCAAAGGCAATAAACAAAATTCCCCACAGTGGTGAGAAGATTAAAGCCCACTGCCATGCAAAAATCTGCCCTTCTTTGCGGGGGATAGCGGCAAAGCCACAGATAACTCCACCAACTATGGAGGTAATCAGGGTGAGAATCCACTGCTCTCTGGGCAGTCCGGGGACAACCCGGCAACCACCTTGAACCAGACAGCCTTTGATGGATTCTAAGGATTGAATGATTGACTGGTCTTCGCCGTTTTCGCGGACAAAGTACAGATTACCAAAGCGTGTCTGTAACTCGATCCAGAAGGTACGAGGCATGAGCTTATAAACTTCATCGCCTACATTAAAGTTGAGGATATTGCCGCCCCTTTGGTCGGCAACTAGCAGGATACTTTTATCATCCAGTCCCCAGAAATCTTTTACGGCACGACCGGGGGTGCGGTCATACTGGGTTAAAACTCGCAGTTTCCAGCCAGTTTCAGCTTCAAATTCTTCTATATTTTTGACAAGTGCCTCTTCCTGAATGTTGGTGAGGGCTTTAGCTAAGTCTATTACTGGGGTAGGGGTTTCGGGCAGTAAGTCGGGGTTGTTATAGGCGTGGGCCACGGGAGCGATCGCCCATATGGACATTGCCAAAATAAAGGCGACCAGAGATGCCAGAAGTCGTTTTGGGGAAATATGCGGCATTGGCAATTTGATTTTTTTTATAACGGACTGGTTAGGTAAACTGATATTTCTTAACACTTGTTTACCTTCCTTTAATACTATGCCATCTAATTGAGTCTCCTCAAATAGCGATCGCCCTCAGATTACCCGCCTTTACCCTGGTGCTTTTTCTCTAGTCGCATCAACCCCATAATCAGCGCTACCCCCACAGCAGCGCCGCCCAGGTGAGCGAAATGGTCTACGCCGTCTCGCGCCCCCGTCTGTCCGAACTCGAAAAATACTCGTTCAACAACAAACTGCCCCAGAATCAGCACTTCCAGAATTTTTCGCCAATTCCAGCTCAACTTAATCAACACGCTGACGGCGAACAACCCAAAGACTGCTCCCGAGGCTCCCAAAGAATAAATTCCCCCCGGTTGAAAAAGCCAGCTCATTAGGCTAGCTCCCAGTCCGCATATTAAGTAAGAGCCAACAACCCCTAAAAGGCCTTCCTCTTCCTCAACTAAGCGACCAAAGATGTAAAGAAAAAACAGATTTCCCGACAAGTGCGCCCAGCTTGCGTGAGAAAACATTGCCGTAAAAAATTGATACCAGGCTGGGTTGGAATGGTTCAGAGCCAGGGTTCTAGTAAGAGGAATGCCGGGTATATTGCCAACAATAAATATCAGGAGGTTGATTGATATCAGGGCAAAAACACCGTTGTATTGATAATTCCGCCGGGGGGAATGCCGATTATCATCTAACAGCCTGTCAGTGGCGGAATTGGCAGACTGTGAGTTTCTATCGTTTCTCATGATTAAAGAGTGTTGAGTTAGTTGCTAATTCACTGACAGAGCTGCTGATTCCATAGCCCTCTAATCTTCTGAGTCTGGCTGCTCCCGCTCCCATTCCTCATAATGTCCATTGGAAGGAGAGGCTTTGTTAGTAGGGTCTTGATAAGAAGCATCGCGGTAGCCACGCATCTCAACGGAATTTCTGTGGCTTGGTGGCAGACGATCCATCGACCGACGGGTCGAGGTGGGACGCTTGAAGGTTCTCCAAGCCGCTTTGACACCCGCAAAAACGCTCTTGGTGCCAACTTCGATATTTTGAGCCTGCTTTTTGGCACCGCTGATGCTTTGATCGACTTGTTTAACGACTTGACCAGCGCTTTTGACACCTTCGCCGACATCATCTGTCAAGTCAGTAATTTCCATACCTGTCAGACGAATTGCCTCCAGGGTTGGCGGCAATTCTCGGCGCAGAGTGTCAGCCAACTTTTCTAGACTTCTGGCTGCCCGCGCTAACTCCTGCACTGCTGGCAGTAGCGTGATTAAGACTGCGGTTAAGCTGACGGCAACCAGTAGAATTGAGAGTCCAAGCCAAAATAAGGGTTCAGTCACTTAACGTTCGCCTATCGTCTGTGGTTACAAGAGGACGGACATCAGGTTCTAATTCTGCCCCCGGTGTTTGCTTGAGGGCTTGTTGTTCGCGTTGAGTAGCTTCAATCCCCGCTGCGATCGCTTGCCGCAATCTGATCAGCGTCTCATCCCAGTTTTTCAGTGCTGATTCTGAGAGGCGATCGGCTTGCAACTGCACGCTGGTTGATAAATCTTCTGCCAACTCCGGTAAGGCATCGGCAGATTTTTTCAACAGCTGCCGCGTCTCTCGACCATTGCGGGGCGCAATCAGTAACCCGGTTATTGTTCCGATAGCGGTGCCTAGTAACACACCACCAATAAATGATCCAGATCCAGCACGGTTGTTTGACATCTTCTAGTCTCTATGTCTTACTCCAATTCTATTCAGTTTTCCCGTTAATACTGATATGTTGCCCACACAACAAGGCAATCGTCTAATCTTTGTTTTGAAGAATTGCCCCAATCTTAACAGTAGTGGTTTCAACTTCTGCGCCAGAAGCGTACCCCTGTTGCTACCGATTTCGGCTTACCCCGCAGCCAGAACTTTCTGCCTAGGCTGAATAATCCTAAAACTTGTTGCACTCGTTGTAGTTGAGGATCGAGTTGCTGATATTGCTGTCCTAGCCGCAATGCCCCCGTTTGACCTTTAAAAATGGTTTTGGGGGCATTATGTAGCACTTTGTAGGTACTGCGTTCGGCGGCAATTATTTTATCTGCTATTTTTGCTAGACGCGATCGCAATTTAGTTATTACCCAGGCACTATACAACAGCACCAGCGAGATCAGCACGTTAAAACCCACAGCGATCGCGATCATCTTTCAATTTCCAGGTGACACACCCCTCTATTCTGGCGAATCTAGACACGGTTTTGCCTCAATTTTTCTGAGAAAACCCTTGTCAGTGGAAATTACTTGGGAGTTGACAGAGAACGCTTCACTTGTGAAATTGCAGTTAATGCACTAAATGCTAACAGTGCTAACGTCGAAGAACTTTCGGGAATCAAAGCTGTATTATTCCTAGTTGCAATTTTAAACTTAGTTACTAACCCAGTTGTATCGTCAGTACCAGTAGAAGCAGTAGGGTCGAAACTAAACACGCGAGATATAGAATCTCCAAAGGTATTTTGCGAATCAAATGCAGTTGTCCTAGTGAAAGAGAAGGTTCTCACATCAAGCAACAAGTTGCCTTGATTTGGGTCATAAAAAAATGGATTTTCTAAATCAATAACGATATCAAAATCTTTTGGTTGGTTTGGAGCGCCAATATCCTCACTAGAGAGTAAAAGCTCCCTGTTATAGACTATTGTTTCATCATCTCCAACATTTTCGGCAAAGGTTGTGCTTAAAGCATCTGGCAATAAACTGGTTGTGGAAAGATTAATTTGGATATTTGGGATAGTGGATGAAAAAGCATTACCCGCTCGTCCTGCATCGGGACGAAAAGCAATTTGAGTAATCAATCCTGGTTCTATACTTAAAAATTCAGGAGCTGCAAAAACTTGTTGATATCGTATTCCTACAGGAGAAACAAGGAAGTTATTAAAAGGGATATTATTATTTCCATTCCCCTCTATGTTAGTTGACATACTTGGAGAGACAATTGTCGCTTTTGCTATATTTCTACTTTCTAAAAGCCCTACTCCAAGCACTAAGCTGGCAATAATTGCTACTCTACCCGCAACCCCAGATAATTTGTGGTGACTAACCATTATAACTTCCTTTCCTTTGAGATAGTGTTACTAATCTTGAACTTGATACAGAAATAAGACACACCTCTGAAGAAAGACTTTCTGAATTGACAAATAACAGTTGTCAACCTTTTCTCAAGCTAATACAACCAATACGCTATCAAGTGCAGGGCCCCAAGAACCACCGGATGTATTAAGGCTAAAAAACTCAAGAGTTGTCTTGTTAGATTGCGCCATAAACATCCATCTTTTAGTTTCCCAGCCCATATTCGTTGGAGTACGACCAGAAATGTTAAATGCAAAATTAGTTGATTGTCCTGCCGCTGTTACACCCAACAGCTTAATTGGAGGCGCGCCCAACGGGTTTCCAGCCAGACTAAAGGTAACAACGTAACTTTCACCAGGTACTGTGTCAAATGTTTGTGCAATTCCGCCAGCACCTGCACCGTCAAGATCCAGACTGCGATCGCCATTAGCAGCTTGCCATAGTGTGCCTACATAATCAATGGGCGCTCGTGTCACAACCCATCCTTGAATGGCTGTTGACCCTGGATTGAGTTTTAAGGATTGTCCTGGGCTAGGGCCGTTTTGGAAACTGCCGTTGATAATTAGGTTTCTAGTCCGAGTGGCTCTATTTCGTCTTGTAGATTCTGTCGAAACAGTCATATCTAAAGCCCTCATTAAAAAAAATAAAAACGGTTAATTCAAAATGCTTATCACTACTAATATTCAATCTCACGTTAATATTCAGCTATCTATAGAAAGAACACTCAATTTTTATTAATCCACCTAAGGGCTGATATTTTAGGGGAACCTATAGCATAGCAATCCTATTTGAGTTCTGATGTCCCAGCACTTCAGCTCCCCAACTTCTCTAAGAAGTCGGGGAGCTGGCATTCCCGAATCATTTAGCACTGCTATATTAGTTTTTAGTTTAATAAACCAAAGCCACTTAGACAGAGATAGGTAGGCATTGCCTCCACAATCCAATACAGGTATAGCTTTGGATTGGCTAGGTGCAATTGTATATTATTCCTCGCGGTACAAGACGAGCGTCTGTTTATGGTGCCAAAATCAAAAACATGAACACCGCTGAACGCATTGCTACCCTTAATCGCATCCGTAAGCTTAGCCGCCTGATGGATACAGCCATCGGTATTCCAGGCACACGTTTTCGGATTGGTTTAGATCCAATAATTGGTTTAGTCCCAGGAGCAGGAGATATTGTAAGTACAACATTTTCTGCTTATATTATCTTTTTAGCTGCCAAATTCCGGATACCGGGTGAAGATTTAAGACGAATGATTTTCAATATTTCTTTGGAAGCTGTCGTTGGCACGGTGCCTTTGGTGGGTGACTTGTTCGATGCTTATTACAAGTCAAATATCCGTAATTTAGCAATTTTGGAAAAACATCTTGAGGCAGTTGAACCAGAAGTTGTTGAAATTGCATCTGAAATGAATCCATTAGACACTAACCCTCTGGGGAAAGTGCTATAGAAATCAGAGATGCTGATTGATAGTAGAGTTTAGATGTTGTATTTTTTCCTTTGCCGTAGTTGCTATTGGCGTTTTTAAGTTGATGCCGCGGTTAGGAAAAATATTAAGTATAAAAGTGCAGTTCCCACGTTGATACAATGATTGGCTGGTTTCACTGGCATCTTTAAAGAATCATAAAATTAATTTTTGCTAATTTTAAACGAATTTATTTTCTAATCTCTCGTTTCGAGGTTCTACTGAGGAATGCTTTGCAAGAGGCGGTTACGTTGGCTGACTTGGTTTGTAAAGCATTGAGGTGACAAGTCCTGTAGGGTTATCGGAGAATTATTGGGATTGACAGGATAGATACCACCGCTTGGCAACATTTTCTGTTGCTAACTGAAGTGAGGAAACGAGAAAATAAGCTGAAGACAGGCACTGCGGTAGGTTAACTTGAGATGGAAATCGGGTTTTCTTGGCAATTTAGGCATTGCTACCCGGTAAACTTTTTAAGTAAGTGTGCTTGTTGAGGAGTATAAATTATGCGGCAAATTAATTTCTTGATAATCTTTGCGCTAATCCTTGCCTTGGTTTTATTCAGTTTAGAAAATACTGCACCCGCTGCTATTCAAATTGTCGAAGGTGTGCAGGTGCAAGCGCCCATCTGTATTGAACTGATTCTGGCGATGGGCGTGGGCGCGATTCTCGCTTGGCTGTTTAGCATCTGGACGCGGCTGCTACGCGGGATAGAATCTGGAAAACAAATGCGCCAGATGCGCTCTAAGGACGAGCGTATTCAGGAATTAGAGCAAAATATTGCCCAACGTCAAGCAGAACTGGAAGAAAAACAAAGTATGTCCCTTAGTGCTACTCTCCAAGAGCAAGAGGCAGAGACAACAAAAGCCTTTGCACAGTCCATTTAACTTGGTTGGAAAAAGGTCTAGGGGCAAAAGGAGGGATTAGGATATTTCCCAATTCCCCATTCAAAATCCAAAATCCAGAATTCATATGACAGCCCAACCAGCCCAAGAAGCGATCGCCCTCCTCATCGATCTCGCCCAGCGAGGAGAAATTGACCCTTGGGATGTTCAGGTGATTGAGGTAATTGACAAATGCCTATCGGAACTAGAGAAATTAGGCGATAAGTATTCTGGCACCTGTGAAGTAGAACTGTCTCACTCTGGACAGGCTTTTTTGTATGCTTCCATGCTGGTGTTACTCAAGGCGGACACCCTGTTTTCCCAAGCATCAACAGCAGACGATCCCGAACTGGATGACACCGATGCACAAGAGGTTGCTGATGCTGCCAGAAGCTTACCAGTAAAGCTGGAGCGACATCTGCGCCGACGCGGGACTGCTATGCCTCCTTCTAGCCGTCGCGTGACGCTGCAAGAATTAATTGACCAAATACAGCAGATGGCAGATGCACTAGAAGAAAAACCTTCTCGCCGTGCTACGAAAGACCCACTTTATCGCGTCTCCCAGTCTCGCGCCCAAGCTGCCAAAGCGATCGCTGCTTTGGCTCACCATGAAAATCTTACCGAGACAGCAGCCCAGTTAGACGTGTTTTTGAGCCGCCATCGTCCCCAAATGCCACTTGGTCAGGATTGGCTAGAGCTAGAGGAGCTGGTAGAGTTATGGGCAGGGGTGAAGCAACACTCAGAAAAGTTAAACGGTCAGGCATCTCCACCAGAGGCTTATGCTGTGCCAAAACTACATGATCGAGTGGGCGTTTTTTGGGCGCTGCTGTTACTATCAGCTCAGTCTAAAGTAGAGTTAGCCCAAGAAGAGTTCTACCAAGACCTGAAAATCCGTACTCTAGTGACAGGGGACTAGCGACTGGTTGTATTGGTTGTACTGGGAACTAAAAATTCTCTTTTAGCCAATGCCTATCGCCTACAAGGAAACTTGTAGAACATCTACAGAGTCGGTAGATTACAATGTTTGTCCGTCCATCCCTTATTCTTTAAGGGATGGAGATTCAGCTAAATGCAATAAAACTAAAGTGGCATAGGATTGAGGAAAAATATTCATGAAAGCCATGATTCTGGCGGCTGGTAAGGGTACTCGCGTTCGTCCTATTACCTACACCATTCCCAAACCTTTGATTCCGATCCTGCAAAAACCAGTGATGGAGTTTTTAGTGGAACTGCTAAGGCAGCATGGGTTTGACGAGATCATGGTCAATGTCAGCCACCTTGCTAACGAGATTGAAAGTTATTTCCGGGATGGTCAGCGTTTTGGCGTACAGATTGGCTACTCTTTTGAAGGGAAGATTGAAGAAAACGGCGATCTGGTAGGAGAGGCTATAGGATCTGCTGGGGGAATGCGGCGTATTCAGGACTTTTCTCCTTTTTTTGACGATACTTTTGTAGTTTTGTGCGGAGATGCCCTAATTGATCTCGATCTGACAGCAGCAGTAAAGTGGCATCGAGAAAAGGGCGCGATCGCTACTATCGTCATGAAAACCGTCCCGCGAGAAGAAGTTTCCAGCTACGGTGTCGTCGTCACGGACGAGGACGGACGAGTTAAAGCTTTCCAAGAAAAGCCCTCGGTGGAAGAAGCTCTCAGCACCAACATCAACACTGGTATTTACATTTTTGAGCCAGAAGTGTTGAAGTACATCCCCTCTGGCGTTCAATATGACATTGGTAGCGACCTATTTCCCCAGTTAGTAGAGATGAATGCCCCTTTCTACGCGATTCCAATGGATTTCGAGTGGGTGGATATTGGGAAAGTGCCGGATTACTGGCGGGCAATTCGCAGCGTACTACTGGGAGAAGTAAAAAATGTTGCCATTCCCGGACACGAAGTGGCTCCCGGTATCTACACTGGCTTGAATGTTGCTGTGAACTGGGACAAGGTTGATATTACAGGCCCCGTCTATATCGGCGCTATGACCCACATTGAAGATGGAGCCAAAATAGTAGGCCCCACCATGATTGGGCCAAATTGCTGGGTCTGTAGCGGCGCGAAAGTGGAAAACAGCGTAATTTTTGAATACTCCCGCTTGGGAGAAGACGTGCGCCTGGTAGATAAGTTAGTGTTTGGACGCTACTGCGTGGATAAAACTGGTGCCACGATTGATGTCCAAGCAGCAGCGTTAGATTGGCTAATTACTGACGCTCGTCAGGTGCGACCATCTGAACCCCCAGCAGAACGGCAAGCGATCGCTGAACTGCTAAAAAAAGAGGCCATTTAGTCATTAGTTATTAGTCATTAGTCATTAGTTCATAGCTTTTGACTAATGACTACCTGCTGGGCTGAAAACTTTGCTTCGTAGCAATTGGGACTTTCGGGCAGCGTTGTTAGGGACATGGCATTGCCCATTGGTGTCAACTTAAGCCCTGGCGAATGGAATTCGCGGCTACAAAAACCAAGTCCGCCTGCGCGGACTAACGGAAAATTAAGACTTTTGGAACCCGCGCAGGCGGGTTTTGTCTGTGTAGCTGCGGTTTTAACTGCCAAGCTCTTCTTAAATTGAGACCATTAGGCATTGCCATGTCCCTACAGATGTATCCCACCCAACCCTGGAATTGCTGTAGTGAATTACTTTAATGCGGGGAGTGTTAACCGTGATGATGGTGATAGCGACTGAAGGCAGGGCCATAGGTAGCTAAAAGGTTTTGGGGAGAAAGGGCAATATCGGGCGTGCCAGTGCAAACGACGGTTTGGTTGAGACAGAGAACGCGATCGCAATGTCGGCTCACCATATCAATATCGTGGGAAACCTGTAACACTGTCCAGTTTCGCTCCCGTTTAAGTTCATTTAGCAAAGTATAAAAATCTGCTGCCCCCTGTACGTCCACACCAGCAAACGCTTCATCCAGCACCAGCAGTTGACGAGGCATCACCAAGCAATAAGCCAACAATACTCGCTTTAGTTGTCCGCCGCTGAGAGTGCCGATGGCTTGATGGCGCAGGTGGTAGGCATCCACACGTTTAAGCGCGGATGCGATCGCATCTATCTTTTCTCCATCTTCCCACCACAGCCTTCGCCAAAAGGGTGTATTCCCTTTGTTACTGGGGGAATTCCCATGAAGGCTTTTGCTTTCCTTAACCCATCCCAACCCCACCAATTCCTCAACAGATATGGGAAAACTGCGGTCAAAAATAAAATTTTGCGGCATATAGCCCAGCAAATGACATAGATGCCCCAATCTTTCCACTGGACGATCAAAAATCTCAATCTTTCCAGCACTTCGCTCAATCAATCCTAGAATCGCCTGCACCAGCGTACTTTTACCCGCACCATTCGGCCCCACCACCGCTGTGTCAGTTCCAGGCTGCAATTCAAAAGAGACATCCCGCAACGCCAGATAGTTGCCTTGATAAACAGTCAAGCCATCCACCTTCAAAATCGGGTGTTGGCAATTTAAATTTTTTGAATTCACAACTCAACACTCAATACTCAAAACTTCCAACTTCCAACTCCTAACTTTCCTTACACGCAGCTTCAATAGTTTGCAGATTGTTTCTCATCGCTCTAAAGTAATGATCCGGATCTTGCGGGCCATTTTCCAGAGGATCGATGGGACGCAGGGTTAAGTTTAAGTCTTGGGAAAGACTTTGCAGCAATTTGTTGTCAGTTTCCGGTTCCCCAAGCAAAGCTTTCACCTTATGCTGTTTCACTGCTCCCACTGCCTTTTGTACATCAGCAGGCGAGAGGCTATCTTCTGGAATCTGGACAACCGCAACCTGTTTAAGTTGGTAGCGTTTAGCTAAGTAAGGGTAAGCATCGTGGAAGGTGACATAAGTGCAACCGCGATAAGGTTGCAACCGTTGCTGAAATTCTTTGTCTAACGCTTCTAGCTGCTGAATGTAAGCAGCTGCGTTGGCTTGGTAAGTAGTTTGGTTTCCCGGATCGGCTGCGACTAAACCATCCCGAATATTCTCAACTTGCTGCTTTGCTAAGGATGGATCTAGCCAAACGTGGGGATTACCTCCGACGTGTTCGCGATCGCCTTTTTCTTCGGCGTGGTCGTGGTCGGTTTCTTCTAGGGTTTTAATACCTTTACTTGCCTCAATCTCTTTTAGGTTGGTATTTCCGGCGTTTTTGACTGTTTCTTTGAGAAATTCTTCCAAACCCAAACCGTTTTTCACCAGGACATCCGCTTGCGCGATCACTTGTACGGTTGCTGGTGTCGCTTGATACTCATGCACTTCCGAACCCGGTGGTACTAAAATATCTACCTGTGCCTTCTCACCAGCAACTGCCTTGGTGAACCAGTACATCGGCAAAAAGGTTGTTACTATTTTCACCGTCTCGCCACCTTTTGCTGCTGGCGGCGAAGCTGTCTGATTTTGAGACTGTGCCGTAGATTGGGTTTGAGTGCATCCATTAGCAGCTAATATCGGCAGCAAAGCTCCCAAAAATAGCCCAATTCTGCCCGGATGATGTCGCATATGAGGGCTTGTCACAATTTTTCCCCTTAACTTGATAAATATCTTTTTTTTGAGAATGAGTCTTGTTCTACTATATGAGAATCAGTCTCATTTTAGTACGATGTTACTGTCGGCGATGAGATTTTGCGAAAGTAATGCCCTAGTGGAGGATTGCAAAATTCTCAAAAAATCAGAACAATTACATTGGTGTGAAAATAGGCATAATTTCTCGGTAGCAACTGATACTTTGCAGTTGAACAGGACAAGCTACGGGCAAAATCAAGAAAAAATTTTGTCCATAAGCTGCCTCTAGGCAGTAAGTCAAAAATTTCTGAGAATCTTAAACGGGTGTGAGGAGTTAAAAAAGAATGTTAAAGAGCTTATGGAATGCTCTGCTGGTAAGTCCAGCTGTTTTGGGTGCGATCTTGTTGATTGGTGCTGGTGCGATCGCGTCTGAAACCTCAGATGTTATCGAAGGTACAAACTTAGAAGTTTCAGATGCTAACGCAGATTATAACGTAACTAATGTTACTGAAGATGATGTAATAGAGGCAGTAGAAACACCGAATTTGGTGGCTGACAATCAACCATCAACAATCAAAAGAGTGGTTCCAAGTTCAGAAATTGTGGCTGATAGCAATCAACCATCAACCACAAATGCTGATGTATTAGAACAAATCGATGTTTATAGCGATCGCGTTAGTGAAGATTCCCTGGAACAGGTGACGAATGTTTCTCAGTTGCGGGATGTGCAACCGACAGACTGGGCGTATGAAGCACTGCGAAGTCTTGTCGAACGCTACGGCTGTATTGCAGGATATCCTGATGGCACATTTCGCGGCAATCGGGCGCTATCGCGTTATGAATTTGCTGCTGGGTTGAATGCCTGTCTGTTGCAAATCGAGAAATTGATTGCCGCCAGCACAGCTGATTTTGTCACCAAAGAAGATTTAGCCACTTTGCAACGGCTGATTGATGAATTTGGCACAGAATTGGCGACTTTACGGACGCGAGTAGATAATCTAGAAGGTCGCACCAAATTCTTAGAAGAAAATAACTTCTCCACCACCACCAAACTAGCGGGCGAAGTTATCTTTGGGCTGGCAAGTATCTTAACCGGAGAAGATGCCACAGGCGATGATATTGACAGCCTGACAATTTTTGGTCATAGATCGCGTCTCAACTTTGAAACCAGCTTCACCGGAAGAGACGTTTTGAGAACGCGACTGCAAGCAGAAGGATTGGGTTCTCTTGCTGAACGTACCCTGACGCCAGAAGGTCAGCTAGCTTTCTCTGGAGAAGCAGACAATGATATTTTTGTCGATGCTTTGCTTTACGCTTTTCCCCTCGGCGAAAACACAGAGGTTGTAATTGCCGCTAATGCTGGTGCTTCGGATGACTTTGCCAGTACCGTCAATTTCCTAGATGGCGACGGTGCAACGGGCGCACTGTCTGCCTTTGGAACGCGCAACCCGATTTATTACCTCGCTGAAGGTGCCGGGATTGGGGTAAGACATCAGTTAGGTAATAGACTGGAAATCAGCTTAGGTTATTTAGCTGGTGATGCCGCGAACCCAGAAGACGATGGGGGTTTGTTCAATGGCCCTTACGCTGGTTTTGCACAGCTGCTGATCAAGCCAAGCGATCGCTTGAATATTGGCTTAACTTACATTCATTCATATAACAACAATGACACTGGGACTGGAAGTAATCTAGCTAACTTCCAAGGTGGACTTTCTCGCTTCTTCGACCGAGATGCTGGCGGTTCCTCGGTAGGCGATACTTTGGGTAGCTTGGGTTTCAGCACCGGACTCCCCCTAGTTAGTAATTCTTATGGTTTGGAGTTGTCTTGGCAATTAAGCGATCGCTTTGTTATCGGTGGTTGGGCTGGTTACACTAACACCCGCAACCTCTCCACCTTGGGCGGGTTAATTGACCGCGGAGATGTTGATATCTGGAACTGGGCTATTACTTTAGCATTTCCCGACCTTGGGAAAAAAGGCAACTTGGGTGGTGTGATTGTCGGGATGGAACCTAAAGTAACTAACTCCACCATAGATGTAAATCTAGGCGCAGTAGCTCTATTACCTCCAAATATACCCCTACCCCCAGTTGGAGAAAATGACGATACTTCACTGCACGTTGAAGCGTTTTACCAATATCAAGTGACAGAAAATGTCTCCATCACTCCTGGAGTTATTTGGCTCACCGCTCCCGATCACAACTCGCGCAATAATGATATTGTGATCGGTACGATCCGCACTACCTTTACTTTCTAGTCAGTTGTCTGTGGCGCAGGTATTCTGCCTGCGTCCATCGATTCTTTTTTGCCGCAATGCCCATCGGTGTCAATTTAAGAACTTGGCGCTTAAAACCGCAGCTACACAAACAAAACCCTGATGGTGCGAGGGTTTCAAAAGTCTTAGTTTTCCGTTAGTCCGCGCAGGCGGACTTGGTTTTTGTAGCCGCGAATTCATTCGCCGGGGCTTAAGTTGAGACCAGTGGGCATTGCTATACCCCTATCGTCAACCAAAATCAACCTACTAGCATATGGCTAATAACTAATGAATTTTATCAGGCTCAAATAACGCCAAAATTTTATCAAAAATGGCATCGCCAGCACGAGTTTGTAGAATAGAATGTGCTAATTTCACGAAAGAGAAGTCAAGTTTGTTATCAGTATTAATAAGCTTGCTAGCAGCATAAAAAGTGATGTCATTCACACTTCCTTCATTCGTTATTCCTGTTTGCCAGCCAGCCTTATTCCAAGAAAGAGATTTGCCACGTAAAGTAAACTGAAACCACTCGATATTATCCTCGCGCAGATCCAAAAAGACATCAAAATAAGGTTCTTTAATACCTTGATACCATATTCTTTTGGAACCATTTACTTTGACTGGGGTCAGTATCTTCTGATCGATCCGTTGCAAAGAAGCACCCAGTGCGACAATCTCATCCGCATCAATAGTAATATTAGTTCGGTGCATAACAGCAAAGTTTAGTAAATTCACCATCATTCGGGGTGTCTGTTACCAGACCGCTAGGCAATTGATACCCAAATTATCCCCTAATCAGGGCGTACTTTTAGGATACGAGACTTTTTCCTTTAACTCCGGATGAAGGATTAGTCCTTGGTCATTAGCCATTAGTCCCCACCTAATGACTATCGCTTTATCTGTCCTGCTTCAACACAGAGAATTTGGGAAGAATCTAGCCACTGAGCATCGAAGGAACCTAAGTGAGTTGTAGTAATCAGGGTCTGAAAGCGGTCTTGAATGGCATCTAGGAGTTGATTTTGACGATTCAGGTCTAGTTCAGCCAAAACGTCATCAAGTAGCAACAAGGGCGGTTCACCAACGACTTCTTCAATTAACTTTAGCTCTGCTAGTTTTAGGGCTAATACTAGCGTTCGCTGCTGACCTTGGGAGCCATAAACTCTTGCTGGTGTCTGGTTGATGGTAAATTCAACTTCGTCTCGGTGAGGGCCGACGAGAGTTGTACCTTGGTGCTGTTCGGCGATGCGACGCTGCTGGATTTTTTCTAAAAATGCCTGCTGCACTGCTTCGGGGTCGTCCTTCTCTAAACTGATATTGGGAGCATATTTCAATTCCAGCACCTCTGACCTACCGCTAATGCTAGAGTGCCAAATTTGAGCTATAGGAGCCAATCGCGTCAAGACTCTGGCGCGTCGGCGTGTGACGCGGGAACCAGTTGTTACCAATTGGGCATCCCACAACGCCAGTTCTGAAGAGTTTGGAGTGTTGGCTGTTGAGTTGTTTGAATCGGACTCTTTTCGGAAAGCCTTGAGCAGGGCGTTGCGTTGCCGTAAAACTTGGTTATATTGCTGCAAAATGTGAGCGTAGACAGGTTCAAGCTGAGTCAGAATGGAATCTACCCAGTTGCGACGCATCTCTGGCGAACCTCGTACCAGATCCAAGTCTAGACTGGAGAACTGGACAGCGTTGAGTACGCCGAGAAAGTCGAGTTGGCGACGTAAGGTTTCGGAGTTGAGGGATACGGTGCGCCGCGCTTGAGTGCGTAGGGTTAAAGCTAGATCGACTGTACCGTTGGCGCGTTCTAGGGTTGCGGCGATTTTACCTTCCGCCGTTCCCTCGCAAACGAGATCGCGATCGCGTACGGCTCGATGGCTCTTTAATGTTGCTAATAACTCCACCGCCTCCAGAAGATTAGATTTCCCTTGAGCGTTATTCCCCACCAAAATTGTCTTGGGTGCGTCGAAATCGACTAAGCACTCGCGGTAGTTGCGAAAGGAACGGAGGTTAAGGCTTTTGAGGTACATAAATAATGGAAGGATTGCTAATGGCTAATTGCTAATTGCTAGTTGTTTATCAGCTAATTAGCCATCAGCTATCATTGTCTGCTTTTGTACCAGCGAATAAACAGCTTTTCCAGTTCCACCCAAACAAACATTAAAGAGCTGAATCCCAGGCAAATACCCAGTTCTTGCAGAGATAGTGGTGTCGTACCAAAGAAATCTTGCAGGAATGGGACGTAAAGCAGCAGCAGCTGTAACGCCGTGGTGACACTCACAGCCCATAGCAAATAAGGGTTAGAGAAGGGGTTTAACTCTATTGTCAGCCTAGTGTTGGAACGAACTGCGAGCGCGTGTCCCATCTGAGCCAGACATAAAGTCGTAAACACCATCGTCTTCCAATCATCGGGAAAGTAGCGGTATGCCACTACCATCAAAGCAATGGAGATAATGGCAAAGATAATCCCTATCCGGATCATGTAAGACCCCAGTCCCCGCGCAAAAATACTCTCGCGAGGATTCATGGGAGGACGGCGCATCACGTCTGGTTCTGCGGGTTCTACGGCGAGGGCGAGAGCTGGTAAACCATCGGTGACGAGGTTCATCCAGAGAATCTGCAATGGCGAGAGGGGAACGCCTCCCAAGCCCAGTAGGGGTGCGGCGGCAATGGTTAACACTTCACCAATGTTGCTGCCCAGAATGTATTTGATAAAGCGGCGAATATTGCTATAAACTGTCCGCCCTTCTTCTGTGGCGGCGACGATGGTGGCGAAGTTGTCGTCTAGTAGTACCATGTCGCTTGCTTCTTTACTGACATCGGTGCCTGTGATGCCCATTGCGATGCCAATATCAGCTTGTTTGAGGGCTGGGGCATCGTTAACACCGTCACCAGTCATGGCGACGAATCTGCCGCGACGTTGGAGGGATTGGACGATGCGTAGTTTGTGTTCTGGGGCAACGCGGGCGTAGATGTTAACGTCGTCAACTTGTTGATCTAGTTCTTCTGGGCTAAACTTTTGCAACTGTTGACCTGTGAGGACGCGATCGCCTACTTGTGCTATTCCCAAATCTTGAGCGATCGCTTGCGCTGTCAGCTGGTGGTCGCCAGTAATCATCATCGCTCGGATGCCAGCTTGTTTGCATTTGGCTACCGCATCCCGCACTTCTGGCCGGGGAGCATCCAGCATTCCCACCAAACCCAGCCACACTAATTTTTGTTCCTCTGTTTCTTCTGACCCTTCTGGAGGAACGTTGTCCATAGGCTTGTAGGAAAAGCCCAGCACCCGCAAGCCAGCGGATGCCATTTGGTTATTTTGCTCCAGAATCTGAGTGCGTTGCTCATCCCTCAAAGGCTCCTTCTTGTCGCCGATCTGAATATGAGTACAACGCTCCAGTATTAACTCTGGCGAACCCTTGGTAAACATTAAGTAAGGTGACTGGGAGTTCGCCTGTCCTTTGTCCCCGGCTCGACAAATTACACTCATCCGCTTGCGTTCAGAGGAGAAGGGAAACTCTCTGACGCGGGGCATCTGCCGCAAGACAGGTTCTTTATCCACGCCTCCCTTTCCGGCGAGGACAATCAGCGCCCCTTCGGTGGGGTCTCCCAGAATCGTCCATTGGTCTTTCTCGTGCTGCAACATGGCATCATTGCAAAGCACGCAACCAAGCATCAAGGTTTGCAGATCCGAATACTGTTCTACTGCTACCTGTTGATCGCCTAGATAAAATTCCCCAGTGGGGATATAACCTTGGCCAGCGACGCGGAAACTTTGGGAACCAGTTTCTACCCGTTGCACCACCATTTTATTTTGAGTGAGGGTGCCAGTTTTATCTGAGCAAATAGTCGTAACTGAACCCAGAGTTTCTACTGCTGGGAGTTTGCGAATTAGGGCGTGACGGCGCACCATCCGCTGCGTTCCCAGTGCCAAAGTTACGGTGATTACAGCTGGCAAGCCTTCTGGCACCACAGCTACAGCCATCGAGAGGGAAACTTCTACGAGGTCTTGCAAGACACCCCAATCCCAACGTCCTGAGCTGAAGCGGCTTTGGATCATGCCGCCCACGATCACTATGGCAACTAAGATCAGAGAACCACTCACAAGCACGTTACCCAACTGGGTCATCCGTTGTTGTAAGGGGGTGTCTTCGCTTTCGACGGATTGCAACAGATCGGCAATTTTGCCGAGTTCCGTCTTCATTCCGGTTCCAGTGACGATTACTTTGCCTCGTCCTTGGACAACTTCGGTTCCCTGAAAGACTAAGTTAATGCGATCGCCTAAAGATGTTTCGTCGCTCAAATGCACTGATGCTTGTTTGTTCACCGCGTGAGCTTCGCCAGTGAGTGCTGATTCCCTTATTTGCAGATTTGCCTCTTCAATCAGCCGCCCGTCTGCGGAAATCTGCACCCCAGCTTCCACTAGCATAATGTCCCCCGGCACCAGCGTCTTGCCTTCCACTTCCACTTGTCTGCCGTCGCGAATGATTCGCACTTTTGGGGAAGACAGCTTTTTCAAGGCTGCTAGAGCTTTCTCGGCACGGCTTTCCTGAAGGTAGCCCAATATGCCGTTGAGGACTACAATCAACAAAATGGCAATTGTATCTTTGAAGGGGATTTCGCCTGCGGCTAACTTTCCGCTTCGTAAATCCACCAGGTCTAGAATCCCAGAAATCAGCGCCACCAAGATCAGCATCAACAACATGATGTTTTTGAACTGATCGAGCAAGATTTCCCAGGAACTCCTCCCGGCAGTTTCCTGTAGCTCATTGGGGCCGTACTGCTGCAACCGTTCTTGAGCTTCTACGGTGGTTAGACCAGATTCTGCGTCGCTAGAGAGCAGTTCCAGCGTTTTTTCAACTTCTAAGGTGTGCCAGGGTCTTGCCTGGTCGGGATTTGAATTTGAAGGGATAGATGGAGTCACGGGAAATGTGCTTTAAGACCTACTAGCTCTCAATCATAGGGCGTAAACCTGGTGATTGGATGCTACTTTAACTATGCACTATGAGTTAGCCAGGTACAAAAATCGATAAAGCTTCAGGAATCAGGCGGAATTTTGCTGGCGTATACGTGGTGATTTCTCCATCGGTATTGATTGGGCGACGTTTATTGGTGTACACCTCTATTTCCTGACTTTGAAGAGTCCGCACACCTGGTAAATCTGCCTGTTGCCCTTGCTTCATTGCTGGTAACAAGGGGATTATTTCCCATGCGCGTTCAATTTCCAAACTGTACAAATCCAGCCGCTGGTCGTTGATTGCTGCATCTTCAGCTATTGTCATGCCACCGCCATAATATCGCCCGTTTCCTACGGCAATTTGAACGGTTTTCACCTTAATTGATTCGCCATTGCTGCGGATTTCTGCTAAAAAAGGACGCGATCGCCCAACTACTCGGATTGCTGTTACTGCGTAAGCCAGAACTCCCCAGCGCTGCTTGATTTCTTTGGTCAGTTGCTTGGTAATTTGTACGCTTAAGCCTAAACTTGCAACATTAAAGAAGTGTTTACCATTGACCCAGCCTAAGTCAATTCGTTGTTGTTTCCCATTTGCAATCACCTGGCAAGCTTCATCTAAAGCTTGAGGAATTGCTAGGGTTCGCGCTAGGTCGTTGGCTGTTCCCAAGGGCAGGATGCCTAAGGGGAGTTGCGTGTCAACTATACCGTCTACTGCTGCATTCAGAGTGCCATCGCCGCCACCGACAATTACTAAATCTACGCGATCGCTCCATCGTCGGATAATGTCTGGCAGTTGTTTGGGCTTTTCTGTAGACTCTTCTTGCAAATCAATGCCTAGTTCTTGCAATTTGCTAAAAGCTTGAGATAAAGCCTCTTTTCCGCGCCGTGCGTGGCGATTAACCAGCAACAATGCTCGCCGATTCATGCCTAGTTTTCCATTAAGAGGTAATAATTCTCACAAAATTTTTGAAAGAATAAATCTACCTATAGTTAACTTCTCGCCAGATAATTCTTCTAAAGATACCGCTTTAGCACTTCGGCAGTAGCTTGTCCGGTTTTTGCCCAACTAAATTGGCTGGCTCTGGCGAGACTAGCATCAGATAGACGTGATCGCAATCCTGAATCCGTCGCTACTGCCTGCATCGCGTCAGCGATTTCCCCAACATTGCAAGGATTTACTAAAATTGCCGCATCGCCAGCGACTTCTGGCAACGATGAGATATTCGAGGTAATTACCGGAGTCCCGCAAGCCATTGCTTCCAAGACTGGCAAGCCGAAACCTTCCCAGAGACTAGGGAAAACGAGCGCGATCGCTTGATTAATTAGCGTCGGCAACTGGGCAGAAGGAACGTATTCTAAGAATTTTACCCGATTTTTCAGCCCCAGCCGTTCCACTTGCTCCATCAAAATCGGCGTATAACGCTTATCCGCAGATCCAGCCAACCACAACTCGCGATCGCCACAATTAGATAAAGTAGCAAAAGCCTCAATCAGCCGAGCCAGATTTTTGTAAGGGTCGTAACGCCCTATGTAAAGAAAATAATTGCTGGTTGGTAAATCTAGATAGCGAAAATGATTCGCATCATACGCCAAAAGAATTGGCGTAATTTTATCCTCTGGAATTTTATAAAAATTCGTAATATCCTGAGCAGTAGCCCTAGAGTTACAAATAATATGCTGTGCCTGCGCTAAAACTTGCGGAATGTAGTAACGAAAGTAAAGTCCCAGTGGAGAACCTCGCTTAGGAAAGCGCACCGGAATCAAATCATGAACCATTACCACAGAACGACACCCAGAAAATAATGGCGCTTCTGGAAGCGGCGAAAACAGCAGACTAGAATTAAATTTTTTGTAAATACGTGGCAACTGCAACTGTGTCCACAAAATTCGATTAAAATGTCCTTTTGTCCCTTGTTCCGGAGTTAAATTAGGCGGTACCAGATAGCAGCTATAGTTACTCTTCCATACCCCCTCGTGGTTCCCAGGCTCAGCCTGGAAACCAACTAAGGGAGGCTCTGCCTCCCCATTCTTCATAATATTATTAGCTATTAATAAAGTTGGGTCGAGATGCTGTAAATGAGGAAAAATATTAGTAGCATAAGTAGCTATTCCAGTCGGCTTAGAAAAAAGAAAAGAGAGGTTAATCAGCAATTTATTTAACAAATAATTCTCCATTTGTAGTCTAGGTTGAGCGACAAGTCCCAACACAGGCTTGAATTATCCCATTTTACTTTATGTCTGTAACCGCTCCTTCTGTTGCTCTCTTTTAAAGTGGGGTAGAGGGCTTCTAAATGTGGCATTACTCATAATAAATTAGTAGGCTGGGTAGAGTGTAAGCGAACCCCAACAAAACCATGAGAAAGTCTAAATTGGTAGGTTTCTGTTTGTAACTTAAAACAATAATTTATATACCTTCAATGTCTCCGTAGCAGTTCTTTCCCAAGAAAACATTTTAGCTCTTTCCTTACCCTTTTGAATCAATTCCTGACGAAACTGAGAATCACTAATTACCTGTAATATTGCCTCCGCTAACCCAATTGCATCGTTAGGATCAACCAACAACGCCGCATCTCCCACCACCTCCGGCAGTGAAGACGTATTTGAAGTAATAACCGGAGTCCCTAAGGTCATTGCTTCCAACACAGGTAAACCAAAACCCTCATAGTGGGAAGGATATACAAAAGCATCAGCCTTCGAGTAAAACAAAGCTACCATTTCATCAGATAAATAGTCTAAATGATGAATCTCGCTTTTAAAAACAGAACCTTCAATCTCGGCAAATATTGGCTCGTAATGCCATCCCTTTTGGCCCACTAAAACCAATTGATGTTCTATTTTATACTTTTGTTTTAAATAATTAAAAGCTGCAATTAAATTAGTAATATTTTTCCTCGGCTCAATCGTACTTACAAATAGTAGATAAGGCTTGGAAAAATCATACTTATTCTCGTTAACATCAAGCTGGTAAAGCACTTGGGAGGCGGCTTCCTCCCCTTTAGCGATAATTTCCTCAGCTAACAAATCCGACAAATATTCTGGATAATAACGACTAGCCAAAGGAGTGACATATACGCGACTTGGGTCTATTTCCAAATATTCAACTATATCTCTCTTAGAACTTTCCGAGATAGTTATAACTAAATCTGCCCACTTTAAACATTGGCGGACACGGTTGGCATATTCTTTTACAACTGAGTTTATATATTGTGGATACTTAATAAACGTTAGGTCGTAAAGAGTCATTACTTTTTGACTTCTTTTACATGGATATACAAAATAATTTGTTCCATGAATTATATTTGGATAATTGAGAGAAGGTTCAAAATAAGATTGAAATATTTTTGGAGATGCTAAAAATAAAGGGTTAGAAATTCTTACAGGCAAAGGCATTACGTAAAGATTGGAATACTCTGCCAGCAGTTTAGGACACGATAAGTTGCCACGCAACCAATTTTTCATGCCCGGCTGGTAAACAATGCCTAGTTGAAAGTGAATGTCACCCTGATTTTGTAACAGATAAAGGTAGCGAATTAGATTTGCGACATAAAGACCAACTCCGCTTGGTTTGGGTTGTACAGGAGTAGCGTCAATTACAACTTTTAGCATTCAGTATTGGTGAGTTTTTTCAGGTCATGCTCAACCATTAATTCAACCAATTGCTCAAAGGAATACTGAGGTTTCCAATCTAGTTGATTTTTGATTTTATCAATGGAACCAACTAACTGCACTGACTCATCAGGTCTATAAAAGGCGGGATCTACAGATACATAATCTTGCCAATTCAATCCCACACAATTAAAAGCACATTCCACTAAATCTTTAACAGAATGGGTTTCACCGCTGGCAATAATGTAATCATCAGGTTTTTCTTGCTGTAACATCAACCACATAGCATATACCGCATCTTTGGCATAGCACCAGTCTCGACGAGCTTCCAAGTTGCCTAGTTTCAGTTCTTTTGCCAAACCAAGTTTAATCATCGCAGCTGTGCTGGTGATTTTGCGAAACACGAATTCTGTCCCGCGCCGGGGAGATTCGTGGGTGTAGGTGATGCCGCAGCAGGTATAGAGATTATACTGCTGCCTATAGTTAATAGTCATCCAATGGGCGTAAGCTTTGGCGACACCGTAAGGGTTGCGGGGGCGAAAAGCGGTGCGTTCGGTTTGGGGAGATTCGTCCGGTTGACCAAAAACTTCGCTGCTGGAAGCTTGATAAAATTTGGCATCTTTTTTGCAGCGACGGATGGATTCTAAAAGTCGAGAAACGCCAAGAGCCGTATATTCAGCTGTGAGGGCTGGTTGTGTCCAAGATAGGGGAACGTAGCTTTGGGAGGCGAGGTTATAGATTTCATCTGGTTGAGATTCACTAATAACATCCATTAAGGAAGATTGATCCAAAAGGTCGCCAGAGAGGATTTGAACATTGCCAGAAAGGTGACTGATGCGGTCAAGGTTGCCAGAACTGGAGCGACGAACTAAACCAAAGACCTCATAACCTTTTTCTAGGAGAAGTTCGGCTAAGTAGGAACCATCTTGTCCCGTTAAACCTGTAATTAATGCTTTTTTTATCGCCATGTTTTGAATGACCAGTGGAAGTTGAGAAAAAAGTTACTCAGCGGAATCATAATGACTGCAATTGTTTGACCAATTACATACCAGAGGTGAAAAACGTTAATGGTAATAAACATAATACCTGTATTTAAGCATAAGCCAATCAAGGAAACATCTGTGTAACGAGGAAGGGCAATTATATGTTTACTACTAGAGCTAAATGTCCACCTGTAGTTAAGATAGTAAGAAATTATAACTGTAACTATAAATCCAATAGTAGTACCGAAAAACTTTATTTAGCATATCTGGTACGGTTGAACCTTAATTGTTTGGGAACGTGTGATGCCAATTGAACTGACTTTAAAATTCCATTTTCGTTTGCAAAAACAAATGAATTTTACGTGCAGCTTTTAGTTATAAATAAGAACAAGATAAACCTATTTAGGTTTTAGTGGGATACATAAATCAATTCATATTTTAACAATATTTGATAGATGCGTTGTAAAACGGCGAACGATCGCCTGCCAGTCAAACCGCTCTTGCACATAGCGTCTAGCAGCCTCCACACGAGTGTGTTTTGTTGCTAAGTCCTCATCTCTAAGTTGAGCGATCGCTTGCGGAAATTGTCCTAACTCTACCACCAAACAGTGTTTTCCATTTTCGACCCCTAACCCTCTCACCCCGACAGCTGTAGAAATCACCGGAATACCAGCCGCAAAGTATTCCAGCATTTTCAGGTTAGTACCTGACCCAAATGTTACTGTATTTAATGCTACGTCAGCTACACTTAGGGCAATATCTTTAGTTTCATCATCTACTATTCCCATAAAGCCAACATTGGCAGGTCGTTTTTCTTCTCTAAAAGCCAAACCTACGCTACCGACGATGAGAAAATTCACATCAGGAAGTTCTTGCGCTATCTGGAAAATGTGGAACACTGCCTCTAGATTAGGCCCGTGCCAACTTCCCAAAAACAAGACTGTGAAACTTTCATGTACACCTAACTTTTTTTTCTTTAAGTTACGTTCTTCTAGAGAAAGGTAGTTAATTGTTTCTATATCTACGCCATTATGAACTTCAAAGATTTTGCTTGTATCAACGCCGTATATTTGATTCAGTGCCTTAGCATCATCACTAGAACAAACCATGATTAATTGACTTACATTGCAGCATTCATTTTCAACCTTGCGAGTCGCTTCTAGTAATTCACGCCCTGTACGATTATCCGGCAGAATACTCTTTTTAAGTTCTACTTCAACATTGTGGGCTTCATACCAAATTGGCTTGTTGCTCACAGCTTGAATTGCTGGTAAAAGATAAGGATGGGAAGCCACAACAAACTCTGAAGATTCTGTAGCTGCTCTCAAAGCTTCCACATAAGCAGGTGTCAGATGATATAGCTGCGGCATCGCTACATCAGTAATTGGTACTCCTACTTTCTGTTCAATAAGCGACTCTTGCTGTTGATGGAGCATTGATTTAGGAATCCGAGTCTCGTACAAGTTAGGCGCAATTTCACCTCTAAACACCTCTTGCTCAACATTCGTAAATGTGACTAACTCAATATCAATCTCGCTAGCTAAATGCCGATATAAGTGAAATACTCGACTCTGCCCGCCTCCTCTCGGTGGAAAAACCGGAAATGTTAAAGCAACCGTAATTTTTTTTCGCCTGTTGATAAAAGTACCGGATGTAGAGGGCTTAGTTATACCGAGTAATTGGGCAACTGTATTTTCCCAGTTAATTCCTGCAACTAGCTTCCGACCTTTCAGACCCATTTGCTTGGCTTCCTCTCGATGCTCGCACAAATAGTCAATCCGTTCAGCCAGTGCTTGTGGATCAGGGGAAACAGAATACCCCGTTTCGCCATTAATCACAAACTCATTAGGCCCACCTGCATCTGTGGTAGTCAGCACTGGTTTGCCACTCATCATTGCTTCTATAGTAACTAAGCCATAATCTTCATCGTAGGGAACATAAAGAACAGCTAGGGCATCAGCATAAAGGTTGGTTATTTCTTTGTCATTCACAAATCCTAGAAAAATAATTCTTTCGTCATTTACTGCCAATTGTTTAAGAGAGTCAGCATCAGGCCCTGTTCCACCAATCCTCAATTCAATATTGGCTTTGACATATTTCATGGCTTGGATTAAAAGCCTGACCCGTTTAGCACTATCTAAACGACTAACTGTGAACAGATAATCGCTGTTCCCCCTCCGAAAGGACTTAAGAATTGAAGGTGGATAAATAACTTCTACAATACTACTTTTCGGAAAATAACTTTTGCGATTTGCTACATTATGAGAAATTGCAGCATACTTTTTGATAGCACTTGGTGCTAAACCTACCCCATCTAGAAAATGAATGACCTCTCGTATTAAAGAGCCAGGAAATTGAAACGAATCTGAGGGACAATTTGAGTTAAAACGTAGTTGATCTAATTTTGCAAAAACTTCTTTTAAGACATCTCTATTTTCCGGCTCGCCTTTCATCAAGTGCTGTAAAGCAATGATTTCTGGATGATTTGAACTATATATTTCTGGGTAACCGGTAAAATGATATGTATCATATAAACCGCGTAACCGATGCAACATATAACAAATATGGTTTGGATGTTGTACCATCCAACCCGGATATTTTCCAGAAATGACTATATCAAAGTGATTTAAATCTAATTGTGAAAATTGCCTGTAACTATCCACTAATTCCCAAAAATTCCTTTCAGGACTTGGCAATTTAATTAAATCTGCTTGATGAGGAGTATTTTGGTTGATGCAGTTTAACAGTCCCCACCAAAGGTTTTCAGCACCACCAATACAAAATGGGACAGGGCTAGGAGCGATGATAGCAATTCTCATCTCTTGCACATCCAAAAGCTACAGCCATGTCTTTCAACATGCTTAAATTTCATATCTGATGCCCATAGAGGTTCTATGATATTTGATAGCTCTGGATTCAAGGATACATAAATATTCGGCAATATAACCTCATAGTTTACTAATCCATTAGCCAATAAAGTTCCTAATAAATATTGTTCGTTATAGTACCTTTCTTTCCATTCGGCTGGATAATCTAGTGGCCAGAAAATATCGTGAATATGAAGATAAGTACCCGACTTTAGCCTGGGCATAATGTCTAAGAATAAAGCCGTAACATCAGAATTCATGAAACATCTGTGTGAACCGTCAAAAAATACTATATCATTCTCCCTAAGGCTATCGAAGATATCTAAACTGATATCTTCTAAAGGCATCCGAATAACTTCATCACATAGGTTGTCAATCTCTGCTCTAGGTTGAGGATCAATTGATATTAATTTGGTGCTTAAGCTATTGTCAACAATTGCTTTTTTTGCAAATTTTGTTGAATTGCCTGAACCAATTTCTATATATGTCTTTGGCTTGACTTCTGCCATAAGGCAATAAAGGGATACAGAGTCTAACCCAGGTAAAAACGGGTTTATATAATAGGGAGAATTTGAGTTTTCATCACCATACGCTTCTATTTTCATCAAGTTAGTAAAATACTTTTGGAAACTCCTCAAGGTGGACTGATAAGAATCAACATTTGCTGTTAAAACTCGCTCAATATATTTGTTTGTGTTCCCTTCAGTGTAACGCGGCTCATTTTTGCTAGTTGTAGGATACTCGATATCAATTCTGAACATTTTATTCTCCAATAACTTCTTTTACCGAGTTAACCCTTAGTACAGTCAAATCATATTTGGTATAAATCGGCTTTTAATCTATGTTGTCTTATTCCTATTATTTCTTTTCACAAACTACGTCAAATAACCAATGGTCTTTGGATTGGATTTTAATTTTGAAAAATCCAGCTTGTTCTAAATAATGCTCTAGCAGGAGCTGCGTAAAACCAGTTAAATGCCAGTCCCCCTCGTAAGCCTGTGTTCCAAAGAGGCATTGAACTAATGTCTTCTGATCTTCGATAGATTGTTTTTCTTCCCATAAAAAAAGCTCAAGTAACCCAATCAAATTAGGAACTCTAAGCTTCAGAATACCTCCTGACTTGAGTAACCTTGACCATTCAGCTAGCGTCGGTTCGGTATCGCAGCGAGGAAAATGCTCTAGACAATCTTGGGCGACAATTTCTTCATAATAATCTGACGGCAGTATATCTAATTTTCTGATATCAGCTACTAAATCGGGGTTATGAAACTCCTGAAAATCTACGTTTATATAATCGGGCCTAATATCAAATCCGCAGCCTAAATTTAACTTGCGTGGATATTTTGAAGAATCAAACTCACTAATTGGCTTATATTCAATCTTTTCGGTAATATTTTGCTGTTTATTTGCTTTGTAGACCATTCGTGTAATATTACTGGCATTACTTTGAGATAAGTTTGATATTTTGCGAATTACTTTGGAACTTAGGGACTTTAGAGTGTTCATAACTTTGGCTCCGTAAAGTCTTTTCAAAAAATTATTCGTGTAAAAGCTTTTGGATGACGTTGTTCCACGATATACCTAAAGCATGGTATCTTTCCAAACCTGCTTTTCCCATTTCAGCAGCACGTTGTTGATGAAAGTATAAGTCATCAACTGCCTGCGCGATCGCTTCCGGTTCAGGTTGGACAACAAACCCTGTTTCGTGGTTTATCACAAACTCTACCGGTTCTCCTGAATCAATGCAAGTAATCACTGGTTTAGCTGCTAGCATCGCTTCTAACGTTATATAACCATAGTCTTCATTATAGGAACCAAAAAATACCCCTAAGGAATGAGCATAGAAACCCAACATTTCATCATCTGTAAGCCGTCCGACTAAGCGTACCCGGTGACTGAGATTGAGCTGATAGATTGCATCCTGTAAAGCTAGTTTCTTTCCCCCATCTCCAGCCAGTAAGGCTACCACTGGAGATTTAACATACTTCATAGCTTTAATAAGTAGCTCCTGTCTCTTCAGGTCTTCTAAACGGCTAGGATAAAAAATGTAAGGTTGTGCTGGAGCTGTATAGAAATTATTAGCCAGCTTTGGTGGATGATAGAGAGGTATGGAGCTGATTTGATTGAAATCTTGAAGACGCTTTGAAACGGTTTTAGCTATAGTAAATCTTTTCCGAATAGTATGTAATGCTTCTGTGTCACGTACAATAATATCCTGTCTAAGTTCTTTACCCTCAGATGTTTGTGATAATCCTTCAGTAAAAGGAGTATTCCAGAGGTCATAGACAGCACGATGTTGATGTATAATCCAAGCAACTTTGTTGGGATGCTTCAAGTAAAAAGTGGGAAACTTGAGACAAATGACCAAGTCCATATTGTAGCCATTCATATATTCAAAGTTCTCACTTGCCCACATATCCATACTTCGCTTAACTTCACTGGCTGGAGCAAAGCGAAAAGGCATTGATATTTCTTCAACTTCGTGTCCAAAGTTGTGAATAGCACTGGCTAAACCAGATACTAAATTTTCGGCTCCTCCCCGAATAAATGGTACTTGAACTGTAGCTAATCCTATTCTCATGCTTTATAAGCTATCAATGCAAAATCACGCGAAACACTAATGTAGTCATTCAATTCCTCAAACCTCTTTTGAGATAAGCTACTCAGCTTTTGTTTGCCATCCTGTTTTTCAAACACATATACGTCACTTCTAATGAACCCTTGCAAATGCGCTACAAAATTAATAGTATCGGGATGAATAGGATGGCGATGAGTTGGGTCTCTGTAAAAATCTCCAGAACCTACTAATATATTTCTAGGATTAGGAGTTTCAAAAATTACCATACCTCCCGGAGTAAGTACCCGCAAAGTTTCATCAACCAACTTCATCAATAAATTAAAGGGCAAATGCTCGATAATATGAAACCCCGTTACAGCACCATAGATGGCATCAGGTAAACTCTGCAAGTAATCAATTACATCTGCCTCAATCACTTCAAGTCCTCTAGCTCGGCATTGCTCCAGCATTACCCTGTTGATGTCTATGCCTCGTGCTGCATATCCCGATTTATGCAGCAGTTCTAACCATTCGCCCCGCCCGCAGCCGACATCTAAAATCGGGTTATCAAGGGTACCAACCTTGACTTCTTCAATTAAAGGCAAATAGACTTTGAGTCTGTTAAGTATCTCCTCCCGGCTGCCACGAAATTGATCTTCAAAAGCGACATAAAAAGCATCTGGCAAGTGTTGCTCTTGGTCAACAAACGTTTGTAATTGCTCTTGGTTAAAAGCTTCTGGTAATCTTTGCCGTGCTTCCTCCAAAAATAAGGTGAGTAGTCGCTTCTGTTGAACTAGGTCATTTTTGATATAACTATCATTTCTGAGATTGCGCTCGTCGGTGGTGCTGATGCGCTCGTCGGTGGCGCTGATCTGCTTCTCGGCGGTGCTGATGCGCTCGTCGGTGGCGCTGATCTGCTTCTCGGCGGTGCTGATGCGCTCGTCGGTGGCACTGATCTGCTTCTCGGCGGTGCTGATACGCTCGTCGGTGGCGCTGATCTGCTTCTCGGCGGTGCTGATGCGCTCGTCGGTGGCGCTGATCTGCTTCTCGGCGGTGCTGATACGCTCGTCGGTGGCGCTTAGGCGATCGCTTATTCCATTCAATTGTGTTTGCAGAGCAGCTATTTGTTCGCTAAGGTTTCGATTCAGTACTACAGAGTCCCTTAATGCTTCGATTAAAGAATAATTAACTGCACGTTGCTCTCTCCGAAAAAAATTATATAACTTCAGAAAAAAGTTTTGTAACCATCCAGTTAAATTAAATGGAAAACGTTTAAACTTTTCCGGCCAATGAGTACGAACTTGTGATTTAAATTCAGCATTATGAAGTAAAGCTTCTATGTGGTTTATATAATTTTCTACTATTATCGCCCCTACCCTAAATTCCCTATTGACTGGTTGGGATATGCTTTCACGTTTAGCAACTTCTTGACGAATTTTTTGGATCAATTCATCTACATTTATCTTAGGATTATTTTCTTCAACCATTTGTCTAACTCCCAGCTACCTATTCTGCTTTTGTTCTAATTAGTTAATTAACTAAACATTCATTCTATTATTTAGTTTAATTGTTATACCACAATTCATATCTACTATACCTTCACAACTATTAGTATTATTAACTTCAAATACCAGCAGCTCATCTATCCAATCGTAACTCAATCCTTCTTCAGAATGTATTCCTGCTGTTACCGTATAAACTCCTCTATTTAAGTTACAAGGCATTTGAAAAATTGCCGTTACTTCCTCGCCTTCCTTATATTTAGGCATCTGAGCCCTCATTAACTGAGTGTTAGTTCCATAAACCACGACACCCATTAAGTTTCTAATAGATATACCAATAACTAAATCCGATAATTCTGCCTTTGTTTCTAAAGAAAGTACAATGTTAATAATTGTTCCAGTGTCAACCTTACTTTGGGTTTCTCTGCCATCAGCCGATGTAATCTTCACGTCATTGATTATAGCTAGTTGGTTCCCATGCCTATGCATGAGATGTTCTTTTTTACCTTGTATGTAAGTATCTTCAATGCTGGCATTTGTATTTATTTTTTCAGCCTCAAATTGAGTTTTATCTGAACTTAGTACAGCAATGTAGTGATTTACTACATCCTTGGGATTCCCTATGTCTATAATTCTTCCATGATTCATCAGAGCGGCACGCTGACATAGCATTTTAACACTTGAGGAATCATGAGAAACAAATAAAATTGTTACCCCTTGTTCCTTAAGCTGACGAATCCGCTTCATGCACCGAGCTTGGAACTTGGTATCTCCGACAGCAAGTGCTTCATCTACAATTAGGATTTTCGGTTCTGTATGGGCAACAACGGCAAATGCTAATCGCACTACCATGCCGCTCGAATAAGTTTTAACAGGCTGATCGATGAAATCTCCGATCTCAGCGAAAGCCTCAATATCATCAAACTTATCGGCAATTTCTAGTTGACTTAATCCCAAGATTCGCCCGTTAAAAAATACATTTTGCCGCCCAGTAAACTCGGGATTAAAGCCACTGCCGAGTTCTAGTAATGCCGAAACTCGACCGTTTACCCCTACCTCACCAGTGGTTGGCATCAAAGTTCCTGCAATAATTTGCAGCAGCGTGCTTTTTCCAGAACCATTTTGCCCAATGATTCCCAGCGTCTCTCCCCTGTTTATCTCCAGGTTAATATCTTGTAACGCCCAAAACTCTTGGACGTGACTCCTCCTCGGTAGCAAAATTTCCTTAAGTCGGTCTACTGGACGCGCATAGCGCTTGTAGCACTTCGAGACATTTTTCAGAGAAATAGCAATCTCACTCATCACACCGTTGCTGTTGTCGCAATACTAGAGTACATCAGCAAATGCTGGTCGTAACCGACGATACACCCATAATCCGCCAAAAAACCCCACAACAGAGACTACTGTAGCGACTCCCCACTCTCCCCAATGCGTCACTTCTCCCACCAAAATCAAATCTCTATACACTTCTGCGATCGCTGCCAGTGGATTCAACCAAAATACCCAACCTCGCCACTCTTGGGGAATCACCGACGCTGGATAGACAAGCGGAGTTAAATAAAACCAAAGGTTTAATATAACTCCTAGCGTCTGCGGAACATCTCTCAAAAATACCGTCAACCCTGCGGTTAAATACCCCAGCCCGGCTGTCAACAGCAGTTGAGGTAGCCATACTAGCGGCAAGAGCCATAACGTACTGTGTATTGTATTGGATGACACTGCCACCAAGACAATCAACGCCATTAAGCCAAAGGTACTCTCAATGAAGGTTGATAGCACTGGTACTAGAGGTAATAAAGCCAAAGGAAAAACTACCTTTTTCACCAAATTAGGCTGCCCCATGACCGAACCAGATGCCTGAAATAGCCCACCAGTAAAGGCAATCCAAGGAAGCAATCCTGCAAACAGCCACACACCAAATGTAAGGTTATTTGTAGGCAACCCCTTTAGAGTCAGCTTCACTTGCAAGACAATTGAGAAGACATAGGTGTAAATTAGCAACTGCGACAGCTGATTCAGCAGGGGCCACAAATTGCCTAATATCGACCCCTTGTATCGCGCCGACAAGTCGCGTTGCACTAGGACTTTGAGCAAATCTAGCTTTGCCCACCACTGTTCGCTGAGTGGCAGCCAGTAAGCAAGTTTTTTTACCTTACGTGCAGCTGTCTTTATCGACTTCAAAAACCTTTACTCTCCAGACTACAACCTGCACAGAAGCGCTTTTTCTTTAAGTCGGCAGCCCCAAATTCAAAGTTCCCGCTTCTGTCACTTACACACCACGCTTTCAGCTTAACATCTGCTGAGTGTACGATTTTATAACAATTTGGCGCAAATACAAACCATCGACGAGCTATTTTAGGTAAAAAATTGTATGGTTGCCATTTTAGACTATGGCGATCGCTATCCCGATACTTGAGCTGAAAACTACCGCCTAGGGTATCTCCTAACCTCTCCACTCTTGTTAAAATAGCTGTTTTTAACCAATTTACAATAACAATCTTCCCGATTCTGTTATTCTTATGGCATTACTTTCTCACTCAAAAGAAACTTTTATTAGCTGTATTCCTAAGCGTCTATTATCCCAATTTATTCCCATATTTATAGGTGTAAAGCACTGCGAAGTTTTAATCCGTAGCAGTACATCAGAACCATTACTAAGTTGATGAATATCAAAATTATCTTCATATTGCCCTGGAGAATTGATATTACGTTTATGATGATAAATATTTTCACCCAACTGCTCTAAGTCGAAGTCAATTGTTAGAGGATATGTTTTATTTTCTGGATTGTGATTTGTATATTTTAGCTTCATAGTTTTTCCAGTTACTTTGTAGTTACCTTCAAATAAGCCTCCAGTTTGTTGATCTTCATAGTAAGCTGCTTTATGACAGACAAAACGCGGCTGAAAGGGAACCTTTCCGTAGCTTGTTTTCACTTCCATTGTTGCGGCAATGATTAATGCAGTTGCCGCTGCTATGAGAAAATAACGCCAGTGCTGAGAAAGGTTTTTATATACAATTTCTTGTCGAGCTGAGCTATCCTGTAATTCTGTATTAGCAGCTCCAAGCAATATAAATAAAATTACAAGTATGTTAGGGATTAATAGGGAGTGTCCGTAAAGATTGCCTAAAAAAATACCTATTATTAAAATAGTTACTATTTGGCTATAGCGATTTTTCAAGAAAACTGCTTGATAAACGAAGATAAAACAAAATACGCTAAACCCCACAAAGCCTGTTTCAGCAAGAATCTGTAAAAAATAATTGTGAGCATTTTCGCCATTATAAATACCTGCAAAAAAATCAGAATCACTAAACTCTCCAAATGAGCTTTGACGATAAAAGATTCCTTTTCCTAAACCAAGAATAGGATACTGGCTATACATTACAATAACCGACCGAAATATATCTGGACGGTCACTTAGCGCCGTGCTAAATTCTGCAAAAGATTTAGCCTTAGGGACTTGAGCAAGATATCTAAATAAGTCTCTATCACCCCAGTGATTTAACAGTATAGCTGCTGCCAGTCCTACTAAAGCGATAAAAGCAAACGTCAATAAAGGCTTTTCGGATTTAGTTTTTATAAAAAAAACTAAATAAATTAAAATTGATAGCAATAGCATTACTATCGAAAAACGAGAGCTGCTGACTACAACCCCCACCGCAGCCAGCAATGAGTACGCGCCAGCTATTATTCTTAATATTGTGTTAGAAGAGTTAAGATAATAAAGACCCCCCACAAAAGCAGCTAGGGCATATCCACCATAGGCGTGAAGGTCTGGGAAAAAGCTATTTACACCAAATTCAGCACCATCTCTGTTGTATCCAACACCTGTAATTTTGGAGTATACAGCGTAAGTAAGAATGATGACAGAAGCAGCAAAAAGAGGAACTAAAATGCTCTGATTTAACTGAAACTTAGTCCTGACTAAGGCAAGTAACCTAATGCTGAGAGTTATAACAGCAGTAAAAATAAACAGATCCCTGAGCGGAAAATAATCATCATACAAGCCAGCGTAGCGAATATTAATAAGATTATGGAATAAGCCTTGTAATGAAAATGCTGAAGCTGCTTGATACAAGTTGCGGGATATACCGATGGCAACAGTTAAAATAATAATTAGATGAAAACTAATTAGGAGATAAAGAAGAAAGCGAGTTTTATCTTGAATCTCTTTTAGTCCAAAATCCCATTTTTTTAGGTAAATATCTCTAAATAAAATTGCTAAAATAAAGCCAATTATGCTATCGATACTTAAAAGGTCTAATATCAATAATCGTATTTGGAAAAGAGCGTTAAGGTGTTCGTAGACATTAGCAGTGAAGGGAATAACAAAACTGAGAACACCAAGCCCTAATAAAGGATGAATTATAGTAGTAATAAATAAAGTAAGAAATGAAATAGAGTTGATCCAAGGAAAAGTATTATAAGGCCTGACAAAAAGGTGAAGTACAAAGCACAAGAGTAGAAAGATATGAGAAGCTAAAAAGTGAAGGCGGACAATCTTAATCATAAGGCGGGAAAAATTTGCTTGTCCAATAAAACTTTATGCGAATAGAGCGCACAAGCATACTCCTAAATCCCTAGTCAGCCGGAAGCTAGCTGGCTAGGGATTTAGGTTAGGAGCTTCCTGGCTTTGCTGCATACCTTGCCCTAAATCAACCTCTAAATGAGAATAAGCGCGATCGCCGCTATCTAATTTAACCAATCTCTAAGGTTTCATCCTACACTGTGGAATGGTTGATTGCATTGGAGCCGTAATGGAGATAGGTCAAAAAGTTAAAGTATACCGCCTCAGAGACAGGGTATCACCCGCGATAGTCAATAAACTGGGGAAAGTCGGAACCATCCAAGGTTATAGAATGACCGATGGTAGTGGCGTTGGGGTTGTAGTCCAATTCGAGGACAACTCAGCCACATGGTTCTTTGAAGACGAACTGAAACCTGCACAGTAAAGAGATGGCCTTGATTTTAACCTTTTTGGGCAAAGGCGGCACTGGTCGCACAACAGTAGCGATCGCAGCTGCAAAAAAACTGGCAACCCAGGGAGCGCGAGTTCTACTGGCTGGAGTTGACCCCGGCCCATCCCTCGGATTGCTGCTGGGGACACCCACCAGTCCCGACCCCCAGGAAATAACTCAAAATTTGCAAGTAGTGCAGTTCCAGTCCGCCGTCTTGCTAGAGCGTAGCTGGGAAGAAATCAAAAAACTGGAGGCGCAATATCTCCGGACACCCCTGATAAAAAATGTCTACGGTCAAGAACTAGGCGTATTGCCAGGGATGGATAGCGCCTTAGCTCTCAACGCCATCCGCGAGTACGATGCCAGTGGCAAGTACGACGCGATTGTTTACGATGGCAGCGGCGACCAAACTACCCTACGGATGTTGGGTATGCCAGAAATACTCAGCTGGTATATCCGTCGCTTCCGGAAAGTAGTGGAAGATTCTGACCTCTGGAAAACAGTATCGCCCTTTATTCAACCGATCAGCAGCGCTGTCCTCAACGTGTCATGGAGTGGGGATAACTTCGCCCAACAACCCACCAATGAGGTGAACAATCTGCTGGAACGAGGGAAAGTAGCAATAGCAGACCCCTCCCGGACGGCCGCCTATTTGGTGACAACAGGCGATCCTACCGCTGTGGCAACTGCCCAGTATCTGTGGGGTAGCGCCCAACAAATCGGGCTGACTGTGGGCGGCGTACTGCTAAACCAGGAGCCTGTTACAGAAGGCATCTCGGCGAACTTTAGCCCTTTGGCAGTTAGTTCTCTTCCTATCTGTCCTCCTAGTGACTGGCAACCCCTGATAGAAGCTCTCCCCGATTTGCGTCAAGCTGCATCGGCTCCCAAACCGATTGAGATTGACATCTCTGCCCGTCAGGTACGTTTATTCTTGCCTGGTTTTGACAAAAAACAGGTAAAACTTACCCAGTCTGGCCCAGAAGTCACTATCGATGCTGGAGACCAGCGGCGCAATATCTCTTTGCCGCCCCAGTTAAGCGGTCAATCCGTCAAAGGCGCTAAATTTCAAAATAGTTACTTAACGATTTCGTTTTAATTGGGAATTGGGGATTGGGAATTGGGAATTGGGAATTGGGAAAATGGCTTACCTAACCCCTAGTCACCAGTCCCCAGTCCCCAGCCCCCAGCCCCCAGTCCCCAGCCCCCAGCCCCCAGTCCCTATTACCTATTAGCAAATGACAACGGACAACGGACAACCAACAACTGATAACTCAGCTGAGCGTAGTGCTAAAACTCGGCAGCTGCTAGGCATGAAAGGTGCCGCTTCCGGTGAGACTTCTATCTGGAAAATCCGCTTGCAGCTGATGAAGCCGATTACCTGGATTCCCTTGATTTGGGGCGTTGTCTGTGGTGCCGCTTCTTCGGGTGAATACACTTGGACTCTGGAAAATGTTCTGAAAGCTGCTACTTGTATGCTGCTATCGGGGCCTATTTTAGTTGGGTATACCCAAACTTTAAATGACTTTTACGATCGCGATATCGACGCGATTAACGAACCGTACCGTCCTATTCCCTCTGGTGCCATTTCTGTTCCCCAAGTGGTGACGCAAATTTTGGTGCTGTTATTTGCGGGGTTAGGTCTTTCCTACGTTTTAGATAGATGGGCGGGGCATGATTTTCCTACTATCACCTGCATTGCTTTGGGTGGTACTTTTTTAGCCTATATTTACTCTGCGCCTCCGCTGAAGCTGAAGAAAAATGGCTGGCTGGGAAATTACGCACTGGGTGCCAGTTACATTGCTCTCCCCTGGTGGACGGGTCACGCGCTGTTTGGCGAGTTAAACGCTACGATTATGATTCTGACGCTGTTCTACAGTTTGGCGGGGTTGGGGATTGCGGTGGTGAATGACTTCAAGAGTGTTGAAGGCGATCGCCAACTCGGTCTACAATCGCTTCCGGTGATGTTTGGCGTTGGCACCGCTGCATGGATATGTGTGCTGATGATTGATATCTTTCAAGCTGGAATTGCCGGTTATTTAATTAGCATCCACCAAAACCTTTATGCAGCAATCTTGATATTACTCATCATCCCCCAAATCACTTTTCAGGATATGTATTTTCTGCGCGATCCCCTGAAAAATGATGTGAAATATCAGGCAAGCGCTCAACCTTTTCTAGTTCTAGGAATGCTCGTTGCTGGCTTGGCATTAGGTCACGCTGTTTATTAGTAGGTTGGGTTGAGGAACGAAACCCAACATCGACAAGCATTTGTTGGGTTTCGTTACAATAATTCTTCACAGTAGGTTAGGTTGACGTAGGAAAACCAATTTATTTATTAACAAGCATTTGTTGGGTTTCGCTTCGCTCTACCCAACCTACAATTATTATGAATTGATATTAAAACAAACCCCAACTTACTCATGTCCTACAGTAAAATCAAACAAAACCTCTGCCCCGTCACCCCAAGATATATCATATACTCCGGCAGCAACATAACGGTGAAAACTAGAATATTCCCAGTCTTTGGGCGCTTTCACCAATCCATGTTTGACTGGATTATAGTGAATATAATCAATATGCTTTTGAAAATCTTCCTCATCCCTAATTTGATGTTCCCAAAAGCGGCGTTGCCATACTGCTTGCTCTTTTTTACTTTGTCTGGATAGAGAAACTTTGCCGCGATACTGTTGTTCGCAGTTGCGGCTAAAATAACTTTTGATTAAACGCCATCGCTGAGAGAAATCACTATCATCGTCCGGCAAAGTCCAAATACAATGTAAATGGTCGGGTAAAATAACGCAGGCATCTATTTGAAAAGGATGAGTTTTGAGAATTTCTCTAAAAGCATTTCTTAATAGGGAGATATTTGAAGGAATACATAAAAATTTTCTTCTATTATGAGTTACTAAGGTAAAAAAATAGGTGCCTCCTGCTATTTTTGCTCTACGGTATTGCATGGCTTTGAATTGTTTTTAGTTGAGGATGGGGTGTTGGGTTTCGTTCCTCAACCCAACCTACGAGGCGATGCGATCGCACTAGCGCAATTGTGGACAAGCATAAGTTAAAGACAAAGAGATATCACAACCCCTATTTGAATAGTTCCCTCTTAGCTGATGCAGAAACAGAAAATTTTTCAAGCATCAATCCATTCAGGACCAACTACAATCTCACCGTGGGGCAAAATGGTATTGCAGTAGAAAGCCCCGTTGGCGTGCCCAAAATTACCGATAGCTCCTCTCAGATTGGTATTTTCCAAATTGGCTCCAACTATGCGAGCGCTAGTCACGTTAGCACCCTCCAAGTTAGCACCAGTCAACTTAGTCAGACTCAATTTGGCGTAACTCAGGTTAGCTCCACTCAAGTTAGCCCCACTCAAGTTAGCTTCCAGCAGATTAGCCCGACTGAGATCGGCATCACTCAAGTTAGCCCCACTCAAGTTGGCACCACACAATTGGGCACTGCTCAAGTTAGCCCCAGCCAAGTTGACTCCGCTCAAATCTGGACTGTCCATACAAATACCAGTAAAATCCCTCTCCCCAGCAGCATATCGTTCGAGCAATTCCTCAGCATCCATAACTCAACTCCTGCATCCATTTACACCATCAACAATAGCGCCCAAACCCTCTGGAGTTCCCTCCTCTCTCCCACTACCCCCCTCAACATCAACCTCCTTTTAACCGACCTCCCCACCGGACAACTAGCAGAAGCCCAAATTACCTCCTTCGACCCCTCAGGACGACCCAACGGCGGCACCCTCCTCATCGACCACAACGCCAACGGCATCGGATGGTACATCGACCCCACCCCATTCGACAACAGCGAATTCACCCAAACCCTCACCGACACCGCCTTCCGCGCCACCACCGACTCCCCCGCCTACGGTCGCTACGACCTTCTCACCACCCTCCTGCACGAAATCGGACACCTAGCAGGCTTCATCGACGGCTACAAAAGCTACGACAGCCACATCCAAACCCTCAACGGTTCTCCACTCTTCGTCGGCGACAACTTCAGCGCTACCCTCACCCCCGATTTAAGCCACCTAGACCCTAAACACTATCCCTACGACCTAATGAACCCCACCCTCACCCCAGGGGTTCGCAAACTACCATCACTCCTCGACCTACAAATCCTCAACACCACCCGCCAAAGAATTGAAGAATCGAGTAGCGAGAACGTACAATTAAACGCACCCCTAGACTCCGACCCCTTAATCGCCATCCTCAACGGTAACTTCGACTCTAGTAACACCACAGAACCCGACTACGGCTGGTCAACCAGAGGCGCAACCGCCATCCTTAACGGACAGGCAATCTTGAGCGAAGACAAGCACCTACTTAGCAACTTCACCCAAACCTTCATCGTCCCCCAAGCAGCCAAATACCTACAATTCACCCTACTAGATACCACCCTCGGCACCAGTCCTCTCGACCCACCCGACGCCTTTGAAGTAGCACTCCTAGACGCCAACACCCTCACCTCCTTAGTCAGTACAGCCACCGGACTAACCTCTACTGACTCCTTACTCAACATCCAACACGACGGCAAAGCTTACTTCAGTCCCCAGGTTACAGTACCGCTAACCGCAACGCCTTCTCATATCCTGTCTCTACACTCGCCGACCATCTATAAAGTAGACATCAGCAACATCGCACCAGGAACACTTGCCACCTTATACTTTGACCTGCTTGGTTTTGGCGAACAAGACTCTCAAGTCATCCTCGACAACATACTCCTACTCAACCAAGAACAGTTTGCCCCAATAGCCAACAACGATAGCGCCACCACCGACCAAGCAAAACCCGTAGCGATCGCACTTTTGCTTTACTAAATGATGTAGTTGGGTTGAACGAACTTGAAGCTCAACAAATATATAGTGTTAATGTTGAGTTTCTTTCCTCAACCCAACCTACTTTTGCTGGTCAAAATTTGTTGGTAAGCTTTAATGGTTGCTTGCGCGATCGCTTTCCAACTGTAATTTTTCAAAGCGTACTCTTGGGCATTGATTCCCCGTCGCTGTCGTTCGGAAGCATCAGCAAGCGAATCGCGCAATTGTTTAGTTAAACTCTCTACATCACAGGTGCAAACCCAGCCAGCTTCCGCTTGTTTAATTTCCTCCCAGATATAAACTTGGTCAGAAATTACTACCGGGGTTCCGTTACACATCGCCTCGGCTACAGCAATCCCAAAGTTTTCGTAGTAAGAAGGGAGGACGAATAAATCGGCATCTTGTAGTAAGGCAGTTTTCGACTCACCAGTTACAAACCCGGTTATAGTAGTGCGATCGCGTAAAGGTGACGCTTGCAACTGTTCTCGAATTTTGTTCTCATAAGCTGGATCTTGCGGATTTCCACCCGCCAGCACAAAGTGAAAATCAGCACCCTCTTCTAAAAGTTTTTCCAGGGCTGGAATCAGTAAATTTAGCCCCTTTTTCGGGTCAATTCGAGACATGAACAGCAGCAAAGGCTGAGTCTCCGGAATGCCTAATTCCTTTCTAGCTTGCCCTTTCGGGAGCATCGCTGGCTGCTTTACGCCCAAGGGAATCACCACGTCCGGCGTTGAAGTTCCAAAGCGTTCGGAAATCTTGGCTTCTTGGGGGCTGGTGAAGTGAATCCCCGCCGCACCTGCTAAATTGGGACGTTCCAGCAGTGCCGCATAAATCTGCTTGATTCTCTTCTTCTTGCGTAAGTCTGCGGGGTCTAGCGTCCCCAGAGGACGCATTAAATACGGTAAATGACGCGATCGCGCCACAGTCGCAGCCGCCGTGCTTACAGGCGAAAATAAAGCATGGATATGAGCTAAGTCAAATTCAGTTGCGTGTCCCGCTAGCCAGCGCAACAAATCCAGGGAAAACTTATAGCGCCGAAACGGGGAACAGGGGAAATAACGCACCTGATAGCCGTTTTGTTCCACCGGGCGGTCGAGAGGTACATCCAAGGGCGGCTGACCGACATCTCCGTTGCTATTTGTTGTTAGTACCGTCACCTCTACACCCTCTTGCGCCAGCGCCTCCGATAGTCCCAGCACCATCTGGCTAGGGCCACCGTAGACGAGGGAAATCGAAGGAATAATTTGTAGAATACGCATTTGATAATTGTTAATTGTTTAAAAGCCAATTAGCTATTAGCTATTAGCTCTTTGTAAAAGTCTAATTGCTGCTTGGCTAAAGCTTTATTTGTATATTGGTTTATTAGTCGTTTATAACCTAGCTGCCCCAGCTTATCAGCTATATCTGGTTGCTCTATTAGCTGCCTCAGACAATTTTGTAGCGCCGCCACATTCTTTTCTGGAAACACTAACCCAGCCTCTTTAATGACGTGAGGAATTTCGCCAGAGTCAGAACCAATAACTGGCACCCGGCAAGCCATCGCCTCAATCAATACATGACCAAACTGCTCTTTCCAACCAGCGGCAGTCAAAGTTTTAAACTGATAAGTTGTTTCTGAAGGTAGCACCAGCGTACTCATCAAATTTATATAGCGGGCTACCTCATCGTGAGGCACGCTTTCTATTAAAATTAACCTATCTTTGATACCCAGTTCGGCAGCGCGTTCCATCAGCACTGGCTGCAATGGGCCGCGACCGAGGAGCAAACATTTCCAAGAATGTTCTTGCAATCCACTTAACGCCTGCAAAAGCGTTATTAAGCCTTTCTCCTCCACAAATCGACCCACAAATCCAACTACAAATTCATCTGGTAAAATTCCATGTTTAGCAGCTAAATCTGGCTGTCTCTGCGGTTTAAATAAGGTTTCGTCCACACCCAACTGAGGCATGACTTTAGCTGGGCCTTTGTAGCCGCGTTGCCGTAAAATATCTACTCCGTCTTGATTACCAGCAATAATTCCGTGAGTATTCCGCAGATTATAAGCTTCAAGCAAAGAAATAGGGAATTTCAGTTTGTAGGGGAGATTCCACCAGGTGAAAAAGAGATTTTTGGCTTTCAATCCCAACAGGCGATTGAGAGCAATCATCTCCGCATAGCCGAGAGCTTTTGCCCCCTGTTCTACCTGAATAATCTGAGGACGAAACTGCTTTAATAGCCCAATTAAATCAGCGCCAAATGTAAGAATTCCCTGATTATTCTGGCTGAAATTAGAAACTGGTACGATGCGAAAATTGCCTTCTTCACGCAGTTGAGTTTCAATAATCTTGTTTTGGACACCCCCAGGCTTCCAACGCTTCGGCACAACGACAGTAACCTCAATGTCTGGTTCCAGATGAGCGATCGCGCGTAGTTTCTCACAATTGAGGTCAACGATATAAGTGTGACTAGCAACCAAAATCCTCATCGCGCAACTCCAAGTATAGTTTCTTGCTTTTTAACGCAAAGGGGTGCAGAGTTAAGCTTTCCTTTGCGAATCTTGGCGTTAACCTGAGCCTGCTTTGCGTTTAAATTCCAAATAATTAGCATTTCATCTGACTACTGACGACGGACTATTGACGGCTGATGATTCTGCTTCTTGGTCTTGCTGAGTGTAAATTTGACCTTCTTGCCAGCTGGATTGGATAACTGTGCTAAGTGCATTGAAAAAGCCTAAAGTGTAGGAAGCAAAGCGGGTCAAGACTTTTAAAGGGGAGCCGCTTTTGTTGCAAGGAGGATGCCCTAGTACATGACAGTCAAACAGCTTGGCAAAGAATCTTAGGCATTGACTTGGAGTAAGGTTTTTAAGCCCTAGTAGGAAGTGGTTGTGATAGAAGGTTAACTGATATTTTAGCGATCGCGTACTAATATCGTGGCATCCACCAGTTTCTTCTCCCAGGTGTACCAAATAAGCCTCTGGGTCATACCAAATCTTATAATTCGTCTGCCGTATCCGCAGACAAAAATCTGATTCTTCCCGCACCGCACTGCCACGAAATCGCTCATCAAACCGCAGTCCATACTTAGTGAAAATTTCGCGGCGGAAGGACATATTACAGCCTCTAGCTGTTAGCACTTGCTGCGGCTTCACCGTATGCACCAAATCAATATGATACCAGGCAATTCCAGGATCTATCGCTTCCGGGGGTAAATATTCAATTTCGTAAAGGTTATCCCCCGATTTTTCCTTTTTTGAATCTGCCAGTTTCATCCGGTCAAATACCCTTCCAGCTACTGCCCCAATCTCTGGTTTTTCCAAATAGTTACGAGCGTGGGCTGTTAAATATCCAATCGGCATCTGTACGTCATCATCAATAAACAGAATAATTTCTCCAGATGAGCGCCGTGCGGCATAATTTCTCGCCCCAGGTAAACTAGCCCAATCAACTCGATACCAGCGAATTTTTTCCGACTCTGCTAACTCTTCTAGATAAGCTTGAATTTCCGGTTTATGCGTGGAGGTTTGGTCAACTACCAACACTTCAAAAGCTGGGTAATCTTGCTTTAAAACATCCTTTAGCGTATCTTGCAAAGGCTCCTCACGTCCGTAGGTGGGAATAATCACCGAAATCAAAGGCCAGTTCATAGTTTACGGCTCCTTGCAAAAGTTATGAGTTATAGAGGCGGGGTTGATGAGAGCGGTGGCATCTCACAGATAATATACATAAACCCGCCAGCTGCGAGTTTTGAATTATGAGGGTTGAATTTTAACTTCCAATTCATGACTCATAACTCTTGATTTATTGAGGTTTCTTTTCTTTTTAGGTTCAGGCTCATTTTCCAGAGCTGCTTTTAGTTTCTCCTGTTCTTGCTGCTCTATTTCTGGCAATTTTAAAATAACTCCAGCCAAAAACCAGTAATAAATGGCCACCGGGTCTGTATCAAGTGGATACCAATAGGTGTTGTAGCTGATAATCAAAATAAAAACCCAGAAACTGGCTCCAAAGCTTCGTAAATTCTGCTCTTTAACAGAGCGGTATTTCTTAAAGGTAATCACCGTAAGTGTTGTGACAAGCGCTACAAAAGCGAGCGTTCCCACTGGACCAATTTCATAGAGCAATTTTGGATAGTATGTCTCTATCAGCTTGCCTTTGCCAAAGGCGCGCGTAGAGTTTGTAGCTCGCCCCAAGCCATTACCAAAAATTCCTTCTTGACCTTTAGATGTAAATTCAGCTTGAGAGGCAATAAATTCTGTGGGTGGCGAAGCATTCCAACGTGCAACAGCGCTATCTAACCGCTCTTGTACTATGCCAGGAAACATGGCCATGCCGATTGCTATAACCACAGCTAATCCTATTGCAATTGGTATAAATCTTTTCAGGTTAGCTATTTGGCCTGTGAGTATCAGCAGGATTATTATGACGATGGGAACTAAGATCAGGGCAATTCTTTGTCCACATATCACGGCATTGACAAACACGATCGCCATACCAGCTAAACCTCCCAGCCGCCAGAAAATATTTGGGTCGCTGAAGGCAGTGGCATAAGTTAAACAGGCATTTGATATTAGGAACCATGCCCAGTGCCAGGGAGAAACGAACGTACCAGGCAAGCGAATCACTCCCTGGGACGTACTATACAGTAGAGAGCCACCGACTAAACACTTTGCCTCCAGACTGGCTTTAAATAAATCTGCTCCTTCAACAGCAAAAGCTTCTGTACTCTTACAGATCCCAGTGAGTAGCATATTGTACTGCGCCAATCCCAGCACACAACAGATAATAGCGAGAACTACGTGTAATCGAGTTAGGAAAAGTAACTCTCGCTTGCTACGAATTAGATAGTAAGCGCAAGCGATCAGGGGAAGGTATCCCAGCAGAACTTTCAAACCTAAAAGCCCCATTGCGATCGGCTGTTCGCCTGGTCTTTTGGCTATAAACTGCTGAGAACCATTTACTAACAGCAAGGTGACTATACAGAACCCCAACAAAATGTTTAAGGGTGTCTTTAGACCTTTGGGAAGCAGGAAGGGTAAGCGTTTCTTTTTACATTCTTGATATAAGGCGATCGCTGCTGGAATATAAAAAGCATCTTTAGCTACCTGAAATAGAGCATTTCCGCCAGCCAACATATATACTACCGTTCCTCCGAAGGGCATATATATCAGAAATAGCCAAAGAGCTTTACGGGGATATTTATAGGAAAGAGCCAGAGAAACTATTGCTCCAACCGCTCCCCCGGCTATTTTCGGGCCGCCAAATGGAAACAGGAATAAACCCAGAAAAAGAGAGCCAAATAAAGTGGCGCTGGTATAGGCTATGAATTCTTCGCGCTCCTTAGTAGCCTTACGCTTTAATGCTGATTGTTCCTTCTTACTAAGAGCTGGAGTTTCAGGCGTTGGCTGCTTTTTAGATTTACTTTTCGATTTTGATTTTGTACGTGGCATGGTGGAGTAAAAACTATAAAATACTCCGTCTGATTACTTGATTGCTTCTATACAGATAGCATCCTCATGTCTATCTTTCCTTCCGACAGTTCCAATGGAATTTGACCCATCGCCATACTCGTACCGTCGTATATTCTTAAAGCCATGCTTTGTCAAAGCCTCTGTATGTGATGGCTCATCCCACATCCATTGATGTATTGAATTAGAAAATAATTCTTTAAGCCGCTCTTTAATAGTAATTCTACTTCCTGTATTTCCCAATCCTTCAGCTACATCTATCCAACACCCAATATTTAAACAAATGCCATTTTTATTCATCTCCATCGCCTGATTCATCGTTGTTTTTTCTCAATTAAAGTTGATGTTAGCTTAAAAGAGCAGATATGGGCTGGGCAAGATGCCCATTCCAAGATAGCTGCCGCAGGTTTATATTGGCAAATAAAATAATTAGGAGGATAGGCTTTTCCTATCCTCCCAGTAAGATTTAATTGAGTGGATTGCGGATGTCTCAGGAGACGGCTAGGTGTTGTTCAACCGCTAGTACCAGCTGTTCTGTCCAGTGGTAGGTAAGTTCGGCGCTTTGAGCTTCTACCATCACGCGGATGAGGGGTTCGGTGCCAGAGGCGCGAACTAAAATTCGTCCAGAGTCTCCCATTGCGGCTTCCGCTTTAGCGATCGCATTCATCAGTGCATCACACTCTTGCCATCGCCGACGGCGATCGCGATCTTCCACTCTCACGTTCCGCAACACCTGCGGATAGGTCTGGAAGCTTTTATCTACCAATTGCGATAGGGATTCTCCGGTGCTACGCACACGAGCCGCCAAATGTAAAGCGGTCAGCAGTCCATCTCCGGTGAGGCTGTAATGGTGACAAAGGATATGCCCTGACTGTTCGCCGCCCAGTTTTCCCCCAGTCCGTAGCATTTCTGCCTGGACGTACTGATCGCCTACAGAAGTCCTAACAAATTTGCCGCCTAGCTGTTTCCAAGCCAGTTCAAAGCCTAAATTTGCCATGACCGTCGCGACAATCAAATCCCCAGGCAACTGCCCCGATGTTTTGAGGGTTGTTCCCCAGAAATAAAGGATATAATCCCCATCAACAACGCGACCTTGGGAATCAACTGCCATCACTCGATCAGCATCCCCATCAAAGGCAAAACCTATATCTGCACCATGCTGCTTTACGGCTGACTGGAGGAAGGCGAGGTGAGTGGAACCGCAATTAACGTTAATGCGATCGCCATCAGGAAGATCGTGCAAGCAAATAACCTCTGCTCCCATAGCTTTAAATACCGCAGGTGCCAGATGCACAGCAGCACCCCAAGCGAGATCCAGCACAACCCGCAAACCTTGTAATTTTATCGATGGTGGCAAACTTTGGTGAAGCGAGTCAACATAATTTCTCACCAATTCTGGTCGATGATAGTGCTGTCCCCAAGTTTCATTTAAAATTGCAAAATTCCGATTTCCTCTCAACCCCGCCTCAATCTCCTGCTGCATCGCCGGGAGCAGTTTCGTACCATCTGAGCCAAAAAACTTAATCCCGTTATCTTCTGGCGGATTGTGGCTGGCAGAGATCATCACTCCTCCCACCGCATCCGTTGCGCTCACCAGATGAGCAACGCAGGGAGTTGGGCATAGCCCCAAATTCCAAACTTCAAGCCCTGCCGAGGTCAGACCAGCAGCAAGCGCCATCGCCAACATATCGCTAGAGTTTCTCGAATCCTGCCCAATAATCACTGGCCCTGCTGTTTTTGCCGATGTTCGCAGCACTTGTCCGGCCCAGAAGCCCACTTGCAAGGCAAGCGTTTCACTCAGCAGTTCTCCGAATTTTCCACGAATCCCATCTGTGCCAAACAGTGGTGTCGCGGGTAATGCTAGGGGACTTGAACCAGCTCTGACATTAAGGTTTTTTACAGCTGGTGCCGCATCAGCCAAAGACAAGGTAGATTCAGACAGGCCAGAGGGCTGAGTCCGAATAGGGGATGAAACCATATTTTATAATCACTCCACACAACACACTTACAGTGGAGAATAGCACTTTCAGGATTGACACTCTACCGCTATAGGCACAGATATTTAGCCGCTTGGCAGTTACGCTAGGCATGGTGGGCGATTTTCAAGGCAGGTTGCTTTCTTGTCCTGCCTCTGGGTTCACCCCATATAGCTTTTTATATATTTTCTTTCAATTGCCAAATGTTAGGTATTTAAACTCAGATTCAGAATCTGAGCCACTTTTTGGCGTTTGGTTCCACATTCGCCCATAGCATGGGAAAAGAGAATGAATGGATTTCTATTTTAAGAATGTTGAATAGGTAATGCGATCGCAAACTCGGTTCCTTGCCCAACCTGCGAAATTACCTCAATTCTGCCGCCATGCTTTTCAATAATCTGGTAACAAATCGCCAACCCAAGCCCGGTGCCTTTTCCTACTGGCTTCGTCGTGAAAAACGCTTCAAAAAGCTTACATTGGATTTCTGGAGGAACACCGGGGCCGTTGTCACGAATCCGCACCAGTACAGACGGGATATTATTTTCTGAATTTACAGTTTCTGTATGAATCACTATCTGTTTGACTGGTTGCTCTACTTGCTCTAGCAGAGCATCAATCGCATTGCTCAAGATATTCATAAACACCTGATTGAGTTGAGCTGGATAACACTCAACCAAAGGCAAATCTCCATATTCCTTAGTAATTTCAATTCCCTGCTTGAGACGACTATTGAGAATCAATAGCGTACTATCGATTCCTTCGTGAATATCGACAGATTTCATAGCAGCTTCGTCAAGACGAGAAAAGTTCCGCAAGCTAAGAACAATCTGGCGGATGCGCTCAGTTCCCATCTTCATCGAAGAAAGCATTTTCGGTAAATCCTCACCCAGAAAGTCTAGTTCAATGGCTTCCAGGTAGTCTTGGAGTTCTTGGTCAGGGTTAGGATAGCGTTGTTGGTAAAATTCGATTAAAGTTAATAAATTTTGAGTATATTCATTGACGTATGACAGGTTGCCATAGATGAAGTTAACTGGGTTATTAATTTCATGTGCTACTCCTGCTACCATCTGCCCCAGGCTGGACATCTTTTCTGTTTGAATTAGCTGGGCTTGGGTATCTCGGAGATTTTGCATAGCTTGATTGAGATCGTCAGCCTGAGATATTAATTCCATATTTAGCTGTTGCAAATCTTCGTGAGCTTCCTCTAGCTGCTCATGTTTGCGCCAAAGTTCGACGGTACGTTCTTTTACTCGTCTTTCCAATGTCATACGAGATAACTCTAATTTTTCGGTATAGTCTTTTACTCGGTGAATCAGATTGTTGAAGGCGATCGCTAATACGCCTACTTCATCTTTGGTGGTGACGGGAGCTTGCAAATCAAAATTAGCTTCCTCCGTCGCTTTTTGCGCTACTCTGGTGACAGCTTCAATGGGACGGGCGATCGCGCGACTGGTAGAAATGGCGATAACTGTAGCGATCGCGATCGACAGTAGCATTACGATAATTGCCACCTTTGTTCCTAAAGTCTCTGCTTCCTGTAGCGCAAGATAGGCTTCATCTTCTGCCTTGCGGGCGATGGCAATCAAGTTTTCTATATCTTCAGAAAATTCATCGAAATCGGTAGCCACGCTGTCGTTTGTAAAAGCGATCAGTGCCTGTTGTGCGGCTGGAACTTCTTGTGGTTTTAAATTAGACCAGTTAATTTGCTTTAAAAGGGCTTCTACTTGCTGAAAATAGCCTTCTACTTGTTTGTGCTGATTTTGGAGAAATTGCTGCAAATCCTGGCGATTTGTGCTATTTGCTAAAGTTTTTATTTCAGACAGCAGATGCACAACTTCATCTGAATGCTCAATATAGTGGGAATAGTGTTTTTTAAATTCCTCTGGTTGCGATATTAAAGATATAAATTGTTGTTGGTGGTTTCGTGCCTCTAATACGTTAAATTTCAATTCATGGAAAAGAAGTGTTTCTTTACGGGCAAGCTCTAGCTTTTCCTTAGCCTGAATTTCATATAAATAATCTCCTACTATACGCCCAATGTTAGTTCCTGCAATGGCTACAGAAAGGGCAAGGACATAGCCCAAGCCAATTTTTTTTCTAATACTGGAATGATGGATAAGTTTGCTTATCCACTGGGATGAAGGTTGTGAGAGCTTGGGTTGACTCTGTAGTAGCTCAGGATTATCAGCTACAACTTTGCTTCTTGGGGAAAAACCAGGGTCTTGAGGTGGCATAGTCAAGCGTTAAGTGAAATACTTAAATACTATTCTTAACCTGTCACTACTTAAATTTACACTCTGCTTTTACCATCAGCCTAACTTAGTTTTGCTCAAACTCCAACCTCAGACAAGAGCGGTTGCAGTGTCTCCCAGGTCAAGCCTTGCTGTATATAATGGGGAGAAGCGGGATTATAGGGGGCAAATAGCCTATCAATAGAGATAATTTTTGCATTGTCTGGCAGCACCAGGATATCGGGATCAAAAGCTGTGGGACGCATCAAAGAACTAGAGTATCCTTTAAAAATGGCAATTTGATCTTCTTCCCCAGCCACTAGAACGGTGACAAGTAAAACTTCTTGCGATCGCTTGACAGTGTATTGTTCCAGACGCTGTGCTACAGAATGGCTCATATAAATTGTTAGTGATAAATATATAGTAATAAATTATTGCACAACTAGCGATCTATTCTAATGATAGATAAAATACGAGATAGTTCCCATGCAGTTTTCTAAATTTGTAGAAAAAGGCATGTTTTTTTTACTTTATCAATAAATTATTTGAAGCATCGTATTATTAAAGTTTTCAATATGATGGGACTGCCCAAGTTTTTAACCACTGCAATGTGTTGTTTATGGGGAATAACTTCTGTGTAATACAAAGCCTTTTAAGTAGAAAGCAATTTTAGCGGATTACAGAGGACGATATACATTAAAAGTTTAGGGAAAGAAGACAAATTGTAGTAGGTAGGAAGCGATCGCGTTTAGGGTAAAATGCGATCGCTTTCTTCAACTACCTGATCTTACAGCCATCAACACAAATCTCAGCACGAAAATCCCAGCCAAAATCCACACTGCTAAACTGATTTCATGGGCTTTCCCTTGAAACGATTTAATCAGCGGATAAGTGATAAAGCCAATCGCTAGACCTTCGGCAATTGAGTAAGTTAAAGGCATTAGTAAAATTGTCAAAAATGAGGGAATAGATTCTGCTGGGTCGTCCCAACGAATCATCCGCACATTTCCCGCCATCAATACGCCAACAATTAACAATGCTGGTGCTGTGGCGAAAGCGGGAACTGCTGAAAGGAGGGGAATAAAAAATATCGATAGGGTGAATAAAATGGCGGTGACAACAGCAGTAAAACCGGTGCGTCCTCCTTCTGAAACTCCAGCGGCAGATTCAATGTAAGTGGTGACGGTGGAAGTTCCCAAAACTGCACCTACTGTAGTTCCTATCGCATCTGCCATCAGCGCTTCGCTGGCGCGGGGAAGTTCGCCATTTTCATCAATGTAGCCTGCTTGCGTTCCGACACCTGCGAGGGTGCCAATGGTGTCGAATAAGTCTATGAATAGAAAGACAAAGATAACGGCGACTAAATCCCAGATATTAGTTCTACCAATTTGACTCAAACCTAGGACAGCTTGCCCAAATAAATCTCCAGGCCACTGGGGTAATGCGACAATACCAGAAGGCGCGGGTGCGATGCGAAGAATCCATCCGAGTAAGGCAGTTGCGAGAATTCCCCACAGTAGCGCCCCTTTGATCCGGCGGGCGACAAAAGCGGCGGTGATGAGAATACCTGCGATCGCTACCAAAGTCGTTGGTTGAGCAAAATTACCCAAAGCGGTTTTCGTGGCGGGGTTTGCCACAATTATTCCCGCGCCGCCAGTCTGGGGATCGCCCGCCAAACCGATGTAAGCAATAAACAACCCAATTCCCGCTGCTGTGGCTTGTTTGAGACATTCAGGGATTGCTTTAATAATTTGGCTGCGAATACTTGATAGGGTGAGGGCAATGAAAATTAGCCCTTCGATTAAGACAGCGCTTAAAGCCACCCGCCAATCGATTTTTAGCGCCAAAACTACAGAGAAAGCAAAAAAGGCATTTAGCCCCATCCCTGGCGCAAGGGCGAAGGGATAATTTGCCGTTAAGCCCATCACCAAGGTAGCGATCGCGCTGGAAAGTGCCGTCGCTATTACCAACTCGCCAAACAAATCCTGCGGCTGGGAGAGAAAAATCGCATTTGACAAAATCCCCGGATTGACTGCCAGAATATATGCCATTGTCATAAAGGTGGTGACACCAGCCAACACCTCAGTGCGAAAGTTAGTGTTGAATTCGTCAAACTTAAAGAATCTCGCGATCGCGCCTTGCCACCCAGACGGGGGCGGAGAAGATCCGTGACTAGCAACGACTTCGCGATCGCTCAAATCATCGTGTTTCATGGTTGTACCCAGCAGCTACTGCACTCAGGATAAACTCTTATTGAATAACTTTTGGGATGATGCTACACAGTTTTGAGGAGGTGCATCCTGAGAGTAGGCGACACCCTCAAGGGTGCGGCTACTTGAGAAAAACTGCGTTAGCAGCCTTTTGCTAGCCTACTCTTGTCAAGCTTCGTTTGTCTAGCCGCACTGTAATAGGAATATCAGGAATATTTTTAACGTAATTTTATGTCCTCATCGAACAAATTTTCTATCAGGCACCACTGGTTCTGGCTTGGCATGACTGGCGTATTTTTAGTTTCAGTTGCCCTGAGATTTTGGGGTTTGGAACGATTTAATACTCTGGTATTTGATGAAGTTTACTATGCTAAATTTGCCAACAACTACCTAACTCAAACTCGTTTTTTTGATGGACATCCGCCTCTGAGTAAATACATCATTGCCGTGGGGATGTGGGTAGGCGATCGCTTCTTTAGGAGCGATGAAATGAATGGATTATCGGGTTCTTTGCGATCGCCTTGGAGTTACCGCTGGCTGAACGCACTCACAGGCTCTTTTATTCCCTTAGTTGTGGGAGCGATCGCTTATCAGCTGAGTTACCGCCGCAGCTATGCCTTAATTGCCGCCATATTTGCCGCCGCTGATGGTTTATTCTTGGTAGAGTCCCGCTATGCCCTCAATAACGTTTACCTAGTTATTTTTGGGCTAGTAGGACAATATTTTTTCTTGTTAGCATTAGCTAATCAATCAGCACGACGTTGGTTAACTCTTGCTCTTGCTGGTATATTTTTCGGCGCATCAGTTGCTATAAAATGGAATGGCTTATGGTTTCTATTAGGAGTATATTTTATTTGGGGTTTTGCCTGGATACTACAAATAGTTAATGATAAATTGTTTAAAAATAAAACTAAAGATAAACCTTCAATTATACCCAATAATTTATCCCCCCTTATTCCCAAAATACCCCTACAAAATTTAACACAACTAAATTTAATTCACATTTCAATAAATCTAGCAATAATCCCCTTTCTGTTTTACTCCGTTATTTGGATTCCTCACTTAAAACTAAACCCAGAATTTGGATTTTGGGAGGTGCAAAAGAAAATTTTGACGTACCACGAAGGGGTAGGTGATGGGCCTAAAGTTCATCCTTACTGCTCCCGATGGTACACTTGGCTGTTGATGCTGCGCCCAGTTGCTTACTTTTACCAAACCGCTCAAAATACTGCTGAAACTGTACCAAATTTACCACCTTTGCCTGTAGGTACAGCAAAAGTAATTTATGATGTTCATGCGATGGGGAATCCTATTTTGTGGTGGCTGTCAACAGCGGCAATTTTTCTACTGCTGTTGCTAGTAACTCAACGGTTTCTGACTAAAAAAAGTTGGAAATATACGCCAAGTGCTTCAACCTGGATAGCTCTATATTTAGTTTTTAACTGGTTAGCAAACGTGTTGCCTTGGGTGAGAGTGACACGCTGCACTTTTTTGTATCATTACATGGGAGCATGTGTGTTTGCTGCATTGGCGCTAGCTTGGATTGTCGATCGATGGCTATTTAGTCCGACACCTGAGTTTCGCGCGATCGCTATCACAATAATTGTGGCAATTTTGTTAGCTTTTATATTTTGGATGCCGATTTATCTGGGTTTACCTTTATCACCGGAAGCTTATAATTGGCGAATGCCGCGCTTCAATAGTAAATATGTGCCGTTTTGGTTGCGCCAATGGTTGCCAAATTGGGTTTAGAAAAATTATTGCTCGTTCTCCAAGCTTATGCCTGAAGAACGAGAGAAACCCGTTTATCGCTTTTTAAATATGGCACGGTAAACAGGTTCACCAGAAGAAATAGTAGATACTTCGCGCTCAGTCGGGACTGGTAACGGGTTAGGATCTAACCAGGTGTCACCTTGCCTTTGAAAAGCTGGGTGAGATGAGAAGCGATCGCGCATTTCTACCGCCACAACCTCAATATCTGACTGGAAAAATACAACTCCCCCACTAACAAGATATTTTGCCAAAACTTCCACCATCTCTGGCTGCACAACGCGACGTTTAGCATGGCGATTTTTAAACCACGGATCGGGAAATTGAATTGTCACGCGCTGCAAGGTGTCAGCTGGCAAAGAACCTAAAAGAGGATTTAACGAATTATTCACATTGCAAAATATGTAGTGGAGATTTTGCAATCCAGCGCTTACTTTCCGTTCATTTGCATCTTCTACCAACGGTTCTCGAATTTCCAAACCCAGAAAATTCCAATCAGGTTCCACAGTTGCCATATTGAATAAAAATCGCCCTTTGGCGCATCCAATATCCAAATGCAGGGGTTGCGTCGGATCGGCATAAATTTTCTCCCAGTCGGGAGGATTCACTGGTTCAAGATACTTCTGTGAAAGTGGGTTAACGTGTTGGCGAACTCGGACAGATCCCAAAATTTAAACTCCTTTTTCAAATATTCGACGGCTAAAGTCAAGGGCGAACAAACTAAGCCTGAAGACAGCAAGCTATATAACAATCCTAAATGAGTTGTAACCCTCTGTCTTTTATTTCTCTGCGCCCTCTGCGCCTGGAGTGGTTCGTTTTTTTACGAATCAAATAGGACTGCTATAGATAATCAGCTTACTCTCGTTAGGCTTAATTTGTATAGCGCCATACTGAAGCTCTGCGCCAGCTTTTGTCGTAAGGTAATGTAGCAAAGGTTATGATCTACAGGGATCAGTATTATTACATCCCCCAATCTTTCTTGGCATTATCTCTATGAGTCTGAATTTCCGCTTTGCTGTAGTCAGCGACTTACACATCGCGCTTCCTCACACTATTTCCGATCATCCCAGCCGATTTCATCTGGTGGAAGTAAGTATCCCAGCACTAGAGATTGTACTGGAAAATCTAGAAAAACTCGACCTAGATTTTCTGTTGTTACCCGGAGATTTAACCCAAGATGGAGAACCAGATAATCACGCTTGGCTTGCTAAGCGTCTGTTGAAGCTACCTTTTCCAGTCTACGTCGTTCCGGGGAATCATGATGTACTGAGTTTACTATCAACTGGGCAAAATATTGGGCTAAAAGATTTTCCCTACTACTATCAGCAGTTCGGTTATAAAAATCCAGAGCAGTTGTATTATACTTGTGAAATTTTGCCTGGATTGCGGCTAATTGGGCTGAATTCTAATCAGTTTGATAACCAGGGAAAGCAGATAGGATGTTTAGACGAGCAACAATTGGCTTGGCTGCAACAGGTGTTAGCAGATATTGATGATAACGAGTTGGTGCTGGTGATGGTGCATCACAACGTTGTGGAGCATTTGCCTAGACAATCGCAACATAAGTTAGGACGTAGGTATATGCTGAAAAATGCACCTTTACTGTTGCAAATACTCCGCGATTCTGGAGTAAATCTGGTATTTACAGGGCATTTGCACGTTCAGGATATCGCTTGCGATCGCAATGTATTTGATATTACCACGGGTTCTCTAGTTAGCTATCCTCATCCCTACCGGATATTGAACTTTCGCACCGACAAGGAAGGCAGAAAATCCTTACAGATTGAGTCACCACGGGTAGAATCCGTGCCAAATTACCCAATGCTATCGCAGAAATCGAGAGAGTGGATGGGCGATCGCTCTGTTCCCTTTATGCTCAAACTGCTAACCGATGCGCCTTTAAATCTACCAATAGCAGAAGCCGAAAAAATAGTCCCCAATTTGCGCTATTTTTGGGCAGATATTGCTAATGGCGACGCTTTATTTGACTTTTCGGAATTCACCCCCGCAGTAAAGCGATATTTCGAGTCATTTGGCGCGATCGCTACCGATGGCACCCCTAACCTTATCGACAACTCCACAACTTTATTGATTTAATTTACGATCCCTACTCCTGCTATCTACCATTAGGAGGATGCTACTTAATATCTGCCTTGACTAGATTAAAGCTCTAAACATATAACGGCTCTACCGAACTTGTTATGTAAAAATGTTAAAAATAGCTAATCAAAATAGCAGAAACAGAATAGGTATAAGAAGTGACATTTGTTGCGGGGCTTGAATTCTGGGATTGATTGTGATTAAGTAGATGCAGTAAAAAAGCAGCCCCAGACTGGGT
>NZ_JACJOK010000035.1:0-4517 GCF_014695505.1 Trichocoleus sp. FACHB-90
ATGTATAACTTCAGCATTCCTGCCAACTTCAAAGCTTATCTTGACCAGATTGTGCGAGCGGGACGTACATTCTCCGTTGATGAAGCAGGTTACAAGGGACTGGTTCACAACAAGAAGATGACGATCATTATGGCGCAGGGAGGAGCCTACCCCGAAGGTAGCCCTACTCACTCCTATGATCTACAAACACCCTACTTGCAACTCATTTTTGGGTTTATTGGTATCACGGATATTGAGTTTATCTATGCCGATAGCCTTAATCTGGGGGATGCAGCCCGGAATCTGGCGATCGCTAATGCCCAATCTGCCCTAAAAGCAGCGATCGCGCATTAACTATCATCGCTTTTTGGGTAACTAAAGTTTTTGAGGTCATGTGTGATGCTAGATCCACTGGTTGTGGGTACCGATGAAGACACCTATCCGGTAACCGCCATTATTTCTCACTTCGTTCGATCTGGGCGTGAGCAAGGTTATGAGGAATGGTTGCACGGAATTGCGACGGCTGCTCACCAATTTAAGGGACACTTAGGAGTCAGCCTGATCCGACCCTGTGACCACACTCATCCTGAATATGTGGCAATTCTCAGATTTGATCATTACGACAACCTCAAAACCTGGCTGGAATCCAGTGTCCGGCAAGAATGGATTGAGCGACTGCAACCCTTAATTGAAAAACCAGAAGCAATTCAAACCCTGACTGGGCTGGAAACCTGGTTTATGCTTCCTGACAAGCCGATGAAGGCTCCACCCCCGCGCTACAAAATGGCGATCGTGACATGGCTGGGAGTGTTTTTCACGACACCTATTCTCAATCGTTTGCTAGTACCGCTCCTAGCGGAGCTTCCGGTATTGCTCAGAACGTTGTTGGTTACAGGTCTAACGGTTGCCATGCTCACCTACGTGATTATGCCGCGCCTCACTCAACTCTTTCGCAAATGGCTGTATCCCATTTGATCAAGTACATATCTTGCACATTCACAGGAATCCTCCATGTCTTGTCAACACCTGAACGAACTGACGCTAGAGACTATGATTTCAAAAGCCAATTACCCGGTATTCCGCTGTGAGGAATGCCTGCGAGTTGGCGATCGCTGGGTACATTTAAGAATTTGTCAAACCTGCGGCAAAATGTTGTGCTGCGACTCATCTAAAAATCAACACGCTCGCCGCCATTACGAAGAGAGCGGACACGCAGTGATCAGTTCAGCCGAATTGGGAGAACAATGGCTGTGGTGTTTTGCCGACGAACAACAGAAGAACTATTAATCACGCGCCCCTTTTCTACTCGCGAGGAAACCATGATGTCAAATCAGCCTGCCCTAACAGATATTTGGCCGAGTTTACCCCTGGACGCATGGCAAGAGACCTATGCCACCTTGCACATGTGGACTCAAATCATCGGCAAAATCCGATTTGCCCAAACTCCGTGGATTAATCATTCCTGGCATATACCCCTCTATTTAACCGTTCGGGGACTGACCACTTCCACGATTCCCTATGGCAGCCGCATCTTTCAAATCGACTTTGATTTCATTGATCATGAGCTGCTGATTCAAACCAGCGAAGGGGCAAGACGAGTGATCGCTCTCTACCCTCGCTCTGTTGCTGACTTTTATCAGACTGTGATGGAAACGCTCAGAGCATTAGATATTCACATCACGATTAACACCAAACCGAATGAAGTCCCTGACTCAATTCGATTTGAGCAGGATGAAACCCATGCCGCTTATGATGCGGATTATGCCAATCGATGCTGGCGAGTGTTGCTACAGTCCGATCGAGTCTTTCGAGAATTTCGTTCACATTTTTCCGGCAAGGGTCAGCCCCGTTCATTTTTTCTGGGGAAGTTTTGATTTAGCGGTGACTCGCTTTTCGGGGCGATCGGCTCCTGAGCATCCGGGAGGGGTGCCAAATCTACCGGATGCAGTGGCGCAGGAAGCCTATTCCCAGGAAGTCAGTAGTGCCGGATTTTGGCCCGGAGCCGGATTATCATACCCAGCGTTTTATTCCTATGCGTACCCAGAACCCGATGGGTTTAAGCAGGCTGAGGTTCGTCCCGATGCTGCATTTTACAGTAAAGAGTTGGGTGAATTTATTTTGCCCTATGATGCTGTCCGTGAGGCAGAATCACCGGATCAGATGTTGTTAGAGTTTTTGCAAAGCACCTACGAAGCTGCCGCCAGGTTAGGCAACTGGAATCAAAAGGAACTTCAGCAGTTGACGTTTAAGTAGCAACTGCATTCCTAAATTGGCGTTTAACTGGCAGATATTAAGTGGTGAAATGTAGGACAATTTCGCAGACTGGTTTATCCCTCTCCTAAGAAACCGTATTTGCTTTGGGCTGAGGAACAAGCTCAAAACCCAAAGCTAGAGCCTTTTTCTGGAGGTTATTGATGACTCGTTCTTGGGTTAGTTGCTCATAATAATCCATGCCAATATCTTGATAGTTACCTCCTGCTGTCCAAAGTCGGTAGAAAATTCGTGCCAACTTATGAGCAGTAGCAGTGATAGCTTTGGGTGTACCCAGGCGCGAGCGTAAGCGGCGATAAAAAGCACCATCAGCAGAATTGCACATGAGCAGCTGTTTGTGCTGCCATTCGGAAAGCATTGGTAGCAGGGTTAACTACCAAGCGGGTTTGAGAACTTTTAATTTTGCCACCAGTGATGCGATTACAAGGGCAAAGACCAAGCCAAGAAGTAAAGTGTTTAACAGTTGGGAATCGGCGCTTGATCTAATCCAACCTCAGAAATAATGGTTTGTACTGTTAGGATACCAAGACCATCAATAGCAGTGAAGTCCACACCACTAATTCGGTAAAGATGGGTACGTAAATCACGCAGCAGGTTCATTGCCTTGGGGTTTATGACGGATGTGCTTTGGTTGGGGAAGCGGAGATTCATTCAAATTAACTTTGTCGCTAAATTGAGATAAGCACTCCTGTATTTGGTGGTCGCAGGCTGCTATCTGAGTTTGATAAACATCGTAAAGTTGTAATTCTTGTTGGAGTACAAAGACATGCTCACTGCGATAATCACCATTCAGTGCGGCGGCAATTTCAGCTTCTGAGCGTTTAGCGCGGTGATGCTTTTTAGCTGCCAAAATTTGTGGATCTCTTTCTCCTTCAACAATAGCTCGAATAATTGCCATTCCAGTAATACCAGTGATATCGCTAACAACTTTATGCAGTTGCACGTTCATCTGGGTTAATGCTTTTTGCATCCGTTGAATGTGAACACAAGCACAATTGAAGAGACTGTCTCGGTGGCGGATATAACTCCGTAATACACAAAGAAAGGTCTTCTGGGCGAAAAGAACCAGACAACAATCCGTAACTATGTAACTGTTGCAACCATTGACAGTCTAAAATATCAGTTTTACGTCCAGGCAATGTTTTAACGTGATGGGCGTTGACAAGTTTAACTTCAAACCCCCTTGTCTCCAAGATTTGAAACAACGCAATCCAATATACCCCCGTTGATTCCATTGCTACAGTTTTCACTCCACAAAGAGCCAACCAATCAGCTAGAGCATACAAGGAGAGCAGTGTAACAGCCAAAACGTCTGACACTCTCGGAGGCTCTATCTTTTGGAACGCTCACGAGGGTGAAATTCTGAACCGATATCAATACCCGCTGCATTTGGGTTGATTGGTCTTAAGTCAGAAGTTTCATTCGCACTTGGTTGATGGGAACGGGATTTGGACTTTGGTGTTTTCATCATCAAAGGCTTCCTCACGAATGCGGAGTCATACTAGCAATTGGAGGTGTGCCCTGACCTGGGTTGACGGATGAATACAGTCTCCTCGCACGGGATAATGGTAGCAACCATTTCACCAATGTCATAGCCGTCTCAACCCAGCAACCTTGCCTTCTGTACGGGCGACAAAGCACCATTGGGGGATCGGTCTTAACTGTCAGGACACAATAAAAGTGTAATTTTTTTCGGTGCATCTTATTTTGTTTCTTCCATCCATAACGGAAGCCAGTGCGTCCGTAAACAGCTTCTGTCACTCTCCGAAAACTTTTGCCATTTCTGAACTCTAAAGCTTTTGTATACCAAGCGATCGCCAGATTTTTTTCTAACAACAAATACAACCACCAACTTTTTCTAATAGGATAGCTTGTATTGATTGACTGATAAGGCTTTTGGAGATTGCCTGCCCGGAAAGTGACAGAAGAGGGATAGATAAGCTCAAGAGACGCAACCGCGAAAATGGGTCTAATCCAAACGCCCTCAATAGGTAGAATTATCAATTGGTACATATTTATAGAAAATACGAATGCGTTAAATAGAACATTTATCCTGAATAGGAAGTTGAAATGGGGAAAGGTTGAGCATTTAAATTAGCAAGTTTGATTAAGTAGTTCAAAGGCGTAAAAAATGCTTTGGATAAAAGAATATTAGGCTCTACCGAACATGGTATGTAAAATAAACTGAAATTAGCTGGCAAAATGCCAAGTCAGAAAACTTCTTAATTTGAAATTGTTGAAGTTTCTAAACCCATAACCTCTTCGTT
>NZ_JACJOK010000036.1:0-88360 GCF_014695505.1 Trichocoleus sp. FACHB-90
TCTGTAACTTATTACCATTGCTGGTCTTATCGTTATCGAAAGCTACTTGTGAAGCGTAATTCAAAGCGTCCCGATAAGCTAAAGAAACCTCACGCAGAGCGTCTTTTTGCTCTTGTGGGGTTTAATTTTAGCTTGGCGGTAATAACTTGCATTTTCTTCACGAGATAGTAGTCTTACCGTATCGCGTGAAAGTGATCATAGCAAGTACAGATATAGTATTTGTTCGTTCGTCGCACACCCCGTCGCCTGTCCTCCCGTTGGTCGAAATCGGCAATGGGGAGGAGCTTCCTCTCTCACCCGCATTCCTCCCGCCGCCAAAAACATTGCTACGCTCGTTTTATGGCGGGGGACTCCTGCGGTTTTAGTTGACAATCTGACTGTTTTTGCCTCCCCTATACCTACTTTTGCTCCGAAAAAAGACACTTATCTGAATCACACCCAGCAGGGCCAGCTTCCATTGAGTAGCCAGCATCGTAGCGACTTAAGGCAGCATGAAAATTTTCGTTCTGCCGTCGCAGTTCCACTTCTTGCTTGAACTGATCGTACTGCTGTTTTGTGATTGGCTCAAATGGCAAGCGCGGGAAGGTTTGGTGAGCATCGAAACGTGCCAAAAGTGCGGCTGAGATGTAGCCTTCATCATTTTGAATAGCTTGGTAAATGCTACTACCTAAAGCTTCTATCTCATGTTCGCGCAGCTCAATGGTGGCTGAGGTGTTGTGTCGCACAAAGAATTTTTGGACTTGCATATAGAAATCCATTTGCGCGATCGCGCTAAATTTGCCGATCTCGATTTGATCGGCACCTGGCAAATCAGCCCAAGGTACGGCGACGGGAATTTCCACCAGCCATTCCGTGCATCGGGGATCGAAGGGATCGTTCAAGAGATTGCCATTTTCATCTTTGTCAGACTGAGACGGAACGGCATTGTAACCGTAGTCGATACACGCCAAGGCTACAGGATCATTCTTTCTAAATGTGATGCGCCGCAGGAAACGTTGCGCCTTCGGGGGATGCCAACCAGGGGAAGCGCCTGTCAGTAAGGATTTCGTGCCAGAAGGCTGAACTGTGGTGCAACGGTTCGGGCGTTTTAGGGAATGGCGATCGCAATAATCCCACACGGTTCGATGCACAATTTCTCGCCAACGAGTTAAATATTCTTGCTCTTGTCGCTTAAACTCCAATCCTTCCACGGTGTCGGGTCGTCCAGCTTCCCACCACCGCAACCAATCCACGCCAAAAGCCATCACAAAAAAGTCGAACAATCCTGTAAAAGATACGCCGACAATTGGATCGAGTTCGCGTGACTTTCGGTAACGTTCTTCGACAAATTCGTGATTTAACAGTGAGGCTACTGATAATGCTGCTGCTGTGAAAGCTTCCTCTTGTTCTTTGTAGTTATGTGGGTCAATTTGATTGAGATGAATCTCTGAAAGATTACAGTTTCCTGTTAAAGAGTTGCCAAATACACCCTTATGCAACTCTGGCTCATTAAAGCAGAAAGTATCGTGTAGACCTGGTAATTCTTCTACACCCTTAATTACTTGCCATTTTCCTTTGTACTTAGCATTCGTTCCTTTGCTAACATCTAAACGTTGACAAGGAATATCGCCACATTCAGTTATTTGCAAGTAGTACAAATCCCGGCTTCTGACACCGTAATTTGTAATTGCTCCTTTGTGAGAGCAAAGATTAACTGATGAACGGATGCCACATTTTGTCAGGAGTAACTGCACTCGGTAGGCGCGGTCATAGTCTGAGATATAAATCCTGATGCCGTTGCTGGCTGTATTAGAACCATCGGTATCTGCTAAACCAGCAATAAAATGTAAAATTGCTTGACGGTTCCAACTAGCAATTGCATTTAGCGATTCTGGATTTGCCTTTAAGCTTTTTAGAAATTCTCCAGAGAAACCCAAGTCTGTTACATCGGTAAAAGCAGGCAAATAGTCATAGGTTCTTTCTGGAGATTTATTCCCTGATACGCATAAAGCTGCTTTGTGTTCGTAAAGCCTAACTTTAGCATTATCATTTGTGTCTGTAGTGCCATCTCCTACCGCTACCCCCAATGTGTAGGCGTAACTTGGAGCGACATTCAATCCGTCCTCATACTGAATTGTAAAAGGTTCTGTGTGGATGGCATATTGGCTGGTATCCATTAAATCTTTTGTTTGAACTTCTTTGTAAACCTTGCCAAAGCGATCCTTAACAAAAAACCGATGATACTCAGTGACATCTAGGTAAGAACCATCTCCAAACCGAACTCGATACAGTTTGCGATCGCTACCTGTCTTAAATGGTGCCACTTGACTCCATCGTTGCCCATTCCAAATTTCAACTTCAGAGCCTATTACATCTTTTATCTTGCCCATTCCGTCCCTGGTGATTAGCAGCGTGTCACCGCTAACGCAGTGAAAGTTAGAGCCAATTATCTCACCGCAAGGATTCAACCCAACACGAGCTAATCTATGCTCTATTTCCAAAGGATCTATGTTGGGGTAGTGTTCTAGTAACCAATCTTGAGCTTTTCCTTGGTCATAAGCTTTCAGAAAATCAGTTCTTAGTTGGGGTGAAAATAGTAAATCGCAGTTAGCTCTAGCTATAGCTTCTCCAGCCCATTGAATCGCGCCTTCACCGGAGTAATACTGTTTTCTAACAGCTTCTACACACTCTTCAAGAGTTGGTTTGTGGTGAAAAACTCGCGTGTGATTCGCCATTCTCAAAGCATCTCGATCTGGATCGATCCGCCAGTTGCCATTTTCATCCTGCTGCCAAAGATTGCCTTTAGCGCTGGCAAACAATTCATCATCGCTAATGCCTTGCCTCATGCCAGCTGACCTTCTCACATTGCCAGCTACTACGACTACTGCGGCTTCATCAATTAACAGACAGCATTCAACTGAGTTTAATTGTCGTCCTACAGCTTTATTCAAAATTGCCGCACAGCGTTCATAAAGTCCTGGTAACTTAACAGGATTAGCAACGCCTCCAAAGCCTTTAAGGGGTTCTCCAGCAGCACGAACATCACTCAAGTCAATTGATATGTTGACTTCTTCTGAAAATTGTTCATCCGTGGATAATTCCAACAATGTTTGATAAGATTTGACCCAACCTTGGCGACTGTCTCCCACATAAATAAGTACCTTATTGCCTTCCACCTGAACTTCTGTCTGTTCGCGCCGAAGGTGTGGCTGGGTGCTACCTACATCCCCTTGTATAGTTACAATCAGGCGATTGCGGATGGGTGGCAGTTGATTGATGTATTTTGGTTCGAGGACGGCACCTGTGCCACAGCCCATCATCGCCAGATCCATCATTAAGCCGAAGGCACGCCAATCCAGTACATTTGTACTGGTACAATTGTAAGCGCCGGAAAAGTTTTGTTGTTGCTCGATCCATTCACTACCGCCTACCCACAACCAGCGACCAGAAGGCAATGCTTTGAGCTGGAGCTGCATCCGTTCTAGTAGGGCTGTCTCTTCTGGGGTAAGCTTACCTAATTTGGTTAAACCACGGACGCTTCTGGCGCATACTTCTTCCCACGTCTCGCGCCCAGCTTCGGTGCGGCGGCTATACGTTCTAAAAAATACAGGTAAGCCTGCTGGTGCAGTTTCAGGAAATTTGCTATTTTGGCGTACTCGCTCAAGCTCTCGAACCATAAGTCAAGTCAGATTATCTTTGGGACTGATCGATAGATCAAGACTATACGCGATCGCTCATATGGGGTCAAAACTTGCCAAAATACATAAAATGCGCTATATGTAGGTTGCAGCCGGGACTAGCAACTAGATAAGAATTTTTTCCAATTCCCAATTCCTAATTCAAAATTACTTTAATGTCCCTTGCTCCGTGGCGATCGCCCTTAGCCAGTGCCTTACATCGCAATGACAGCCAGCCTCATTGCCGCTACTTGCAGTTAGCCACCGTTCGGGCTGATGGACGGCCTGCCAACCGTACTGTGGTATTTCGGGGATTTCTACCAGACACCAACCAACTGAAATTTGTCATAGATTCCCGCAGCCAGAAACCAGAGCAAATTGAGCATCAGCCTTGGGGAGAAGCTTGCTGGTACTTCACCAACACCCGCGAACAATTTCGCCTCGCAGGTAGGCTAACCCTGGTGCAACAAGAGCATCCCGACCCAGCCCTACAACAAGCACGTCAAACCACCTGGAAAGACCTCTCAGATGCCGCTCGCGTGCAATTTGCGTGGCCAGCGCCTCGCGAAACCAGAGCTGATGCCGCTGCCTTTTCGCCACCGCCACCCGCTCCAGCCCAACCACTAGCGAATTTTTGTCTACTACTCCTCGAACCCGTGCAGGTAGATCATTTAGAATTGCGAGGCGAACCGCAAAATCGGTGGCTATACAGCCTAGATTCGCAAATCTGGACTACTCAATCTGTGAATCCATAAAGCATTAGAAGGCAAAAAAACAATTTTTTTTGCCTTCTAACATTTGCCTTATTGATATTAGATACCAGCACCATCCAAGTATTGCTGAATCACCCCATCCTTGAGGCGACAACTGGGAGCCACGGCTGCTGGAGCATTCGATAAGTTATTTGCCGCCACCAATTGAGCAGGAGTTGACGCATGAGCAGGTTGTTGATTTTGTAGCTCTTGCAACTGTTGTTCCAGCGACTCTAGGCGGTCTACCAAAGCGCGAATCACCGCGGCTTCAGAATCGGGCAAACTTCCATGTTCCAGTGGATTCACCCGGACACCTGAGCGATAGACAATTCTACCTGGAACGCCGACCACCGTACAATCGGAAGGGACATCGCGCAAAACAACCGACCCAGCTCCGATGCGGACACTGTTGCCGATTTGAATATTACCCAGAACTTTAGCACCAGCACCCACCACGACATTTTCTCCTAGCGTGGGGTGACGCTTACCGCCCTCCTTGCCAGTACCGCCCAGAGTAGCACCCTGATAAATGAGAGCATAATCTCCCACAATCGCGGTTTCACCAATCACTACACCCATCCCGTGGTCAATAAAAACACTCCGTCCAATTACAGCACCGGGGTGAATTTCAATGCCAGTAAGAAAGCGAGCTAGTTGGGAAATCAATCGAGGGATGAAGGGAATTCCCAGGACGTATAGCCAATGAGCAAAGCGATGGAATACCAGCGCCTGCAAACCTGGATAGCAAAACAGAACCTCCAGCCAGTTGCGGGCGGCGGGGTCACGCTCGAAGATGATGCGAAAGTCAGCTATAAGCGTAGATAGCACAGGCGTTTACCAATTTTGGCAAAATAAACCATATCTATCATATCGTTCTCAGTGATTTTCCCGATCGGGGAAACCGAACCTAAAATTTTCCCTCGTTCCCAGGCATATACCCAGAGAACGAGGGAAAATTTTATCTTTTGCTTTTTACATAACAGGCTTTTACTTTTTAGACAAACCTGCCATTTGACTGTTTGCGGCGAATCCCAATCACTGAGGGACGTGGTGGCCCTTGAGGATTGCCCTCAATGTTGCTGGGCCAATTACTGCCACGAGGCACAGTGCGTCGTTGATTAAAGACGCTGGTTCCAGTCAAGTCCAGAATCTCGATATCTCGACTCAGGATTTGTTGGGGAGTGAATGGCACCTCTTCGCCGGGGTGCTGCACTGAAAGAATCAGCGTATCCCCAATGAATGTGGGGCCAGTCAGTTCGCAACGCGGTGGGCCATAGGCAAAGGGTACGACTGCGCCAGCATCAGGCCCAGCGGTGGGAATGAAGAATAACCAGTTATTGCCAAACACCCCAATCAAGTTAGAAGTTTCAACATTGAGATTAGAGTCAATCTGACTAGGCGAGTTAGCACCCACTACCCTATGGTCGATGTTTAAGGGAGTTGCGGCAGCACCAACATCAAAACCATTGTGGGCGCTAGTAGACATATCGGTGACACCCCAGATGTTACCTTGGCTGTCAAACGCTAAGTTATCCACATTGGCGAAACCATCTCCAGGGTTGGCTCCCACTTCCCCACCTTTAGCAAATCGCTGCCAGCGGAAGGTGGTACCCGTGCCATCGACGCTATCTTCAATAATCTTGAAAAGTTCCCCGGATGGCTGGGGCGCGTTAATGTCAGCGCTGTACTTAGAAACTACAAAGATCCGTGAGTCAGGATAGCCATCGCTGCCTGGAGCGCCGTCTGTGTAGGCGATGAACACTTCTCTGGGATTGCGTGGATTAACTTCTAGGTCTTCGGGACGAGCCGTCGGAGTTCCGCCAACCAAGTTAGCAGCTAAAAAGGCATCCACTAGCACAGCACCCTGGCTGGTGTAGAAATCTGATAGCTTCTTACCTCGATAACTGGGCAGAATTGTCGCTTCATTGGTTATGTCAACGCCCTGGAAGATACTACCTTGTGCAGGGTCTTGAGTGGGGCCGAAGCGTCGTATTGGGGTACGACCATTGCGGGTCGCTTTGCCCAATGCGGCAATTTCCCTTGAGGCAAGAACTGAGGGAGGAATTGGATTGGTGGCGGTATTTAATCTCAGCGGAATCCATTCACCCGTACCGTTAGGGTTGTAACGGGCAACGTACAGAGTGCCGTCTTCAAATAAGCGACTGTTGTTCTTATCAGTGGGAGAGCTAACTCTACCGGAACTGACAAATTTCCAAGTGTGACCTCCGCGTCGGTCATCACCCATGTAACCAATTAATTGTTTTCCAGCCTCAACCCGCATGGCAATATTTTCATGGCGGAAGCGACCTAAAGCGGTGTGTTTGCGGGGGCGGAAATTGGGGTCTGCTGGGTCAATTTCGACCATGTACCCATATTTTTCCCCGACGAAGCCAAAGGTCGCTCCGGTAGTGCCTGCAATATAACCTGTCTGCGTGCCGTTGGCGTTTACGGGTTCTGTTACTCCAACGAAGAAGGCGGTACTAGCTTGGAAGTTCTCTTCAGCAGATAGAATGGTTCCCCAAGGACTGGTGCCGCCAGAACAGTTGTATCCAGTGCCGATAATTTTGTTACCCAGTCCATCTGAACTCAGAGGGAAGACTTGAGTAGCGGCTGGCCCAGTGCCAATTAGGTAATTTTGATCCCCTTGCTGGTAGCTCTTGGAACCCCAGGATGTGACATTTTTATAGGCATCGGAACGTTGAGAGTTAATCCCTAAACCTGAAAGATGGTGGAGGCGTCGATTTTTGGGATCACGGACAACAGAAAAGCGTCCGCCACGGTCTGCACGGGCAATCCGGACAATAGAGCCACCCATGTTGTACAAAAATTCGCCCAAGAGTTCGATATTCGTTCTGTCACTCGGCAAATTTTGCCCAATAACCAAAGGGTACGATTCGGGGAATTGTGCTAAATCCTCTGAGCTGCCTGGAGCAGCAAGAGAAAATGGGTAGGAGACATATTCGTGGTTAACCCAAAGGTAGCCGTCGTTGGGGTTCCTACCATTGAGGGGAATAAAGCCGGTGTAGTCGTTGTTGTAACCAAAGTATTCTTCTTGGTTAGGGAAGACGCGATCGCCCCAGCGTACAATTACATAACGTTCATATTCCGGCGGCACTACAACGTCATCAAGAATGTTGTAAGTTCCTAATCTAGGATCTGCTGATTTATTTATTACGGTTCCCTGACCAATTGCCGTTGCGTAATAGCTGTTCTGCTCTGTGTAAATTGGCAAAGGATGTGGTAGACGCAATGGCGTAAATTTCAGAGGCTGTATTGCTTCAGCGATGCCTGAATCAAGCCCAAAAATTCTGTTTTCTACAGCAGGAGCTAGTACCGCAGCACCAGCACTGGCTCCAAAGAAAACAAGTAGTTGCCTCCGACTAAGCTTAGACATGAAAAACCCTCATTAAGGAATCGCAAGACTGGCGCACAAAAAATGCTGGGAACTTATAGTCAAGTCACAGCAATTATGTCAACCGCTAGTTAACACACCATTACCTAACAACATCGGTGTGGTTTGAGCTGGGATTAGGAATAATACCTACTGCGCGCTTTCCTTAACACAGGTGACGGCTCCCTCCACGCCCGACTGGTAAAAATCATTTGCGTGTTTACACGCACACCATAAATACTACTTACGTAAAATTAAGGTTCTTTAATCAGTTGGTTAATAAAAAATTAACAAGGCATTAAAGTTCTTAAGAAGCTTTCAAAATCAGAATTAAACATCAATTTAGAACTTCTTAACCTTCCATTAAAGCTTACTTAATGTTTAATGCTTTTAATCTAAGTACGTCAGTAAATATACTAGACTTAATTTGAGTCAAGCTGCTAAAAATTAGCAGTGGATAATGCGATCGCGTTTAAACCTAAGCAAATAAGGAGTAACAAATGAGGGGCATTACCTATTTTACTACACTTGCACTGTTTGCAAGTGTAGCTTTGCCTGATGCAGCAAATGCTGTAATTTTAAATGGCGGGTTTGAAGAAAGCTTCGGTAGTTGGCAAACCCTAGGCGACTACAGGATAGAAAATTCTGCTTTTGGCAGTGGAACAGTACAAGGAAATTCTCAAGCTTTTCTATCAACTGCTTACCGCGAAGTGATTGGTTTTGATGATAACTCAATTGAAATTTTTGGTGGGGATGCAGCGCCTGTCGCCTTCATTTCTGGCTTTGCTGAAGAATCTAGCTTAGAGGGATTCCTGGGTTTCTCAACATTTTTAGGAGATAAGTCTTTATATGATATTGCTACCGCAGAACCTATTGAGGGATCGGCAATAAAACAGACTTTTAGAGCAGGTTCTGGGCAGGTTTTATCTTTCTCTTGGAATTTTCTCACAAATGAGTCTGTTGGGGAAGTCGCTGTTGGTGATCTTACGTATCCTGACTTCAATGATTTTGCTTTCGTATCCCTAAAGTCAGACTCTGGCACCCAACTTTTCACCTTAGCGGATACAATTTCAGAATTCCAGAATTCTTCTACTAGCCTTGCTAAGGAGACTGGATTTAAGACTTTCTCTTACAAGATTCCAACTTCTGGGGAATATACATTAGGAATTGGGGTTGTGGATGTAGGAGAGCCAACACGTATTTCAGCTTTATTGATTGATAAGGCGCAAGTTGTTCCGGAAACTACACCTACGCTAGGTATGCTACTTTTTGGAGCTTTGGGAACAGTTTCGATGTTGAAGCGGGGTAAGAAAAAAACAGATTTTGTTTCTTAAATTTAGATTTTAACTGTTGTTGCCTGTTGTAGGGGTGTAATTAATTGCGCTCCTACTTTTTTATCGTTTCCAGGCTTTGATTATCGCAATGGCTGATAAAGTAAATTTATGTTGGTTTTCGCCAAGGTAGCTTTTTAATAAAGATAATGTTTCTAAAGGAGAGGAAAATGCTATATAAATAGTTATTTTGGGTTTCGCTGTTGCTCTACTCAACTTACAATTAACCAAACATTTTATGATAGAGGTGCTACTACAATTATCGCAAAGAATAAATGAGGCTATAGCCTTATCATTCGCATTCCCAGGTTCTAGCCTGGGAACGAGAAAGAAGTTAGCTTAATCATCTCGAAAGCCGGGATCGTCTTCGAGTCTGGTTCTACTTCGTATAGGAGCAATGTCTGTAGGTGAAACAGAAGAATCGTCAAAACCTAGCAGCAATCCAGAAGTAATAAAATATCGAGTCCAACGATGTATTCTAGGGTCTTGTTGCCAATCTGAACGAGAGACTCTTGAAAACAGAAGTGGGACAATTTGTCCTTTAACGTCGCCGAAAACTCGGAGATAAATTTGGGTAGTCTCAGGACTTTGTGATAATTCCTGGTCGATGGAAATAGTGGCTACGGTTTCTGCTTCTTCGACAACGTTTTCATAAGCTTGATTGGAGTTGGGGCTGAGGAAGAGATCAATTGTCGTAGGTTCAGATAAAGCTGGAGAAGCGATCGCGCCCAAACTACTTAAAATTGAAAATGTAGCTAAAATTCGCCAGATGCGGATAACCATTGCTTTTATTCATCATCAAGGTTTACACAGAGTAGCACTCTCAAGATTAAGGATTCAGTAAAGTTTGGTTAATTCTAAATAAAACTGTTGCTAATCTTTAAATCTGCCGAATGGGAATTTTAATGGCAAATTCTGTCCCCTTTCCAGGCGCACTAATGCAGTTCAATTCGCCTCCGTGCTTTTCGACAATAATTTGATAACTAATTGACAAACCAAGTCCAGTGCCTTTGCCTACTGGTTTGGTAGTAAAGAAGGGATTAAACAGTTGTTGTTTCATTGCTTGTGTCATCCCAGGCCCGTTGTCTGCAATCCGAATCACAACTTGATTGTTGTTTTGCACTTTGGTAGAAATCCGAATTGTGGGGATTGGGGACTGGGAAGAGTTTTTTCCAGTGCCTAATGCCCAGTCGCAAGTCTCCAGTTCCAAAGCATCAATGGCATTGGCGATCAGATTCATAAATACTTGGTTCAACTGTCCAGCGTAGCACTCTACCTGCGGCAGGTTACCGTATTCTTTTATTAGTTGAATGCCGGGATGATCCGTCTTAGCTTTCAGACGATTTTGCAGAATTAGTAGGGTGCTATCAATACCTTCGTGAATATCAACTGCCTTCATTTCTGCTTCATCCAGTCGCGAGAAATTACGCAGAGATAAGATAATTTGACGAATGCGTTCAGCACCGATTTTCATTGAAGACAGCATTTTGGGTAGGTCTTCGACGAGGAAATCTACATCGATTGCTTCTATCTCGTCTCGAATTTCCGCAGTGGGATTAGGATAGTTTTTGTTATAGAGATGTAGTAGGTTAAGCAGGTCTTGGATGTAATTATCAGTGTGAATCAGATTGCCGTAGATGAAGTTGACGGGGTTGTTAATTTCGTGGGCAATTCCAGCAACTAGCTGCCCTAAGCTAGACATTTTTTCGGTTTGCACGAGTTGGGCTTGGGTTTGCTGGAGTTCGTATAAAGTTTGTTCTAGTTTAGTTGCTTGTTCTTGGAATTGTCGGGCGGCGGTGCGGGTAGCGGCGTAGAGTTCGGCTTGGTTAATAGCGATCGCAAGGTTATCTGTAACGGCACAAAGCAGTTCTACTTCGGCATCGCTCCAAGCTCTCGGTGTAGAATTACTACAAATAATAACGCCGATAGTGCCTGAGAGAGTTTGAATTGGCAGCACCAACACCGAGGCATAGTTAAGAGAACGCATAAGTTCCTGCCAGACGCGATCGCTTTCTTTGTAGACATCATCCATCCGCAGTATTTCCAGATCCAACAGTTTTTCCGCGATTAACCCCACCACCGCCGCCGGGTAGTAACCCCTAGAATCGGGAAGATCCGGAAGTCGATCTTCCTTAATCACCTCCCAACCAGGTTCTTCTCTGTCATGGTAATACCAGGCGAAGCCACAGCGCTCAATCTGCAATAAGCTGCGGATTTCTTGCACTGTTGTTTCCAGAACTGTATCCAGGTTGAGAGTGTTGCGAATTTGGGTAGTGATACGGTTTAGCAAATTTTCCCGGTTGGCTTTTTCTCTCAGCCGTACTTCCGATTGTCGTAGTGCTTCCTCAGCAGCTTTGCTTTGATTAATATTAGTCATAGTGCCGATATAGCTTTTCAATCCCTCTGACCCGATTTCAGCTGCTGCTTGAGCTAAAACCCAAGTTACCAACCCATCGGCTCGAATCAGCCGAAACTCGGATTGAAAAGGTAAATTATCTGTTACTGCTTGATGCCATTCGGAATATACGCGATCGCGATCGTCAGGATGTAGGGCTTTTATCCAGCCTTCTCCCAGTGTTCCTTCTTTCGTAAGTCCAGTAATGTCACGCCATTGCTGGTTAGCATACACAGAGTTTCCTCGCGCATCTGTGCGAAATATCACTACTGGGGACAATTTAGCTAATATTTGATATCGTTGTTCGCTTGAGCGCAGTGCATCTTCAGTGGCTTTGCGTTCTGTGATGTCTGTAATCAAATCATCCCCAAAGTACCCAAATACTCACCTTGTGAGTCTAAGATGGGTTTTGTGGAAACAATTGCCCACATAGGAGAGCCATCTTTGCGAGTGAATTTGAAATCATGGTTTTCCTTAATGCCTTGGCGACGACGTTCCACATTGGCGGATGCGATCGCCTTTCCCTCATCATCCATAAAATCAAATAGCGACTTATCCTGCATTTCTTGGGCGCTGTAGCCCAACATTTCTGCCATTCTGGGATTGACAAAGCTGGTCTTGTTATCACTGTCAATAATCCAAACGCCTTCTAAGCTCGTTTCAATAATGCGACGATAACGCTCCTCAGATTCTCTCAATGCAATCTCTGTCTGATTGCGTTCAGCGACCTCGGCTTTTAAACGATTAATGGCATTTTTTAAGATATTTGTACGTTCTTCTACTCTGATTTCTAAGGCTTCATTCGACTGTTTCAAAGCTGCTTCTGCTATTTGGCGCTCTGTAATATCGAGAATAACAGCTAAAAATACTGATTCTCCATTTTGTACAATTAGTTGTAGGTGTACTTCTACTGGATAGAAACTGCCATCAGCACGCTGGTGGACTGTTTGAAACTGTAGTTTTTCTTGCTCGTGTTGCAGCAAAGGTGCAATCAAGTTACAAAAAAAAGCTTCATCTAGTTCTGGATCGATGTCAAGGGGTGTAAGAGTTTGCATCTTTTCCAGAGAATAGCCTAAGTTGCGCCTAGCACCCGCGTTAACATACTGAAAGCGAAGAGTTTTGGCATTAACAATATAAATTTCGTTTAAGCTTGCTTCAACTGCATTTAACAGTAACAAACGTTCAGCTTCAGTTTGCTTGCGATCGCTAATATCAACACAGGAACCAATGTAACCCCCAAAGCTGCCATCCGGTAGAAACCGAGGCGTTCCTGTATCCCAAATCCAGCGGTACTCGCCATCAGCACGCAAAAGGCGATATTCCATCTGGAATTTTTCACGGGCATCAAAGGCTGTAATATAAATATCTAAACAATGCTGCAAATCCTCTGGATGAACGCCTTCCGCCCAGCCATTACCCATTTCTTGTTCTATTGTTCGCCCGGTAAAATCTAGCCAGACTTGATTAAAGTAATAATAGAGTTTGTCAGTGCCAGATAACCAAATCATTACGGGGGCGGTATCTGCTACAATCCGAAATAGTTCTTCGTCCCGTAAAGGCGTTTGTATTAGCTGTTGCTCAGTGTTCTGTACTTTTAGATCCTGGCTAGTCATTTTGGGAAGTAAGTTGGGTTTGATTTGACTATACTGGCATTTTAAGCATTAATTTCTGAATATAATAGGTCATGTATAAAGTCTCTATACAATTGCGAGTAATACGGGGTGCAGCGATCGCGATCGCACACCGGATGTCAGTATTTCTATAGGATATGCAACAAAAGGCTATATCCCGTTTGGCAAATTGCTCCAGATGCTTCACTACGCTTGCACCCACTAGGCATGACAGCTTAAGATTAAGCCGAGACGGGTTGAGAAGATGTCTGTTTCAGTGGGAGAGCGATCGCAAACTCCGTTCCCTCACCTATCTGGGAATTTACAGAAATTTTTCCTCCATGCTTTTCAATAATTTGGTAGCAAATCGAAAGCCCTAAACCTGTACCTTGACCTACTGGCTTAGTAGTAAAAAATGGGTCAAATATTTTATTTTTAATATGCGATGGGATTCCTGAACCATTATCCCGAATTCGCACTTGAATTTGGTTATTAGAAGTTTTTATTGTTTTAATTATTATTTGCTTATTTGATTTCTTTTCATCAGTTAATAGCGCATCAATAGCATTACTGATAATATTCATAAATACCTGATTTATTTGCGCTGGATAGCACTCAATTAGAGGCAAATTACCATATTGCTTAATAACCTTAACTTCTTTTTTTAATTTGTTGCTCAAAATTAACAACGTGCTATCAATACCTTCGTGTAAGTTAACGTCTTTAACCTCGGCTTCATCTAGACGCGAGAAGTTTCGCAAAGATAAAACCATCTGCTGAATCCGCATAGCTCCTACCTTCATAGAAGACAACATTTTAGGTACATCTTCAGTAAGAAATTCTAGGTCAATTTCCTTGCTAACCTCCTCAATTTCAGGAGATGAATATGGGTGCTGCTGATAAATATGCACCAATCTAAGCAAGTCTTGAAGATATTCGCTGGTATGTTCAAGATTGCCGTAAATAAAATTAATTGGGTTATTGATTTCATGAGCAATACCAGCTACCATCTGACCGAGGCTGGACATTTTTTCAGTTTGAATTAGCTGAGATTGGGTTTGTTGCAGTTCTTGCAGAGTTTGAGAAAGTTTAGTTGCTTGTGCACGCAATGCTTCCTCCGCAACTTTAGTAGGAGTAATGTCACGCGCACTCGCATAAATTAACTTTTCTTGGAGAGACTGCACAGATGTCCACGCCAGCCATTTGTAGGAACCATCTTTGCAGCGATAGCGATTCTGGAAGTGGTAAGACGTTGTTATACCTGTGGAAAGTTTTTCCGATTCGGCGATAGTTGCTGCTTTATCTTCAGGATGAACGAAATCGATGAATTGGCTGCTAAGGAGTTCTTCGGGGGTGTAGCCAAGAGTTTTTTCAAAAGCTGGGTTAACGAACTTAAAATAACCGTCGAAACCAGCTATACAAAGCATATCAAACGAAATATTGAAGAAGTTATCAAGCTGCTGTTGTTTCTGCTTTATGTCTTGGGTATAAATTGCAACTCGCCGGATCATTTGGTTGAGAGAAATCGTTAACTTCCCAACTTCATCTTCAGTCGTCACGGGTGCTTGGAGGTTAAAATTTGATTCCTCTGTCACTTGTTGAGCAACTTTGGTGATAGCTTCAATCGGTTGCGCGATCGCTTTACTGGTATAAACTGCTAAAATAACTGCGATCGCTGCTGATACGAGCAAACTAATAATAATAATCAGACTCCCCAGATCCCCTGCTTCATCGTAGAGTCTATCTCCTGCTTTTGCTTCTCGTTCTTGATAGAGATTAATTAGTTTTGACAGCTCGTCTGTAAGATAATTCAAGCGAACAGCGGTTTTAGCATTGATAAACTTGATGATCGCTTGCTGTGCTGATGGAACCTCTGTCTTTACAGTAGACGGTTCAATTCCCTTCAGCACAGTCTCTAGTTCTGGGTAATATATTTGGAGTATATTTTCATATTTATTGATTAAAGATGTTAGCTGGGCATAATGTCGAGCCAGCAGATCCTTATCTTCACCTAAATCACTAAAATATGGAGTAGAGTTATTGAGAAAAATTTGAGTTTCTGCAATTAGTTTTTTAATTTTAATAAGTTCTTGAATTAAAGCTGGAGTTTTTTGCTTTAACTTTTGGATATCATTTGACAGAAAAAGTAATTGTCGCTGTTGATAGCGAGCCTGTATTATAGCTGTTTGTAAATCATTTAGATAATTTATCCTGACACGCACTTTATCAACTTGTTCCGCCGCCCGCGCATAATTGTATTGTTGGAAAATAATGCCAGTAGTTCCGCCCAGGACGGCAATGCTAATCGCTAGACTATATCCATAAACGATTTTCTGCCTAATACCTAAGCGACTGGTTAGGCGGTTAAACTGAGTTGGTGAAAATTTTTGATAGCGATTTGGCAACTTAACTATAAAAGACATTTTTTCGCTAGCTCTAATTACACAAAAATAAGAAGTAATTCATAATATACACACGAAAAATAACACATATGATTTATAATTTAAAAGCGAAAAAATACCTAAGAAAAGTTTCAGTAACCCGAAAGCACAGGATAAAGTAAGTAATTTTACGGATTAAAATTGGGGGAAGGAAAAAATAACCCTGCCTGGGGGTACTAGACTGCCTGTATGATTAGAAACAGTTTTGCAGTAAGCTGCTACTAGGCTTTAGCGGTACTTTTAGCTTGATATCGCTGAAGGCAACGCATCAACTACTGACCTGTCTATGACTTACTCTTCTTCATCTGTGGCAACCGATGCCCCTGGCGGTACGACTCAAACAGATTCAGCCATCTGGTCTAGCTTATTGCAACAGTTGTTAGACGGGCGATCGCTCTCGCGCGATCAAGCCGCAGAATTGATGCAGGGATGGTTAAAGGAAGAAATTCCACCAGTGCTATCAGGAGCGATTTTAGCTGCTCTGCAAGCAAAGAGTGTCTCTGCTGAAGAGTTGAGTGGCATGGCTCAAGTTTTGCAATCCCAATCCTTCGCCCTTGAAAGTCCCCGGCCCCTAACTTCCAATCACCTAATTGACACCTGTGGCACTGGGGGAGATGGGGCATCAACCTTTAATATCTCTACAGCAGTTGCTTTTGTTGCCGCGGCTGCGGGCGTTCCGGTAGCAAAACATGGCAATCGTTCTGCCTCAAGCCGAGTCGGTTCCGCTGATGTGCTGGAAGCACTGGGAGTGAACCTGAACGCCACGCCACAGAAGGTACAGGCGGCGCTTCAGGAAGTGGGCATCACATTTCTTTTTGCACCCGGTTGGCACCCTGCCTTGAAGGTAGTAGCACCGCTACGGCGAACTCTAAAAGTTAGGACGGTGTTTAATTTACTTGGGCCGTTAGTAAATCCGTTACGCCCCACGGGTCAAGTGATTGGGGTGTTCGATCCAAAATTGGTCAGCACCATTGCTCATGCTTTGGGGCAATTAGGCATTCAGCAGGGTATTGTCTTACACGGCCGCGAGAAACTGGATGAAGCTGGTCTTGCGGATGTCACAGACTTGGCGGTGTTGTCTGGGGGTGAGGTGGAGTTGTTGACGCTGAATCCCCAAGAACTAGGATTAACAATGGCACCTACGGCGTTAATCCGGGGTGGAGATGTTTTAGAAAATGTGGCGATTTTGCAAGATGTACTGCAAGGAAAAGGAACGCCAGCGCAACAGGATGTAGTGGCTTTGAATGGGGCATTAGCACTCCAGGTTGGTGGTGTGGTAGCGATGGGCAATCATGCAGAGGGCGTTTCTCTGGCAAAGGAAATTATAAACAGCGGTGCTGCTTGGTCGAAATTGGAACGATTAATTCAGTTTCTTAAGGATTAGCCAGCGAGTTAAGAGTTGGAATGTTGAATTCCAACTCTTAAGGACAACTGACAGTTTTGGTTAATTGGGACGGAACTCAACCACGTTACGTTTAATTGTGATGTCATAACCATCAAAGAAGTCATGCCCCAATAGTCCAACTTCCATGTCTGGTAAAGCGATCGCTACCAGCACATTCTTCTTGATTGCTCCGCCAACTCCGATAGACTTGACATAACCTAGGGGAAATTCTGCTACACCATTGGGAGTCTGCGCCTTGGCACTCGATACAGGTACTACTCTGAGTGCAGATGCCATGCGTCGGGTAATCAAGGTGCCGGAAGCACCAGTATCTACAATCATTTCAAAGTTCTGGTTCCCGTCAAACGTGACATCAATCACGGGGGTGCCACCTTCTCGCCGTTTGATTGGGGCTTGATAAACACCGTTTCTCAGAAGCCGGGGTTTGGAACTTCCTGTGGGCGCTTTCGCTACTACCACAGGCTGCGGTTTGGGTTTGGGAGGATTTGCCTTGTTCTGGGCATAGGTGAGATTGCGCTGGTATTGAGGGATTTTCGTTTTAGCGATCGCATGATAAGGACTAGAAGCCGGAATCGTTTTCATAAAAGCGATCGCTTGTTGCCAGCTGCTGATAACTAATTGCCAATCCTCTTTTGACTGGGCAGACAGACTGATGCTGCTGGCGCTTTCAGCAGAGTCAATCGCCCGCACATAAGCGTCGGCGGCGGCTTGCGGCGATAACTGCGGCTTAGATGGTGTCTTTGCCGGAGATTTAGATTTAGTTGAGGCAGGTTTGGACACCTGCTTTGCACTAGCGGTTGGAGGCTTCTTGGCAGGAGGAGAAGCCGAGATGGGAGTTGCTGATGGACTCTCAGGAGTGGCAGCATTGTCTTGGCTACAGCCAAAACTTACGAGTGCCAGCGTACTTGAAAGCAAAATGATTGCTGCACGGGCGTGAGGAGACTTCACAATATCTGCATTTAATTCTCATCAACTATTTTATTGTCATCTATCCTTTAGTAGATTGGATCTAAAAAAATCCCTAGACCTAAAGAAATAAAGATGCGATCGCATTTATGCCCTTTATCTTCTGTTACCTGGTGAAGAGATGACCAAGCCTGGAGGAAAGCGGCCCTACAAATAAATAAGCTAGGCAATACCCACCCTGCCACTAATTGGCAACTTGTATTTTGTGTAGCACTACAATAGACATATCAAAAAATTAGGCTGGAATCCTTATCAAGGTTAGGCTGAAGTCAAATTTCTGGAGATGTTTAATGTATCGTTACCTTGTTTGGAAGTTATGTTAGAAGTGGGGCATTCTACAGGGACACTCAACTATCTAGACCCACTTGAGAGATTCTTCAGTTCCCTCGCTCTTGAGCGCATATCTTGAGAAGGACTAATGCGGCTGCAAACATTCTCGGAATTAATCTTTAAAGGTTCATTAAGAGTACCACTTCGTGTCGCTCTGATAGCCCCTTTTATCTTTCAACTCTCTGTTGCTGTGGGGCTAACAGCATACTTCTCTTTAAGGAACGGTCAGAAAGCAGTCAATGAGGTTGCAGCCCAACTGAGAAGCGAAGTTACAGCCCGAATTCATCAACATATCTCCGATTATATGGAGACACCTCAACTTGTTACCCAAATAAACGCCGATGCTGTCCGTTCTGGCAATTTGAATTTGCAGGACTCTTTAAGTCTAGAACGTCATTTCTGGCAGCAAGTGCAGTTATTCAAATCTCTAAATCCGATCGCCTTTGGAGGTGAACAGGGAGAAATTCATTCAGTTGATCAGCTTGATGATGGTTCATTAGTCATCCGAGTTATCGACCAATCAACCAGTGGTAATTATCACACTTACACCACTGATAGCCAGGGCAATCGCGGCAGGTTAGTTCGAGTTAACACAACCTTTGATCCTCGCACTCGCCCCTGGTATATAAAGGCTGTGAAAGCAAATAAACCTACCTGGACTGAGATTTATCCATACTTCTCATCATTAGGGTTAGCAATCAGTGCAACCCGACCTTTTTATAACGAGGCAGGTACTTTACTTGGCGTTACCAATGCAACATTGTCTCTCTCACAACTGGGAGATTTTCTGAATAGTTTAAAGATTGGTCGCACTGGGCAAATGTTTATTGTCGAACGTTCTGGAAACTTGGTAGCAAGCTCAACGGCTGAGCCGCCTTTTATTTTAAATCAAGAGGGAGGAAAACAGAAACAGGAAAGATTGGCAGCGATCGCTAGCAGAAATCCTGTGACTCGTCTAACAGCCCAGTATTTAAAGGAACGCTTTGGTAACTTCAATAATATTCGCCATAGCCAGCAGCTTGACTTTGAAATTGAAGGTAAGCAGCAATTCGCACAGGTGACACCGTTTACTGATAGCTACGGACTGGAGTGGGTAATCGTGGTAGTGGTTCCCGAAGCTGACTTCATGGAACACATTGAAGCCAACACACGAACCACGATTTTGCTATGTTTAGCAGCATTGATATTCGCTACAGTTATGGGGGTGTTGACCTCTCAATACATTACCCGACCGATTGCCCATTTAATCTCTGCCTCTCAGGAAATTGCCAATGGGAAGTTAGACCAAACTGTCAAAGTAGAGGGCATTAACGAACTAGAAGTTCTAGCCCAAGCTTACAACCAAATGGCAACTCAACTGCAAACATCCTTTACTGCGCTTGAAAAGGCAAATGAGGAGCTAGAGCTTCGGGTTGAAAAGCGAACAGCCGAACTACAAGAACGGACACTTCAGCTAAAGCAATCCTTGGACTTTGAAGCAACGTTGAAACGGATTACAGACAGAGTTCGTGACAACTTAGATGAAGCACAAATTTTGCAAAACGTTGTCCAAGAATTAGCTTCTGTACTTGCTGCGGAATGTTGTGCTGCTGCCCTATATGATATAGAACAAAAAACGTTAGTTATCAATTATGAATATGCCCAACCTCATTGGCCTTCTACTCAAGGTTCTAGGATTGAATTAGATGAGTTATCTGGAATTCATCAATCTCTGTTACAAGGGCAATGTTTACAGTTTTGTCAATTAGCTCCAAAGTTTGGTCGCCCTCATGCAGCGATTCTTGCCTGTCCTGTTTTTGATGACCAGGGTATCCTGGCTGATATATGGTTATTCCAACCGCCGATTTATAACTATAGTGAACTAGAAATTCGGTTATTACAGCAAGTTGCAAATCAATGTGCGATCGCTATTCGTCAGGCTCGACTTTACCAAGCTGCCCAAGCTCAAGTAGAAGAGCTAAAAAGTCTACATCAGCTTAAAGATGACTTTTTGAGTACCGTATCCCACGAACTGCGTACTCCTATTTCTAATATAAAGTTAGCGATTCGTATGCTGAAGCTAGCTCCCACTCCAGAACGGCATAAACAGTATCTAGATATTTTAGAAGCTGAGTGTACTAGAGAAGCTAACTTGATCAACGACTTGCTGGATTTGCAACGCCTGGAAGCTAATCGTTATCCTGTATTTGTCGAGTCGATAGTTCTAGAAGATTGCATAGCTAGCATTATCAAACCGTTTTTATCACGAACTCAAGAGCGTCAACAAGTCTTTAACGTTGATTTACCGCCTGACCTTCTGCCAATTATGTCAAGTCCAGATAGTTTGGGGCGGCTTTTAGCGGAACTCCTTAACAATGCCTGCAAATACACTCCATCTAATGGCGAAATTCGCTTTAGCATCAAACAAGATATTGATTTATCTATCCCGGAACCTACTGCATCAATAACCAGCTTTAAGGTCAGCAATCAAGCTGAGATTCCATCTGCTGAAATACCTCATATTTTTGATAAATTTTATCGAGTCCCCAATGCAGACCCTTGGAAGCAAGGTGGAACTGGATTAGGCTTAACCTTGGTGAAAAAGTTGGTTGAGCAATTGGGGGGAGAAATCAGAGTAGAAAGTGGTGAAGGTTGGACGAGCTTTACTATTTTATTAGGAAATACAGAAGTCATAAATGATTCGTGAAGGTGAGATACCGGACTTTAACAAGTCCGGTATCTGAAGGGCTGGCTCACAATGCCGAGGATTACTATATAGCCGAGTAGAGAGCAATCCGATGAACGTAGATGCGATCGCATCCTAATACACACTTCTACCCTAGCTGGGTGTGAGATGATAACTTACCACTAGCAACTAACAACCAAAAACTCAGCATTACCTTATGCCTTCTTCTTCTGCTCAAAGTGCCTTGCTCGTACTTGCTGATGGCACGTCCTACAAAGGTTGGTCTTTTGGTGCTTCTGGAACAGCCATTGGCGAAGTGGTGTTTAACACTGGCATAACTGGCTATCAGGAAGTTTTGACAGACCCCAGCTACTGCGGTCAGATCGTTACATTCACCTATCCAGAATTAGGCAACACTGGTGTCAACCTGGAAGATGAAGAATCGGATCGTCCTCAAGTCAGAGGCGCGATCGCTCGTAACATCTCCTCACGTCCCAGCAACTGGCGATCTACCCAATCCTTGCCCGACTACCTGAAACAACACAACATTCCCGGCATTTACGGTATCGATACGCGATCGCTCACCCGCAGACTGCGCTCTGCTGGGGCCATGAACGGCGCTATTTCCACCGAAATCCTTGATCCTGCCGAATTGCTGAAAAAAGTACAAGAAGCTCCCAGCATGGCAGGATTGAATCTAGTTCAGGAAGTCAGCACACAAACCGCCTACGAATGGTCTGATCCCACCGAGTCGAGTTGGGAATTCAGTTCCGGCGTTGAGTCAAACGATGGCGAACCCCTCACCGTTGTCGCCATTGATTTTGGCATCAAACGCAACATCCTGCGGCGTTTAGCTGCTTACGGTTGCCGCGTCATCGTTGTACCAGCCAATACACCGCCAGAAGAAATTCTCAAACACAACCCGGATGGGATTTTTCTCTCCAATGGCCCCGGCGATCCAGCAGCCGTCACCGAAGGCATCGAAACCACCAAAGCCTTGCTAGAAAGCCAGAAACCCGTCTTTGGCATCTGCATGGGACACCAAATTCTCGGTCTTTCAATGGGTGCTGACACCTTCAAGCTCAAATTCGGTCATCGCGGCTTAAATCAACCAGCAGGTTTAAAACAGCGGGTGGAGATTACCAGCCAGAATCACGGCTTTGCCATTGATGCAGATTCCTTAAGCTCAGATGTGGAAATAACCCATCTGAACCTCAACGATCGCACCGTAGCTGGTTTACGGCACAAATCCCTGCCCTTCTTCTCCGTACAGTACCACCCAGAAGCCAGCCCCGGCCCCCACGATGCCGACTATCTGTTTGAGCAGTTTGTTGATCAAATGCGATCGCATCGCCAAAATTAATCAATAGCAATTAGCATCTGTGTGTTCTATAATGGAGCCTCGACTAAGGACAATCCAAGGTAGGAGGGTGTTATTCCTGAGCCACTAACCCTAACCGTAAGCTTAAGAGGCACTCGCGAAGTTAGGGACAATTACCAGCTATACCGCCTCACGGGTTTGTTAGATGCTTTCTCGGAACCCACGTTCCGGAAGGTGGTCAGCAAGTATATAGAGGAAGGCCCCAGTCACGTTATTCTGGATCTTTCTAACATCGACTTTGTAGATAGCTCTGGCTTAGGCGCTTTAGTGCAGCTGGTGAAAAAGGCTCAAAGCGTTGATGGTTCTTTGCAAATTGTCACCAATGCTCGCGTGACTCAAACCGTTAAACTGGTTCGCTTAGAACAGTTTCTCTCGTTGCAGCCTTCAGTTGAAGCAGCATTGGAGAAGATCAAGCAGCCTTGAGCTGAATGATAAATCGATAGGTGGGGCGGGGCTGACAACCCGCCCTTACCAATTTCTAGCACTGGCACCACTGGGATTTTCAGTGCAAAGCTAAAATTTAGAGGGCAAGGTGATTCAGGAGGAGGAAGGGCGTTTAGATAACCTGGCGACTAACTCGCCACTGGGCAAAACCGAAATGTGGTTTAACCCAAGATGGGCTGTAGATCGAAAAGCTCAAATCCAACAGCTTTCCCCAGCGTCTTTAGCTTATTTGGGAGACGCGGTGTATGAACTATATATCCGCAGCTGTTATCTGCTGCCGCCAAAGCGATCGCAAGCCTACCACGACATGGTAGTAGCGCAGGTGAGAGCAGAAAGTCAGGCAAAAGCACTACAAGAACTCCAACCGCACCTTACCGACACAGAATTAGAAATTTTGCGGCGCGGGCGCAATGCCGCAGGACGACGCAAACGCCTCGATCCAGAAATTTATCAACAAGCTACCAGCTTAGAGACGTTGATGGGCTATCTTTACCTGACAGATCCCCAACGCTTGACCCAGCTGCTAGAACATTTACAACTAAACCCGATTTCAGAAGACAAAAATTCTTAACAATATGCCAGATAAAAAACGCCGCCCCCAGCCTCCAGGCAGAAGTACCAGCCGAGGAAAGCCTATCCTATCCCAGCGCGTATTCCCAAAACGTGTTGGAGAGCAACGTAGTCGCCCCGCGCGTCCCTCTCGCGATGAGGAACAGCAATCGGACGAGATAGACAGCAGTTCTGTGGGCAAACACGAGCAAGTAAAACCGATTCGCCAGCGGCGCGATGTGGAAAAACCCCTTCCCCCCAGCCGACGCGAGCAGAGCCAAGAAAAGGACAAACGCCCTCCTAAAGAAGATGGGGGCTGGGGAAAAGAAACTGGGAGGAGGGAAGGAACTCACAAGGAACGGGGGATTAAGCGAAATTCCCAACCCCAAATTTCCGAGCGCCATTCACCAATCCCTGGGAAATCTGAGCGAGGGAAGTTTGTGCGAACGGGGCGCGAAAAGCCGCCAAGAGGCAGATACTCAAGCGATGCTGCTAACACACCGGCTTCGCTACGCGATCGCGATCGCTCTGTGTCCTCGCCCCCAGAGGAAGAAACAGACATGATCTATGGTCGGCATCCCGTCCTTACAGCTCTAGAAAACCAGCGCCAGCTCAACCGGATTTGGATACTTCCCAACCTGCGCTACGATCCTCGCTTTCATACCTTACTATTGCAAGCCAAAGAAAGGGGAGCCGTAATTGATGAAGTAGAACCGAGACGCTTAGATCAAATCACCAACCAAGCCAATCACCAAGGCGTAGCGGCTCAAGTCGCCCCCTATACTTACACTGAATTGGACGACTTAATCGCCAATGCCAAATCCGTCTCAGAACAGCCAGTCTTGTTAGTAGCCGATGGCATTACCGATCCCCATAACCTGGGAGCAATTATTCGCACAGCAGAAGCCTTGGGAGCGCAGGGATTAGTAATCCCCCAACGACGGGCAGTAGGTATCACATCCGCCGTGATGAAAGTGTCAGCTGGAGCTTTAGAAAGTTTTTCAGTGGCCAGAGTCGTCAATCTGTCTCGCGCCTTGGAAGAATTAAAAGCAGCTGGCTTTTGGATTTACGGCACTGCCGCCGAAGGTAGTCAAATGGTACACACAACTCAATTCACTGGCCCAGTAGTATTAGTAGTTGGTTCTGAGGGTGAAGGTCTGAGTTTGCTGACACAACGCTGCTGTGACTTCCTGGTTTCCATTCCCTTACAGGGACAGACTCCTAGCTTGAATGCTTCAGTGGCGGCGGCAATGGCTCTTTATGAAATTTACCGTCAACGCTGGTCAAATAAAATCTACCTTTGATAATCTGTTACAAGACTCTTCAAAAAAGAATCATGTCAGAGTATAACAAAGTGTAAACAATAGCACATTTAGAAAATTGCATCGCATCCCCTAAAACAGGCAAAGACTATGAAGGAATTCTTGATTAGCATTCTCCACTTCTTTGGACGGGCTTGGTGGGTTGAGGTTGTCACTGATAACCCTCGCTGTACTTACTACTTTGGCCCTTTCATCAGCAGCCAAGAAGCCCACGCAGCCAAGGCTGGCTACATCGAAGACCTAGAACACGAAAGTGCCAACGGTATTAAGGTGGTTGTGAAGCGCTGTAAGCCAGAGAATCTAACCATTTGCGACGATTCGGGGGAGCGTTTTGACCGCAAAAGAACACCTACTTTTAGCGGTCAGCCTTCGTAGTCTTTGGTTCGTCCCAGTTAACCCCCAGACTGGAAGGGGTTAGACAAACTAAAGCCCGCTACCTAGCGGGCTTTAGAAGTGGGTATCACACCCAGATTTGAATTAGACTCAGGCAGGCATTACTACCTGGGGGTGGTTGTCGAGCCAGTTGTCAATGTCTCTGTTGACCAGGTCGGGAATCTCCCACGGGAATAAATGAGCGGTGTTGGGGTAGCAATGCCATTCACAATCCTTGAGGTGACGAGCAGTTTCTAAGCTCGAAACAGGGGTGATGTGGCGATCGCATTCCCCCGCCAGCATCAAACTCGGACATGGAATCTGCTCTAGGTCTGCCAGTCGGTTATACCCAGTTCTCAGCGCTGTGTTGAGGGCGCGATTGGCAGCAGCCGAGGTTTGTAAATAAGCTGACATTGCCTCCAATGCGAGGTAGTTGTAGGTACTCGGCGTGTGTTGCTGGATTAGATAGCGGTAAAGCGATCGCTTCCCAAACGTCTCAATATTCCACTCCCACCCAGGCTGTATCCGGTTCAAAATCGAAGCCAGCCCTGTGTAAAAATTATCCTGCCAACTAATCGGCGGATGGCTGCCACGGGGACGAGCCGCTGTACCAATTAAAATTAGACCGCTCACTCGCTCTTTTAGCCCCAGCGCCAACTCCATCGCCAATATTCCCCCCAACGACCATCCCAGTATCAAACAGCGTTCGATCTGTAAGCGGTCTAGAAGCGCCTCCAGGTCAATCAAATGGTCGCCCATAGTAAAATCCCCATTGAACCGACTACTGCCATATCCTCGGAGGTCTGGGGCGATAGTTTTAAAACGATTTTCGAGGTGCTTAGTAAAGATAGACATACTGCGACCATTGCCGGGATGACCGTGCAAGCACAGAATGGGAAACCCCTCTCCTTGGACGCGGACGCTGAGGTGATGAGCTGGGGAAGAAGTGTAAGGCATAAAAAGGCTCTCATGTAAAAGGTAAAAGCAAAATAATTCTTCACTTTTTCATTTTGCATGAGAGCCTTTTGCCTTTCCCCATTACCATTTCAACTATTTGTCTTTATATCCTCCAGCGTATGTAATCACGCACATATTTCTGTATCTAGCATGAGAACCGAAGCCAACCCCAGCTACCTTAAAAGCGGGGCTAAACATATTTTTTCTATGACCGCGATCGCTCACTCCATCATCAATAATTAATTGCATCACAATATCTTGGGCTGTGCTGGAACCGTAGCTGATGTTTTCCCCAGCGGTGGTTTGCCAAGAACCATAGCGGTTGATGCGAGTAAAGGGGGTACTGCGATCGCTTCCCGTGTGTCCTGTCGCACCCTTTGGGCCTTGGTCTTTGACGAGATCCTTCGCACCCAAAGACATCCCTTTGGATGCACTCAAAGCTGACACAGGTTTGGCTGATTTCAAGAACGCGATCGCCTCATCAACTGCCCTCACGCCTTCCTGCGTCTGTAAATAGACGTTACCAGGCAATTTAACTCGCTTGCTATCAACAAAGCTCTTTTTGTACTTTTCCAACACAGCAGCATAAGCGGCGGGATTTGTCCGCGCCTTGTTCATTTCCACAATAACCGCTTGTTCCAAAGGCGAAAGATAACTCGCTTGTGCCAACAAAGTAGATCCTCCTTGAGTGGGTATTGGAACACCTGCCAGAGATGGGCTAGAGGGAAAAACTGAATGAAAGAAGGTCGCCAGTACAGTGATAGGGGCAAATGCCATAAATAGAATCCGACGCATAAATCACCTTACAATTTCCTGACAAGAGAAATAACGCTGTCTATATCAAATAGATTGACAGCACCTTCCTAAAGTTTCCGTATTTAATAAAAATAAACGTTAGTCTAAAATTTAGAATTTATCCAACCACTAAATTTATCTTCTAGCCACATCTTTTTAGCTGCTTCGTCGTCCAAGCATGGCTAATTACTTCATTGCGGAATAATTGCAACAGCAACGCACAAAACTCTTCTGGTGGTAGTTCCAGCAAAAGCTCAACAATGGCTGCTAGTTCCTCATCCACCAGACCAAAGCAAACTCTCAACAGGTTTTTCTACAACAAGCCGCTATCCTTGTTGTGCAGACGCATCTCTCTGTTACCGATAAAGTGGTGCAAGCTCCATAATTAACTCTCTATCCTCTTTATCTAAAACAAGATTATGTGCTTTTTTTAGTAACTTCTTCTTCCAAACCTAGCTAATAGTTCATCGCGGGATAATTGGGATAATTGCAACAGCAACGCACTAAACTCTTCTGGTGGCAATTCCAATAAAGGCTCAATAATGGCTGCTAGTTCCTCATCGACCGCACCAAAGCGAACTCTCAACACATTTTCTACAACAAGCCGCTGTCCTTGCTGTACTCCTTGCTGTATTCCTTGTTGTACAGCCGCATCCATCTGTTGCCGATAAAGTGGTGCTAGTTCCATAATTAACTCTCTATCCTCTGGCGCTAAATCTCGATTTGCCTCTAAATTGAGGCGCAAATTATACAATAACTCTAGCGCATTTGCTCGAAACGGGTTTGACTCTGGCAATTGCGCTAGTTCATTAATAGCTTGTTTTTGCACTGTTCCCTTGCCTAAAACCCTTAACCAGAGTGTTTCATTAGTACGCGGTAACTGATGAATCGCTACTATGGCTGTTTTCAGAGAATCTCCTAGAAAATAGATTCCTGGCAGCCAGTTATTGTCATCAGGTATCGCCCGAAAACCATCTAATAAAGCTATTGATGCTGTTGGAGAAAGAATCCATAGCTTAGGTAATGCAGCTTCATTGCTGCGAGTGTTTTCCCGTTTAGTTTGACGTTCCAAATCAGCATGAACGTCAAACAGTTTGCTCATACAACTGCGAATTTGGCTAGGCGTGACTGCATTGCGAAAGGGTTCAAAAATTGCGGGAGTAGCGGCAAACTGCCCTAGTATTCCTAATGCTTGTGCATCTATCTGTGGTGTAGATTTAGGAATAAACCAAACATCAATTTCTCGGACTTCTCCGGCAATATTACGGCTAGTCTCTACTTCTCCTAAAGGTGTTAATAATTCTTTCAGATAGTCTTTAGCAAATTGGTCGTGAGGAAATCGCGTCATTACTAATACTAGGCTTTTACAAAAACAATTCTAATTGCTTAAGCTATTTTTTGTTTAAAGTTAAGTATATATCAATCTTACTTTAGCCTTTACAGAAGTAGCGATCGCTACTTCTGTAAAAGTCTCTTCTTCATTGTGGCCGGAGGCGATCGCGCTCAAACTTTAGCAATCTCAGATTCAGTTTGTGAGCGATCGCAATATACAAGCAATCGCTCAAAATCGAATCAAATGCCTAAATTACTTCAAGACTTGTTTACACTAGCTAATATGTTCTCAATATCTGATAGCTGCACCGCACCTGAGAAAGTTTCGCCATTTATCACAAAAAAGGGTGTGCCAGAAAGCCCCAAAGATTCAGCAAGTTGAATATCTTCTTGGATGGCGGTATCCGCAAGAAGGCGATCGTCCTCAAACTTCTCCAAATCAAAATTCAACTTTTGGGCAATATCCCGATACAAGTCTTCACCCAATTTGTCTTGTTGGGTAAATAGCGCGTCTTCGTACTCCCAGAATTTGCCCTGTTGACTTGCAGCCCAAGCAGCTTTAGCCGCTAACATGGCTTCAGGGTGAATTGGAGTAAGGGGAAAATGCTTGTACACTAAAGCGATTTCGCCTGGATGCTTTTCTATCAATTGCTTCAGTGTTTTATGAGCTTCGGCACAATAGGGACATTGAAAATCTGAGAACTCAATCAGCACAACCTTGGAATCAATTGCCCCAGTAGTGGGAGATTCTCCAATCACCGCTTTAGTATTAGTTTTTAAATCTTGCAAAAATGCTTGCTGTGCTTGCTGAACCTGCTGTTGTTGCTGCTGTTGGTATGCCTGAACAGATTCCAGAATTACTTCTGGGTGCTTGCGAATAATCTGTAAAACTTGCTCTTCCAATCGCGGACTGGTTTGGCTAGCTGCTTGCGCTGGCGTTGACCAGCCGAACAATGCTAGACACAATAACAACATTGCTAGTTTCAATGCTTTCTTAGCCGCCATTAGGAAGAAAGTGGGGGCGATCGCCCAAAGTTGAACTCGACGCATAAATTACCTGGCTGATGTTGCTAACACGATCCAGTATGCTCGACTTGCGGGGTGGCTGAACAATGATAGGGAAGCGATCGCTTCCTAGGAAAAATACTGATACCAAGCGCGATCGCCCAAAGCGATAATTCAGATCGCGTCCGGTTAATTCCCATAATTTTCCGCATCACCCCCAAACCCTCCCCGGAAGAGGGAAGGCGGGGATGGGTTCAATATTTACGGGTAATCAACTGTAAAATCCGCACGGCAAAAGCATTTCGCCTGTCTCAGTAGGGAATCATAGCCACAAGAAAGCGATCGCGTCTTTGGCGTAACCTATACTAAAAATCTAGACGGTGAATCGAAACGAGGTCATGGCATGGCATCCATCCGCGAGTTGCATAAACAACTCATTCGCAAAGAACGCTCAGCTGTAGAAATTACCCAAGAAGCTTTAGACCGTATTCAGGCGCTAGAGCCGAAATTGCATAGTTTTTTGTGCGTAACAGCAGATAGAGCATTGCAACAGGCTCGTGCAGTGGATGCCAAAATCGCCGCTGGGGAAGAAATTGGGCCGCTGGCGGGGATTCCTATTGGCATCAAGGACAATATGTGTACGCAGGGGATTCCCACTACCTGCGCCTCGAAGATGTTGGAAAATTTTGTCCCGCCTTACGAGTCAACGGTGACGCAGAAACTGGCTGACGCTGGTGCAGTCATGGTGGGAAAAACCAATCTCGATGAGTTTGCGATGGGTAGTTCTACGGAAAACTCAGCCTATCAAGTCACTGCTAACCCTTGGGATTTGGATCGCGTGCCGGGAGGGTCTTCTGGCGGTTCAGCGGCGGCGGTAGCGGCAAAAGAGTGTGTTGTAGCGATCGGTTCTGATACAGGTGGCTCTATCCGTCAACCAGCGTCTTTCTGTGGCGTTGTCGGGATGAAACCTACTTATGGGTTAGTTTCCCGTTATGGGTTGGTGGCTTTTGCTTCTTCTTTGGATCAGGTTGGCCCGTTTGGACGCACAGTAGAAGATACAGCGATTTTATTGAGAGCGATCGCAGGTTACGATCCCAAAGACTCTACCAGTCTCAAAGTCGAAATCCCAGATTACGCCAAAGCTCTCAGACCAAACTTTAAACCCAGAGGTCAGTTGCGAGTTGGTTTTATTAAAGAAACCTTTGGCGAAGGTTTAGACTCAACTGTGTGGCAAGCTGTTACCAAAGCTATTGAGCAACTGCAAAATTTGGGAGCGGAAATTCAAGAAATTTCCTGTCCCCGCTTCCGCTACGGTTTGCCCACCTATTATGTTATTGCTCCTTCTGAAGCATCCGCTAATCTCGCCCGGTACGATGGAGTGAAGTACGGCTTCCGCACACCAAACGCCGACAATCTTTTATCGATGTACACCCAAACTCGCGCCGCTGGTTTCGGTAAGGAAGTCAAGCGCCGGATCATGTTGGGTACTTATGCTCTCTCAGCGGGTTACTACGACGCCTATTATCTCAAAGCCCAAAAAGTCCGCACCTTGATTAAACAAGACTTTCTGCGGGCTTTTGAAAAAGTTGATATTTTAGTATGTCCCACTGCTCCTACAACTGCTTTCAAAGTAGGAGAAAACACAGAAGATCCGTTGGGTATGTATTTGAATGACCTGATGACTATCCCGCTAAATCTTGCTGGGTTGCCTGGTTTAAGTGTACCCTGCGGTTTTGATGAAAAGGGATTGCCGATTGGAGTGCAATTGATTAGCAATGTTTTGCGAGAAGATTTACTTTTGCAAGTAGCATATGCCTATGAGCAATCTACTGATTGGCATCTACGCACACCGCAATTAGATTAGCTATCTTTCTCGTTCCCAGGCTAGAGCCTGGGAACGCAATTCTAGAGGCTCTCGCTCGAAGTATAAACAAGTTAGAAATAAGAACCCATCCTTATTGTAAATAGACGATTACAAGAGGCTCTGCTTCCTGTAATCATTCCCAACCTCAGCCTGGGAAAAAGGAAACCAATTAGTAATTAGTAAAATAATATGTCTTTCGTAGGTTTACATATTCACAGCGATTACAGTTTGCTTGATGGTGCTAGTCAGTTACCCGAATTGGTAAATCAAGCAATAAAATTGGGAATGCCTGCGATCGCTCTTACTGATCACGGCGTTATGTATGGCGCAATTGAACTAATAAAAGTTTGTCGCGGTAAAACAATTAAGCCAATTATTGGCAATGAAATGTATGTAGTAAATGGCGACATTAAAGAACAAAGGCGAGGTAGAAAAAAATATCACCAAGTCGTATTAGCTAAAAATACTCAAGGCTACAAAAACTTAGTTAAATTAACAACAATTTCTCATTTAGAAGGCGTTCAAGGCAAAGGAATATTTTCGCGTCCTTGCGTTAACAAAGAACTTTTAAAAGAGTATCGGGAAGGTTTAATTGTCACCAGCGCTTGTTTAGGCGGCGAAATTCCCCAAGCAATTCTCCAAGAGAAGCCAGATATCGCTCGCCGAGTTGCTAAAGAGTACAAAGATGTTTTTGGCGAAGACTTTTATTTAGAAATTCAAGATCACGGTTCTCAGGAAGACCGACTTGTTAACGTTGAAATTGTCAAAATTGCACGGGAACTAGACATTAAAATTATTGCTACGAATGATTCGCATTTTATCTCCTGCAACGACGTAGAAGCGCACGACGCGCTGTTATGTATTCAGACGGGGAAATTAATTTCCGAAGACAATCGGATGCGCTACAGCGGGACTGAGTATCTTAAGTCTGCTGAAGAGATGAAACAACTATTTCGAGATCATCTACCGGATGATGTAATTGAGGAAGCGATCGCAAATACCCTGGAAGTCGCTGATAAGATCCAGCAATACAAAATTTTCGACGAGCCACGCCTTCCTGACTATCCTATTCCATCAGGTTACACAATTGACACCTACTTAGAAGAAACTGCCAGAGAAGGACTGCGAGAAAGATTTAAAGTTCGTTCTTATTTAGACCTTGGTTCAGTTTATCGAGAACGGCTGGATTATGAATTAAAAATGATTCAGCAGATGGGTTTCTCTACTTACTTTTTAGTAGTTTGGGATTACATTAAATACGCCAGAGATCATGGCATTCCCGTAGGGCCAGGACGTGGTTCTGCTGCTGGTTCTCTCGTAGCTTACGCCTTAAAAATTACTAATATTGACCCAGTACATCATGGGCTGCTATTCGAGCGATTTCTAAATCCAGAACGGAAATCTATGCCTGATATTGACACAGATTTCTGCATTGAAAGGCGGGATGACGTAATTCAATACGTTACCGAAAAGTATGGAAAAGAGCGAGTAGCACAAATTATTACCTTCAACCGTTTAACATCTAAAGCAGTTTTAAAAGATGTCGCCAGAGTGTTAAATATTCCCTATGGGGAAGCAGACAAAATGGCGAAATTAATCCCTGTGGTGCGAGGAAAGCCAACCAAACTCAAAGTAATGATTGGTGACGATTCACCCGCACCAGAGTTTAGAGAAAAGTACCTATCAGACGAAACAGTTCGCCATTGGGTTGATATGGCGATGCGGATTGAAGGTACAAACAAAACCTTTGGCGTACACGCCGCTGGTGTAGTTATTTCCAAGCAAGCGCTAGATGAAATTGTACCCCTACAAAAGAATAATGACGGCTCTGTAATTACCCAGTATTTCATGGAGGATTTGGAATCACTGGGATTGTTAAAAATGGATTTTCTGGGGTTGAGAAACTTAACGATTATCCAAAATACGATTGATTTGATTAAGAAGCACCGAAATATCGTTATAGATCCTGATGATGTAACGTCTGAGGAAAGAAAAGCTTATAAAATTTTATCAAAAGGCGAACTTAATAAACGGCCAAAAGGAGTTCATAGTACCTATAAAAAGTTAGAAGAAGGTGATTTAGAAGGTATTTTTCAGCTAGAGTCGTCGGGAATGCGCCAGATAGTGCGCGACTTGAAACCCTCGAACATAGAAGATATTTCCTCAATTCTAGCTCTATATAGACCGGGACCCTTAGACGCTGGACTAATTCCTTTGTTTATTAATCGTAAACATGGAAGAGAAGAAATTGTCTATGCAAATCAGTTATTAAAACCAATTCTTGAAGAGACTTATGGTGTTCTTGTTTATCAGGAGCAAATCATGAAAATGGCTCAAGATTTGGCTGGATATTCTTTAGGCCAAGCTGACTTATTACGCCGCGCAATGGGTAAGAAAAAAGCTGATGAGATGGAGAAGCAGCGGCAACTTTTTATTGATGGAGCTACAAAAAACGGGATTGTAAGCACACTGGCTGAAGATTTATTTGAACAGATGGTGAAGTTCGCCGAGTACTGTTTTAACAAATCCCATTCAACTGCTTATGCTTATGTTACTTATCAAACTGCTTTTTTAAAGGCAAATTATCCGGTTGAATATATGGCGGCGTTGCTGACCGCTAACAGTGGCGATACCGATAAGGTACAGAAATATGTTGCTAACTGTTCGGCTATGGGAATTAAGGTGGAACAACCGGATATTAATCGCTCTCTTGTAGATTTTACGCCTTTGCAAGAAAAGATTTTGTTTGGGTTGTCTGCGGTGAAGAATTTAGGTTTGGGAGCGATTGAGTGTATTTTGACGGAACGGGATGAGGGGGGAAATTTTAAGTCATTGGCTGATTTATGCGATCGCGTCAACCTCCATGCTGTCAAAAAGAGCGCCTTGGAAGCTTTGATCCAATGTGGCGCTTTTGATAGTATCGAACCCAATCGAAACCAATTAATCCATGACCTCCCCTTAGTAGTAGATTGGGCGCAATCCCGCGCCAAAGACCGAGAAATCGGTCAGGGAAATCTGTTTGACTTTTTTGGAGGGGCGACCTCAACTCAAGACACCGTTAGTCCTGCTTTTGAATCTGCTCCCAAAGCGCCCCCAGTGAAAGATTTTTCCAAAACAGAGAAGTTGCAGATGGAAAAACAACTGCTGGGCTTCTATGTTACTGACCATCCTCTTAAATCTGTAGAAAAATTAGCCGCAGGGTTAGATCCTGCTCCTATCAATCTCAGCCAACTGGAAAATGCGCGGGCGAAGTCAAAGGTCACTGTTATTGTAATGCTCACAGAAGTTAAGCAGGTGACTACTAAGAAGAACGAGCGCATGGCGATTCTACAAATGGAAGACATAACAGGTCAAACCTCAGCGGTAGTCTTTCCCCAAACTTATGAAATAATCAATTCATTATTAGTAACAGATACGCCTCTAATTATCTTTGGCAAAGCGGATCGGCGAGAAGATCAGATGCAAGTGATTGTGGAAGAAGTTAAGCTGATTACAGCAGAGCAATTGGTAATAGCGGAAGTAACACCGCCGCCAGTAGAAGAACCTGAATTCCAACCCCAGGAAACAACTTTTTCAGAACAACCAAAGAATCACAATGAGGATAATGTGAGAATTGATGCTGAGCATTTGGTGATGGTGGAACTGACACCTGAGCGAATTAACGATGAGGCAAAACTTAAGCACCTGCTAATTCTTTTGGAAGAACATTCAGGCGACAAGAGTAAGGCAAAAGTTCCGGTGATTGGAATTGTGGCGGGTGAATACAAGCGCAAGTTTGTGCGCCTGGGACAGGCATTCTGGGTGCAAAATCACAAACGTACTGTCGATGCTCTCACATCCGCTGGTTTTTCTGCCCGCGTTAAGGCTGTGACGAGTGGAGAATACTCTTCCTATGACTATTAAATTTTCTCTTCATGCACAAGAGGAAATAAAACAGCGAGGCATTCCATTGATTTTAGTTGGCTTCGTTCTCCTTCAGTTCTTTGGGAGATTTGTAGCCAGCTTGCTCCGCTATTTTCCTGCTTGGAAAACAGATATCGGGCTTGATTTTGTCATAATTTTTAGCCTTTGGCCCGGTGTAGACTTTACCTCGTTTTTTGGTATTCCTTCCCTTAATCGGCGCATTACTTGGACAATTATTTCCTTGAGGCGAAACACCTAATTTTTCAGATGTGGCGTTACCAGATGGATTAGGAGAAGCTGTATTTCCATCTACCGAAGGAGAAGGCGAAGCAGTTTCAGGAGTCGGTGAGTTAGGAGAATTATTAGTTACAGGTACGTTAGCTTCTTGAGTGCAACTAGAAAGGGTTAAACCGACTAAAAGCGCTATAGATGCAATCCATTGGCAATGATAATTCTTCAAGTTCATTAACTTTCTCTGAAAACTCAAAAAAGGGTATTATAACCTCTAAAGGTTAATTTTTCATGGTAAGCATTGTCTACCTTACAAAATATAACTTTGCTAAGTCTGAGTTGGCGGTTTTTTAGGTTTTGGAGAGCCTAAAAATTGAGATTTTAATTCTTCCAATTCCAGATCAACTTGGCTTTTTGATTGTGCAGGATTAGGGGATGGGGCTTTTTGGGGAGTAGATTTTTGATTTTCGTTTTTAGAAGTGCCAGCTTCCAGAAACTGCGATCGCATCTCTGCCAATTCGTCATCAACTAGGCTTTTAGACTTGCTAGCCGAGGGTTTGATAACGGGCGTTGTCCCTGGCTGTGGATGAACAGGTTTTCCGGCTGTCGCAACTGTTGGTGTTGTTGCTTGCTTCTGCTCTTGGTTCAAGTCTTTAAGCACTTCTGCTGCTGATTGATAGCGCCGACTAACAGCAGTTTGCAGCATTTTGTCTAGAATTTTACCTAAAAAACCGCTAACTTTAAAAGTTAAGAATTGTCGCCACACCCAGGCATCTTCGTTGATATCATATAAGTCAAACGGAGACATTTGGGTTAATAAATGAATGCAGGTAACTCCTAAACTATAAATATCGCTGACAAAGGTAGCTTTGCCTCTAGCTTGTTCTGGTGCTACATATTCGGGGCTGCCAATGCTGGTTCCGGTTTGCAGTAGGGCGGCACCTGTGGCAAATTTAGAAGCACCAAAATCGACAATAACTAGACGTGCGTCTCGGCTTCTCCTAATAATATTTTCTGGCTTGATATCGCGATGAATTACCTGATGATTGTGGACAAATTGCAGCACAGGTAATAGATCGTTTAACAATTGGAGAATCTGAGTTTCATTAAATGCACCGACCTTTGATAGTTCCTCGGCTAAATTTTGCCCATCGATAAATTCTTGCACCAAATACTGCCGATCGTCTTGGGTAAAATATGCCAGCAGTTCTGGAATCTGGGGATGTTTGCCTAGTTCATCCAGTCGCACCGCTTCTTGATTAAATAACTCAACTGCCTTTTGAACGGTGCTGGTGCCTTGGGCTTGGGGATAAAATTGCTTAATAACGCAAGGCGGTTTTGAGGGTTTGTCTTCATCCACTGCCAAAAAAGTTCTGCCAAAGCCTCCCTGTCCAATTGGTTTGATAGCACGGTAGCGCTCTTTGAGCAGCAATTTGGTGCCACAAGTGATACAAAACTTTGTATCAGCGGGATTCTGGGGATTTGGGCAAGTTGGATTGAGGCAATAGCTCATAATGAGAAGCAATCAGCGGATGACTCTATATTAAGTCTTCCCTATGTTTTCCCGTAAAAAAAAGCGCCCAAAAGACTCAATAAAGCTACACAAACAAAGCCCACGGACGCGGGTTTAAGAAAATGGCAATTGTTATAGTGTCTCTTCCAATTCTTCTGACGAATTGGCATCAGGCCACAGCAGGCGGACAGCAATCAAGGCAAATCCAATTGCGGCGATCGCTTTCAAAATCCGCGCCGGAAACAGCACCGATACCCCTTCTCCTGCCAGAACTCCCAGTAAACTAGCCAACAGCAGTGCTGTGACTGTCCCAAAAAATACAGCGCGGGGAGATTTGGAACTGCCAGAGAGCGCGATCGCTGCAAATTGGCTTTTATCTCCTATCTCTGCCAAAAATACGGTAATAAAACTAATTCCTAAAAGGTGCCAATCCATAAGTATTTCTTATTATTTAATTTATCCTCATTACCAGGATCTGCCTGGGAACGCAAAAGCTTTAAAAATGCACTACATCCCAGCACAGCATCGCCGAGACGCACAGCAAACAAACTCCAGCTGCCGTATCCAGGGTTTTCGGCGAGAACTTGCTTGCCAGAGCGCGCCCCAACAATACTCCTAGTAAACTTGTAGCAATAAGTGCCGCTGCTGCACCTGCAAAAACCACCCCAGGTGACTGAGACTCCGCACTCATCAGCAGAGTTGCTATCTGGGTTTTGTCTCCCATTTCTGCCAAAAAGATTGTCAAGAACGTCGAACTGAACGCTTTCCAGGGTAAACCTTCCAGCTTAGATGCTGCTGGCTTCTGGTAAGACTGGCGCGTTTGTGCAGATTTCGCTGGTTCAATAGGACGCTCCAAAGTAGGCAAGCTGGGAGGCAATGTGGATAGTTTCACTCTTTAGTTTTGCTTAACGCTGCATAGTTTTCATATTCTTTTCATTTTCTCAGATGTGTGTCGGAATATCAAGCTTTTTAAATTACAAAGCCTTCTCAGAAGCCAACTTCGCTGTTAAAGCGGATCATTTCTAAAGAGCGATCGCCATAAACGCCTTCAATCTGCTCGCGACAACATTCAATTGCAAAGTCGTTCAACTCCTCTGGTTCAACACCATACAAATCCTCGAAAACATCTGACTGTACTCGACAGAAGCGAGGACGGTCTGCATAGATGCGGCATTCTCGCGCCGTATGGTCAAAATTCACGCACCATCCTCCTTCCCCCACCATGCTCAGATAAAGCTGTAACTCATCTGGGGTAAGATACTCATCCAAGTCTGGTCGGTCTGCTGGGTCAAGATGACAGCAGGCTCCACATTGCTTAACACAGCCCCAAGTCGCCATTGTTCAAAACTGTCTTTCAAAAAGTTCTCGTTTCTTGAGCTTAACGGTTTTTCCTTGGCAGCTGTTCAAGACGGCTACCCGCAATTCCTCTCGTTTCTTATACTTTTGTAAAGTTGCTTTAATAAAGGAGCGATCGCTAGGTAAGATTAGATGGCAAAATTTCCAGCTTTGCCAGTTAAATCTATACGTAGTAAATACCCTCATCAAAGGCAGGAAACATGGAATTTTTCAGCTCTTTAGGCAACCTCAACTGGGAAGTAATTGCTCAGCTCACCTTTGTGGCACTAATCATGCTTGCTGGCCCAGCGGTCATTTTCGTGCTGGCATTTCGCAACGGCGACCTCTAAATTCCCAGCGTTTGTAACCAAAGTGAATCTTAAACGCAAAGGATCGCTAAGGGAAGCGCAAAGGTACGCAGAGGGTGATTAAAACTTTGCGCTCCTTTGTGAATCCCTTAGCGTCTTTTGTGTTTAAAGGTCTTGACTTTTTAGATAAGTTATGTACTTCTTCCGGGTAGGTTCAAAGCTTTGAGAGCCGCCTTAATTAGGTGAAAATATTTCGGTTCGGTAACATCAACCTGGGCGGAATCTGCGGCGGTTGTCCCTAAAAGCCCGGTTCTTTGTCCTTGCTGAATAGCTAGAACTTTGCCTTGATTATTTTTAATTTTTAACTCTTTTAAAGACTCGTTCAGACTACAGGTGTAATGACGTTGGTTGTAGTAAAATTCGGCTTGAGGCTGCGGCGAAGCCAGTGAGGAGATTTTGGGAAGTCGGACACCTACTAATTCCAGCTCAATTGTAGTGTTGCCATTCCAGAAATTTTCTTTCAATTTGTAGGCGATATCGACTCGCGGCGGCAAAGGAAAGTAATCGCCCCAACGCCACGCGATCGCTTTAATTTTGTAAGCTGGGTTATCCTGCAACACTGTCAGTTTAACGTGACCTTTCCCAACAATTTTTTGCTCCACAACTCTAACATTTGGAGTCCAAAAAATCGGGTCGGAGTTTTCGATACCGCAGGGGTGAAGACTATCCATCTGCTGATATAAACTGAGATTAATTTGCTCCAGGCTAGCCTGGGCATCAATCTTCAGCAACGGCTTTAAATGTTCGGGTTTGAGGCATTGGTTGGCAAAAATGGACAACCGTTCTCTAAATGCTTCTAAATTCTCCGCTGGCATAGAAAAGCCGCCAGCTGCCTTGTGTCCCCCAAATTTACCCAATAAATCTTGACAATACTGCAAAGCTTCAAACACATGAAATTCAGGAATTCCCCGCGCTGAACCCCGAATGTGTTGCTCATCCTCATAAGTCCCGATAAACACCGGAACGCCGTAGCGTTCAACTAACCTGGAAGCAACAATTCCAATCACGCCATGATGCCAATCTGGTTGAACAACAACCAAAACCCGATCTTGCTTTAGAGAACTTGCATGGAATGTCTCTACATAAGCAATAGCTTCTTGTTCAATTTCCTCGCATAGTTGCTGACGAAGTTTATTAATTTGTTCGCACTGCATCGCCCTTTCCAGTGCCAACCCCATATCATCAGTTGTCAGCAACTCAATTACGGTTAGGGGGTCAGCAATGCGCCCTACAGCGTTAATTCGGGGGCCAAGGCGAAAACCAATATCCTCCGGCTTTAGGGATTTTACATTTTGGATTCCCACCCTTTTTTGGAGAGGCTCAGATTTTGGATTTTCTGGTTCGCTGTTTTCCGTTCCCTGCTGTACCCCAGACATTTGAATCAATGCTTGAACCCCTGCTAGTTGCGAATGCGGCAACTGTTGCAAACCTCGCTTTACCCAGCGACGATTAACACCAGTTAAAGGTGCTAAGTCGGCAATGGTTCCTAGAGTAAATAGTTCTAAAAGTGGCTTCACTAAGCCTTTAGCTTGACCCAGTTGTTGAGCAAGCGTTACTGCCAAAATATAGGCAACTCCAACACCAGCAACACCCCGATAAGGCGAAGATTCGGCAATTAGTTTCGGGTTGAGGATGGCATCAGCTGGTGGCAGTTTTTCTGGGATGTCGTGATGGTCGGTGACAATGACTTTTACACCCAGTTGTCGCGCTCTATCAATAGGGTCAAACGCTGAAATGCCATTATCTACAGTTAAAATTAACCCAACACCTTCTCGGTGAAATTCTTCTACAATCCGGCGATTAATGCCGTAGCCTTCACTCATGCGGCTAGGAATGGCATAATCTACCTGTGCGCCTAACCACCGCAGCGCCCTGAGTAACAAAGCAGTGCTAGTCATGCCATCAGCATCGTAGTCACCACAAATAGCAATTTTTTCACTGGATGCGATCGCATCTTTCAACAATTCCACACTAATTGCTAAATCTGGAAAATCCTCCAATGGTGAAGGCAAAACCTGCGATTCTGGTTCCAGAAATGCTTGCACCTCTTGGTACGTTTCCATACCCCGATTGATCAGCACCTGACCCAACAAAGGTGAAAGTCCCGTTGCTTGCGCCAATTTTTCAGCTTGTGCTTCAATGCTGGGAAATATTTGCCACCGATGATTAGGCAATCGGTGAGAACGAGAGGATGGATCTGGTGATGGTCGCTCTTGCACAGGTGTCTTAATTTAAGCAATCCGGGTGTGGCCATCCTATCAGCTTTGAGCTAAAAAACCGCAACCCGACCGTCGTCTTTAAGATAAACTGTGCGATCGCCTGGAGGACGACCACCGGGACGCACTTCTATCCGCAAAGTTCTCGCATTCGGTTTCCCAATGTTGACCCGCAATGGCAAACCAGTAGCATCCCACAACAAAACTGATAAATTTGGGTCGGTACTACCTCCCCTAGCAAAAGATACCGCTTGCCCGGGATTAAGAGGAATCGGGTCAGTCCCCAACACCCTCTGCATCTGAACCAAACTTGATGTTAGATTAACCACTTCAAAGGTAATACGTTGTCCCGGTATGAACTGAATCGGCGGCGGCGGACATTTATCAGCACAGGTTCCGGCTGCTACTGGGTTGATTTGTCCTGCATTCCCAAGCAGTAGACTAGCTGCAACTAAGACGAGTGTAGGTAGAAGTTTAGACATGAAAACTTAAATTTTACACACTCCATACTATCTCGCGTCGCGTCTGTCTGCATCAGTAAATACATTTTTTTTGTATGTAACCGCATTTCCTACAAAGTGCGGAAATTGCGGTTGTGTGACAGGCAAATATCTTAATCAGGCTTGATATATAGCGTTTCTCAGCTGGGTCGAGTATATGGCAATTCTGACCTTCCCTCGACCTTGCTAGGGACACAGCAATGCCATGTCTGTACAGATGTAACGCATCCAAGCCTTGAATTGATATACATAAATTCAGGAAAGTGCAAGTCGCACATTTGAGTGACACTCAACTAAGCTACCAAAGATGTGTTTCACCAGAAAAAGCGACTGCTAATTACCTTAAACCAAAAGTTAGAACTATAGAGAAGTTACCAAGATGAAGCGGTGAAACAAATCTGAAATTTCAGAAATTTTCACAAGCAATGGAAAAACTTCCAGATACACAAACAAAAGCTTCATCTCAGTAAATAAACAGAAAATTAACCCCAATTAAAACTTCATGCTAGTTTCAACCTTTGAACTTTTAGTTAAGTCACAATTGCCAAAGAATCTGGTTCCACCTCCACCAGAGTCCTTCGCCAAGCTGAGCCGTACAGCCATTCAAGGTTATTTCCTAACACTTGCCAATACGACAAGCTCAACTGTCATAGTGTCTCTTGTGTTTACATCGGTTACACCGTTTGTGGATATTGAGAAAACTTTCGTTTTTCTGGATGTAACTGGGCAAAATATTCCGGGCGATCTCATTCCAGATATAGCCGCCAATAAGGCAAGATTTACCGTAAAGCTTCCTGCTAATGACACGGGTTTGTTCATTTTGCAGCCCGATATTTTGAAAACTGACCAAAAAGGCAAAACTTTACTGGATACTGCGGACTTTGAAGTTCGTGGTTATGTGGAAATCTTTATGTCTTCGCTCTCCGAAGCTAAATCTGCAAGGCTTCTGTTAACACCTGAACACCGAGGGACATTCTTTAAAGATTTAACAGTTGAAGACCCTCAGCTAGATCAAATCGTCTACACTTTGCCTACCGCTAATGGTAATTCTCTTTTCAAGCTAGAAAAAGAGAAGCCTAACTCCGAAGATTGACATAGAGTAGGTAATTTTGTTAAAGCTTATTAATGAGCTTTAACAGTAGGTTTAGTTGAGACAACGGATACTGTTGGCGAAGCCCTTAAAACCTAACAACTTAGCTCCCTTCTTTAATAGATAAGAGAAAATTAAAAGCTCCTACCCTAATAGGAGAGAGGTTTTAAGGGACTAGAGCCAATAGCATTAGAAAACTAAACCCGACCATATTAAGAGTTTGTTTGGTTTCACTTTCACTCAACCCAGACTACAACTATAGCTGGGGTTTCACTTTTCTAAAAACAGCATTACAAAATTAGAAAACATGAGTATACAATTTAAACCGATTTCCCATAGTTGGGTTGCAGAAAATGCCAATCCAATTGGTGTTGTTCAATTTATTGGCGGAGCTTTATACGGTACTCTACCAACTTTTTCTTATCGGTATTTCTTGCGAAGTTTATTCGAGGCAGGTTATACCATCATTGCTGTACCTTTTCAGTTTGGTTTAAATCACGGAGAAATTGCTAAAGGATTGCTCGATGAAAGAGATAGAATTCGCCAAGCACTAGGCTATCCAGAAACATTAAAACATTTTTGGGTTGGTCATAGCCTGGGCTGTAAATATATCGCCTTGCTAGAAGCATATTCAGGACAAGCGATCGCGCAAGGTAAAAAAAGCATCATTAATGAACCTTCTTTATTAATTGCACCCGATATTTCCGACACCAAAGATGCTGTGCCAATTCCAGGTTTAGCCCCTTTATTAGACTCTTGGGGGATTGGTGTACGCCCAACCAAAAAAGAAACTCAAGACTTGATCGGAAATAGTGGTTTATTTAATCTAACCGCACTAATTTCTTTTGATAAAGATACAATTGCTGGAACCAAAGACGAGCCAATTGATAAAAGTGACGTTGCCTGGTTTATTAATGAGCTAGAGTATAAAAGGAATAAGCCTCTGCTGAGGAAGGAAATACCAGGTGGACATAGAGAACCGATAGGCATTATGTTAGGCGATTCTCTGGTTGATACTAATCCTTTTGACGGCATTTTGGAATCAATTGAAAAGAGACAACTAGAGCCTCTTGCCATCCAATTTTTAGCAGAATTAGCCCAACGGCTAACACCCGAACCAACTACATTGCTAGCTTTTGCTTAATCTAAGGTGGGAAACATGGAAACGGGTGTATCCAAGCTTTTGTAGCCTACACCCGCCCATAGTCCACTTCACAAACAAAGACCCCTGATTGATTTCGGTGCCTTCGCGCCTAACTTCTAGAGCAAATTGAGCTGATTATCTGTGTTCCCCACCACCATCGGACTTGGCTGATTATTATCTTCCTTTGATGATGCAATTGACTCCAACCAAACCTCTTCCTCAGCGGCGAGTAACTTTTCAGCTTCCTCCAGCATCTGCGCGGCGATGTCCTTGAGGTCTTCGCGATTAGCTAAATAAGTCTTCAGTGCTTCCATTGGGTCGATGCTGGCACTTGAACCAAGTTCCGGTAAGCGAGGACGCGCCAGCTGACTTACCAATTCAGCTTGAATTGTGTAACTGTGAGCTTCACTTAAGGAGCTGTGTAGCGTAGTATTATCAATCAAATCCAGCTGTTCGGAACGCAGTTTATAAATTAGCCGCACTACGGCTTCGTGGATATTTTTCTTTGCGATCGCTTTTAATATAGCTGCTTGCGGTTCAGTTGCATCAGACACATCTACTTCAATGGTGATGAAGCTACGCACACTCAGAGGGCAAAATTCCCACTGCGCCCTACCTCGTTCCAGCTGAAGCATCACGTAGCCTTTGTCTTCTTTCTCTTCGCTGAAATCTACCCGCTCAATGCTACCTGGGTAAACGACTGGCGGATCGTTAGATTTATTAAGATTTTGGTGTTTGTGGACGTGTCCCAAGGCAACGTAGTCAAAGCAGGGACGAGTTAGCAACGACAAGGGGAGAGTGAAGCCTTTGCCGACAGCTAAGAAGCGCTCTGCGCCTAAGTTAGCGCGGTCTGCCATCAGGTGCGCCAAGAGAACCGTTGGTACTTCTGGGTCTAACCGTCGGATTTCTCCTTCCAGACGAGGTTCTAGACGCTTAATTAATAATTCGTTGACTTCGGAAAGGGAAAGGTCTTCTGTTTCCGGGCGTGTCAGCAGGGTGGAACGGGTCAGCCAAGGAAGGGTCATAACTTGGACTGGGCCGCTCTTGGTTTCGATACGGTGGGTTTTAATTGTGTCCCCAACTACAAACCCTGGAACTCCCAGTGTCCGATAAATGCACAGACTCGCGCCTCCCTGACCTTGGGAATGTTGGTCATGATTCCCTACTAACAAAACTGTGGGAATCTGGGCATCAACTAAGCGGCGAAACTGACTGGCAAAAGCTTCCTGCACGTAGGGCGGCGGTGTGGCATCGGGAAAGGCATCGCCACCGAACAGAACTAAATCGACGGGGAGAGCGATCGCGCTGTCAATACATCTAGATAAAGTATTGACAAAATCCTCCAACCGTGTATTTAAACCCGTTTCCGGATTAGTCCGGCCGTGGGTGAAGCCACTCCCCATATGGATATCGGATAGGTGGAGGATTTTAATCATTTGGGGATTGGGGATTGGGGATTGGGGATTGGGGATTGGGGATTGGGGATTGGGGATTGGGAATTGGGGATTGGGGAAAACTCTTTCTTACCTAGTCCCCAGCCCCCAGCCCCCAGTCCCTATTTTAAATGTGAATCCCGCACTCGGTTTTACCCATACCGCGCCAGCGACCAGCACGTTCGTCTTCACCTTCGGCTACTTGGGTGGTAATAGGTTCGTCGCCGATGCTGGGATATCCTTGGTCATGCAAGGGATTGTAAATCATTTTATGCTCAGCCGCATAAGCCCAGCTTTGCTTCCGCGTCCAGCTAGCTAGAGGATTGACTTTGAGGCGTTGCTGAGAATCCAGTTCCAACACAGGCATATCAGCGCGAGTTGCAGCTTGGTCGCGGCGACGGCCGGTAATCCAAGCGACGGTGTTTAATTCCGATAGACCGCGTTGCAAAGGTTCGATTTTGGTGAGGTGGTGGAATTGGGTAATATCTTTATCCCACAGTGCTTCACCATAACGTTCTGCAAAAGCTTCGCGAGAATCTACCTCTCGAATCTTGTAGGTTTTCAGGTTTAAATTGTAAAGTTCTTTTGCTTGTGCCACGAGTTCCAGGGTTTGGGGGAAGTGGTACAGCGTGTCTAAAAACAATACCGGAACTGGGTTTTCTGGTTTCAAGTCGCGGTAGAGAATATCTGTCATTACCAAGTCATCAATATTAAAGGCGCTGGTTTGTACCAGTCCAGTGGGGATATTGTTGACGCACCATGCCAGGATCTCTCTGGGATGAGCTTTATCAAACCTTTGGTTGAGTTCGTCTAGGTCAAAAGAAGAGATGCTGACATTAGCTGTGGTGCTATAGGTCATGGTAAGTTTCTACTTGTTTCTTGATAATTTTTAACTAATGATGATTTTATCCTATAAATACACATAACCCTACCGGGTAATGGGAATATCAATGTCAAATTTGCATAACTTCCAGCAGTTGATCGAATTTGAGAGAGAACCAGAATGCGGTTAATACTATACAGCAAGCCGGGTTGCCACTTGTGCGAGGGTTTGCATGAAAAGCTCTTAGAAATTTCAAACCCCAGTTTGGAACTGGAGATTAGAGATATTACTACCCGCGAGGACTGGTTCCAAACGTTTCAATATGAAATTCCAGTCCTGTTTAGGGTGCGCCAAGAGCGTACAGAACAAGTAGAAGAACAGTTACCCCGTCCTTCTCCCCGCGCTACAGTGCGCCAGTTGGAACAAATGTTACACAAATATTTACCCGAAGAAGATAAATGCTAATAGCTAATGGCTAATTGCCATAGTGTTAAAAAGCTATTAGCCAACGACCACAGACCAATGTGTGAGGAGCTACAACAGATGAAATTGCGAGAGTTATTGGCAGCGGTTCCCGGCATACCAACATCCAGCCATGCAGCTTTAGAATCAGAAGTCAAGCGGTTAACGACGAATTCTCATGCTTGCCAGCCAGGAGATTTATTTATTGGGATGCCAGGAACGCGAGTGGATGGGGGAGAATTTTGGTCTAGCGCGATCGCATCCGGTGCTGTCGCTGCCCTGATCTCTCCCCAAGCTGCCGAAAAACAACCGCCAACAGAGGATGTCTGCATTATCCCAGTCGCAGACATGACGCAAGCCTGCGCCCAAGTAGCAGCTGCCTTCTACGGCTACCCAGCCCAGCAGATGAAACTGATTGGCGTTACTGGCACGAATGGCAAAACCACTACTACTCATTTAATAGAATTTTTCCTAACTCAAAGTCAGTTACCCGCAGCACTTTTTGGTACGCTGTACGCTCGCTGGAATGGCTTTAAACAAACCGCCGCCCACACAACCCCTTTCGCCCTCGAATTGCAAGAACAACTGGCGGCGGCAGTAGCAGCAGGGTCTCAGATGGGGGTGATGGAAGTCAGTTCTCACGCTTTGGCGCAAGGGCGAGTTTATGGTTGTCCGTTTGAGGTGGCGGTGTTTACCAATCTCACTCAGGATCACTTAGATTATCACCGCGATATGGAAGATTACTTTGCAGCAAAAGCTCTGCTGTTTAGCCCAGAATATCTCAAAGGTCGGGCGGTGATAAATTCTGACGATGCCTATGGTAAGCGGTTGATTGAAGGGTTAAACTCTGAGCAAGCGTGGCGCTATAGCGTCCACGATACAACAGCCGATCTGTGGATGTCAGATTTAGATTACAGTCCAACTGGTATCAGCGGAATGTTGCATACGCCAAAAGGTGATACTTCCTTCCGTTCGCCGCTGGTAGGTCAGTACAATTTAGAAAATTTACTCGCCGCCGTGGGTGCGGTTTTACATTTGGGCGTAGATTTGCAGGTTATCGCTGACTCGCTACCTTTATTTTCAGGGGTGCCAGGACGGATGGAGCGAGTGCAAATTAGTCCTCTTCAGGATATTAGTGTAATTGTGGATTATGCTCACACGCCGGATAGTTTGGAGAATTTGCTGAAAGCGTCGCGTCCGTTTATTCCCGGAAAGATGATTTGCGTGTTTGGTTGTGGAGGCGATCGCGATCGCACGAAGCGCCCGAAAATGGGTAAAATTGGGGCGCAACTAGCCGAACTAGCAGTAGTTACATCAGATAATCCGCGCACGGAAGATCCAGAACGGATTTTGCAAGATATTTTAGAAGGGATACCGTCAACAGTTCAACCGATGGTAATTAGCGATCGCGCTGTTGCTATTCGCACCGCTATTTTAAATGCCGATTCTGGCGATGGTATCCTAATCGCTGGCAAAGGTCACGAAGATTACCAAATTTTAGGAACAGAAAAAATCCACTTTGACGATCGGGAACAAGCACGAGATGCCTTAGAAGCAAGGATGAAATTAAAGGATAAAGGATGAATCTGCAACCCGCTCCAGATGGATCTCTCTACCAGCTAGCTTTAGAGCTAGCTGTTCAGCCTCTTTCCGTCACTGCTGCTACTCTCACGTCTTTTTCACAGGCGCTCTTGGATACACTGATTGAGCAAGAGCTACCAGCTACTATCTTGGTGAAGCTGCCGCCTGGTCAAGTGTGGCAGGAGGAGATAGATTCCTATCATCAACGGATGAGTGTCCCGCACACGATTTATCTATGCAAGCAGTTGGGGACTGGGGACAAGCCACTTCCCACTCCTCAATCAAATCCCAAAGATTCGGGCGACTCGCGAATTATTCCAATTTATCTGGCACCGGAAAGTCCGATTTTAAGGGAGTATTTTGTCTTAGTCTTATCTGAGAAGTTTGTTGGCTTGATTCTGGCGCATCGTCCCCACCGAAGCAAGCAGGAAATCCAGAAAATCCCTACAGATAAAGATTTAGCGCCTGGAAAATCGATGGAGCTTGTCGATATTCAGCAAGGGTTATCCTTTGAGGACTCCGACGAGCTGCTGGCATTTCATATTAGTCAAGTCACTACAGAAAAAAGGGGACTGCAAGCTATTTGCAGTTTTGACTTCCCTGTGATTCAGCAGCTTTTGCAGGGGATAGGAAACGCGATCGCTCCCAACCAAGAAAATTTATCTTGTTTAGACAAAAAGCTGGTAAGTATACCACAAAATAATGATTTTGTCCAGACTAAAGCGATCGCGTCTATACTCATCCACCTGTTAGAAACCCAAGGAAAGCAACAGCAGAGCCATCGCTTGAATAGCACCAGTGACGGAACAACAGCACAAACAGCAGCCCTACAGCGGCAAAACGAATCCCTGCTTGACGACTTGCTGTTTAAAAACGAGTTGCTGAGTAATTCGCTGTTGGAACTGCGGACACCGCTAACGAACATGAAAACCGCCCTGAAGCTGCTAGAATCGCCGAATCTCAAACCAGCGCAACGCCAACGCTATATGCGGCTGTTGCATACAGAATGCGATCGCCAGACTTCTCTAATGAGCGGTTTAATGGAACTGGTACAGCTAGACAGCACCACCATACCAATCAATCCGCCACCTGTGCATTTAGCAGAAATTGTCCCAGGTGTTGTCAGCACCTATCAGCCTCTCGCTCAAGAAAAAGGTATCCAGTTAGGTTATACCATCAGCACTAACCTTCCAACTGTCTCTTGTTTAGAATCATGGTTGCGGCAGATAGTAATTAATCTCCTACACAACAGCATCAAATTTACTCCCACTGGCGGTCAGGTTTTGGTACGATCCAAGCAACAAGGGGAATACGTGCAGCTAGAATTTCGAGACACCGGAATTGGCATCGCTCCCAATGAATTACCTAAAATTTTTGACCGTTTTTATCGCGGCCGCCCAGCTGGGGGTGAAGAAGTTGTCGGTGCTGGATTAGGTTTAACAATTGTGCAGCAATTACTTTTGCGTTGCGGCGGTTCTATTTCAGTAACTAGCAGATTAGGTCAAGGTTCCACTTTCAAAGTGCTGTTACCTATAGCAAATTAAGAAGGGGTTGCACTCTTAATTGCCCTTGGGCGCTTGACTCCCAGCAACTCCGAGTTGTCTTTCCCAATCTATCGCCTACTGCTCCTGCTGTGCCAACCATCCTTCCAAATCAGATAGGCTGGAGAAATCCAGCAGAGCTTCTCCCAGCATCTCCAGTTGTGTAATCAACAACTCATCGATCTGCGATTGCACCTGTTGAGGTAACTCTCCAACTTTGCGGGTGAGTAGGCGCAGGATGAGCGAACGGGCTTCCCGTTGAGCGCCCTGTTCAATCCCCTGTTCAATCCCCCGTTCAAACCCGATTCGCTCAACACTGGTAATGTAGGGCATCCGTCTTTCCTCCTCGTAAACCTTCAATTCTTGCCAAAATTGGCTCTCTAACCCCTTGGGCAAAATCATAACCCAATCAACAAAGCGAAACAGGTTGACAATCTCCCGCCGCTCGTAGCCTTCCTCATACAGCCGCCGAATCAGGCTTAATTTCCTATCCTTACGGTCTTGCGAGTCGCGTTGCGTTTCCTGGGCTTGAATGTGCGCCATCACGACAACAGCAAAGGGATTGCGGCTTTGTTCTAGTTCGGCATTGCGCGAGCGGTAATCTAGCAACTTTACCATCCCAAACCGAAATGTCAGTTCTGTATCGGGGCTGCTGAAACGATACTGATTCGGTCGCCAGTTGGCATTGCGATCGCACAAAATCGCTAAACTCGTAGCATGGCTGTGAAACCTATCGAAAATCCGCAGGTGATAGACCAGCATTCGTTCGGCAAAATTAGTTTCTGGTTTGGCTTGGATCTCTATATGTACAAGTAGCCACAATTGTTGACCCTGTTTTAGCCAAACTTTCACCAATTGGTCGGCGTAACGTTTCCCGATTTCCGCATTCGGTGCAATCTGTTGGAATTCTTTATCTAGAAACTCGTGTGGTTGGCTCCAATCAATTTGTGCCGATGTTTCTGGAAAGAAAAACGCTATCGCTTCTGGGAAATACTGGCGTAAAATGTCTTTCCAGGGCGAATCTTGGTCTGAGCGAGACGCGGACATTAGCAGATGCTTGGATAAAAGTAGTTCAATGCCATGAAACTAATATTACACTCTAATTTTGAGTGTAGCGATCGCTCCTGCTGTCCATCCTTTTATCGCACTAACTCTAGCGTTATGTTGCTTTCGGGCAATGGCTCGAAAGCGTTCAGCTTTTCGGGATGTTAACTTTTAACTCCTAACTTTTTAGTGTTGCCAACTTCTAAAGGTAGGAAAATTGTTAGCACTTCACCTTGTTGGGGTCTTTGTCGGACAATTAGTTTCCCTCCCAACGCTTGAAAAAGATTTTTCGTTACGTTGAGATTTAGGCTGAGACATCCAGTTTCTGGCTGGAACATTAACATTTGGCCAATAGACTTTAAAGTTGGCTGGTTTATATTCACCGCTGACGAGTCGCCGTTTTCGTCAGGATATCTTTGAGAGTGAGATTGAAGCTGTAACTTTAATTGGTCGCCTGCGGGTGTCACTTCTACTTGAATGTGACCGCCCTCTGGGATGCGGCGGGTAAAGTTCTCAATCAAACCAGTTAGCACCTGGTCTAACATGGCTGGATTGCTAACTACACTTGGCAGCTTTTGAGGTAAAACGACATCTAAAGTTAAGTTGCGCCGACTTGCTTGTTCTTGCCAGCGGGGAATGCTGTTTTGGAACACTTGGGCGACAGACATCGCACTCAGGTGAACTTCGCGGCGCTTGACTGGTGCTGTTTCTACTTCCGCAGCCCGGAAAAATAGCTCCATGCGGTCAATTTGCTCAGTACACTCGCGATCAATTTTTTCCAGACGCTTGATGATTTCTGGTGGTAAATCGCGGCGCTTCAATAAAAGTCGTGTCAGAGTGCGAATGGTAGTTAGAGGTGTCCGAACTTCGTGGGCAAAGGCTTGTAATAATTCTATATCGCAAGAATTTTCAATTAATTGATTATTCAAGATTGAATAATCAGAATTATCTGGATTTTTAGCTTTTGCCTCTACTGGTTCAGCGTTATCACCTTTTGCCTCGTCTGGCAAATTTTTCAGCAGTAACCGGCTAAACTGCGTAACGGTGCGATAATCGGGCGCTGTGGGTGGAAAGCGCTTGACTAAGGCTTCAAGCTGACCGACGCGATCGAGGTTGCTTAATAATAAACGCGATCGCAAACTATACCATGCTTTCTCTACTACTTCCGGGTCAAAGGAATACATAAAGGCTTTTTGGTAGTTTACGTCTCCTACTACCATCACCAAACTAAATTGAGAAGTTAAAACTACACAAAACTGCTCAGATGCCAACGGATCGGCTGGAATTAATGGCAGCTTAGGAAGGCATAAAGAGTCTTTTTCTGTGGCTTGTGCAGTTGCAGGAGGCAGTTGAAATGGCATTAAAGCCATAGGATGGAGTGATTCAACTGTAAAAATTCCTGTCTGGAAACGATTCATCACCTCTGGATGACTCAAGACTGGCACAGGGCCAGCTAAAACCAATCCCAACGGCTCATCGGAACCTGTGGATGTGGCAGTTGATAGATGCAACAACTCCTCCAAGGCTGCGATCGCACCGCACCATTCCCTTTTAGCACGCATCTGCTTGAGTGCTTTCCGGCTGCTGGAGCGCTGTTGACCATCCAATTTTTCTGCTGTCTCTTGGGTAAAAGGCACCAGACTATCTGCCCCTGATGATTCATGTTGGGCTAATACTTCACCGATGGTTGGCAATAACCACTTCTGCACAAAGCACCCCCTTAACGGCTATCACTGGTAGTGCGTTTAACTACTGTCTGATATGAGCCTACCTATACTTGGCATCTCTCGGTGGTCGTATAACCGTACTAAATAAAGGGCGATCGCCGCGCTCTGCCATAAGGATATCCCTTTCGTCTCGATTGATAGATAAAATCTTACATCTGGGGACTGATGGAAAACCTAGGAAAAAAGGCGATAAATAAGAAAGAAAAGATGAATAAAGCTGATTTGGTATTGGTTATAACTGTTTCTTTGTTCATTTGGGGAGGAAAAAATGACCAGCGACCAACGTAAGCGGGCTGTAGGCGTGTTTTCCAGTCCTCAAAGTGCGGAATATGCGCTTAATGAGCTGAAAACTTCCGGTTTTTCCATGAGTCAGATTTCCATCGTGGCACGGGATAGAAACGGGCGCGATGAGATAGCCGGGGTTGATGTACGCGACAATGCTGGCAATCAAACTGGCAGTGGGGCAACGGCGGGTGCTTTAGCAGGCGGTGCAGTAGGCGGTTTTGTTGGCTTACTCGGAGCCTTAAGCGCATTAACGATTCCAGGAATTGGCCCAGTGGTAGCAGGAGGGGCTTTAGCCTCTATACTGGGTGACGCTCTCATCGGTGGTGCAGTTGGTGCTGCAACAGGTGGCATTGTCGGCGCACTGATGGGTTTAGGTATTCCGGAAGAACAAGCTCAAGTTTATAACCACCGCTTATCCCAAGGCGATTACTTAGTGATAGTAGAGGGTACGCAAGCGGAAATTACCAAAGCTGAATCAATTCTAGGAAACCAGGGAATTCAACATTGGGGCATCTATGATGTTAGCGTGAGCGGCATGGCTCCCAGCTATCCGGTGGCATACTCAACCAGCTTCGATCCACTAGGTCTGACTGACCCAACTTATACATTAGGATTAGATCCCTTAGCACTAACTCCCCTGAGCGCGGGATATACAGTGCCTTACGCCGGCGATCCTAATGTCATTGATATGGATGCAATTCCCCATAAGCGTGCGGTGGGTATATTCTCCAGCCGTCGCAATGTGGAAGATGCGCTGCATGAGTTGAAAAATTCTGGTTTTTTGATGGACAAAGTTTCTGTCGTTGCCAAAGATGCAGATCGGCACGATGAGATAGCTGGGGTTGAGGTAAGCGATCGCATTAAGGATAGCAACGCTGATGAAGGTGCAACAACCGGAGCGATCGCAGGCGGTGCTTTAGGCGGTTTAACCGGGTTGCTGATTGGCCTAGGTGCCTTAGCAATTCCTGGTATCGGGCCTATCCTGTTTGCCGGAGCAGAAGCCACTGCTATAGCTACAACCATCGCTGGTGGTGGCATTGGTGCAGCCGCAGGTGGGCTGACTGGCGCACTAATTGGGTTGGGAATTCCGGAACAGGAAGCCAAGGTTTATCACGATCAATTATCTAGCGGTGATTATCTGGTTTTGGTAAACGGCACCGAAGAGGAGATCCAGCGTGCAGAATCTATTCTGAAAGCTAAAGGCATTCACGAATGGGGTGTCTACAACCTACCAGAAAATAAAACTTCGGGCATCTCTTCTGGGAAGATGGTTGCGGAACCTGAAGATCAGTCTAGCCAGGTAAGCGATCGCGTCACCATCATCGACAACCGGGCATAAGTTTTCTAAGCTCACCATTCTTTCGGTAGCTTAGTGAATCTGACGCTATGTCAGATAGTTTCTACTGAATCGATAGCAATCGAATTTAAACCATTACACTTTTTAAGTGAGAAAAAACCATGAAAAAACTTACCACACTTCTACTCAGCGGCGTTTTAATTTTTAGTGCTGCTGCTTGTAACGACACTGCTAGCACTAATGCTGACGCTCCTGAAACTACCGCAACAACGGGCCAAACCCCCGCAGCCGATGCAGCTAAGGACAGCCAACAAGACGCAACTAGCGACGTTCGCAAAGATCAGCTCAATTCTGACATTCGGGCGGCGGAGCAGCGGAACAATGTCACCGGAGGCGACGCAGAAAGAACTGATGGGGATTTGCAAGGCGAGGTTCGCAGTAAATTGGAAGCTAACCTACCAGCTAGTTTTCTGACAGTTGCTGCTGAAGAGGGCGTTGTTACCATCTCTGGAACCGTTCCTACCCAAGAACAATTCGCTAGAATTGAACCTCTGGCAAAAGAAATTAAAGGTGTCAAGGGCGTGACTAACAAAGCAACCGTTGCTCCCGCTCAACCAAAAGGTCAATAACGGGTTAATCAGTAGTGTTTTTTAAGCATTACGGTATCATCCACCACCAAAAGAATTTGTTTTAAACGCAAATAATATCGCCAAGGACGCAGAGGTTTTAATTTCCTCCTCTTGTTCCTTGGCGTTCTTTATAGCGCTAACGTGCATGGCGTGAGCTAATGCGTTTTTGCGGTTCATCCCTCTTCCATCAAAGCTTCCACCAACCGCTGAAAGTGGACAGGTTCGTGATTAGCCATAACCGTCATCCGAATCCGACTCGTAGGAACAGTAGGAGGGCGAATAGCAGGAGCAAAAATTCCGGCATCTTTTAGTTTTTGTCCCATCTTCAAAGCTTCGGCGGCATTTTTCAATTGCAAGCAGAGGATGGAAGACTCTGAAGGCAATAATTTCAGGTTTGGTAATTGCAGCAAATTTTTAAGAATACCAACATTACGCCACAATCGGGCGCGGCGGAGCGGCTCTTGTTGAACAATCTTAACTGCTGCTAAAGCCGCAGCTGTATCCGCTGGCGAAAGACCAGTAGTATAAATCCAACTAGGGGCGCGATTCCGCAAAAAGTCAATTAAAGCAGCGTTCCCAGCTACATATCCGCCCAAACTGCCTAAAGCTTTGCTCAGGGTGCCGATTTGAATTAGAGCGCGATCGCTACAGCCAAAATGCTCCACACACCCAGCGCCCGTTTTTCCCAAAACTCCCGTGGCGTGAGCTTCATCTACCAGCAGCATACAGCTAAATTCTTCTGCTAAATCCAACAAATACGGGATTTGACATAAATCCCCATCCATGCTAAAAACGCTATCAGTAATAATCAAGCAGCGACGATATTGTTGTCGGTGTTGACTTAGCTTGTTTTTTAAATCCGCAACATCGCAGTGCGGGTAGTCGATGACAGTGGCACCGCTAAGAATTGCCCCATTTTTGAGGCTAGAGTGATTGTACTGGTCAGATAGAATTAAATCGCGACCGCCAACTAAAGCAGCGATCGCGCCCAACGAAGCCAGATAACCAGAACTAAATACTATAGCGTCTTCAGTTTGTTTGAGGGATGCGATCGCGCTTTCGAGTTCTCGATGCAATTGGCGATGACCACTAATTAATCTAGAACCTGTCGCACCCGTACCAAATTCCTTTGTAGCGCCAACAGCAGCTTCAATTAAACGCTCATCTCCCGCCAAACCCAGATAATCATTACTAGCAAAATTGATAACTTCTCGTCCCTCCAATACCACCGTCGCACCAGGACGACTTTGAATAGTCTGAACTGAACGATACCAGTTAGCCTGATGAATTGTGGCGAGAGATGGTTCTATCCAAGCATAAGGGTCAGTAGGCATGAGAGCGATCGCGCTTTCCACATTTATTACAAATCTTCTGGCTCCACACCTAATTCTCGCAGCTGATGAAGCAGACGTTCTGCGCGTACTTGTGCCTGTTGTGCGCGTGCTTGCGCCTGTTCTGCGCGTTCCCTTTCTTGTGTTTCGGCTTCTTGCGGAGTAGGAACCAGTTCCCCTTCAGGCGTAAAAAACCTTAACTGTTCTCTCACAATGCCCAAAAACAACTGTAACTCCTCACTCCAGCGCCATCCCTGTTCCTGAAGGGGAATCTCTTCATAAGTACCGTAGTTGAGTTTGAACCCGGCAAACTCTAAACTGTACGGGTCAAACCAAAAATACTCAGGTGTGCGAAAAACATCTTGATACAGTTGCTTTTTCAAGCCTCGGTCGTTCTTAGCTGTCGTGTCGGAAAGAATCTCCAGAATAAAATTGGGATACTTGCCGTCTTCTTCCCAGACCGCCCAACTTTTACGCTCTCTGCGTTCAGTGTTGAGAACCACGTAAAAGTCTGGCCCTCTAAAGTCTTGCAATTTAATTTGACGCAGGCTGAAATAAATACTCTGGTTAGCACCGACATGAAAATCATTTCGGTTTTGCCACAACCGCTCTAAGCAAATTAAGAGTAAAATTAGCTGTCTAAGATGGCGATCGCTCTCCAATTGCGGCTCCTCACTCCAAAGGTCGCATGGCGGGATTGTCGGCATATCGGATTGACCACTAAGTACCATATCACACCTGCTTGGTGGCGAAAGGACATCTTTATTTTCTCAAATAGAATGCTTAACAGAGCGATTTTTTCATATACCCGTAGCGTCGGAGAGCCACTTACACGATCCCTATCCTACAGTTTGCTTTGCATATAGCTCAACAACCAGTTAGCAGCAGTCGCCCTACGAGTCTGTCTTGGGCCAAATTCACCTACTTTATAACCTTTAAAACCCAGCTTTTCTTTTAAAAGTTGCTTGTTTTCTGGAGGAATGGAACGAGTCAGTTTTACTGTTGCTGGGCGGCTTTCAATAAAATTAGGCGGCTGCGGATATTCATCCCGCCATTCTGGTGTAACGCCGCTATTATCCCAATTTTGGGCAACATCGTAGCGATAACCCAAACAATGCCAAACCAGATGATTCACTGTGGAATCATCTATTTCCTCGTTCAGAATAGCCCAAATCGTTTCGGTGTTAAGCGGCGGCAAGTTAGACATAGCATTAACTACAAAGCCATTAGCAGTATAGATTGGGTTAAGCTAAAGCTCAACCTAATCTACAAGGTTACTAACTTTATGCCACTGATTCCAACTCGTTAGTAATTTCTTCTTGTTGGCGTTGGACTACTGGAATTTCAATAATAAACTCAGTTCCTTCTCCGGGTTGCGAGATACACTCAATTGACCCTTGGTGTTTTTCTACCACTATCTGATAACTGATTGATAAACCTAATCCGGTGCCTTTACCAACTGGTTTTGTAGTAAAAAAAGGTTCAAATAATCTTGCTTTTACGTCTTCAGTCATCCCGTGTCCGTTATCGGCAATCCTGAGAATGATAGTACCGCGATGGCAAACTTCGGTAGAAATCTTTATTTTTTTAGAATAGTCGCAATCACTACTGAGACTTTCTAATTCATCAATAGCATTACTAATCAAATTCATAAGTACCTGATTTATTTGCCCGGAATAACATTCAATTAAAGGCAAATTCCCGTACTCTTTTACAATTTCAATCCCTTCGTTGTCACCATGCGCTTTCAACCTGTTTTGCAAAATTAACAGAGTATTATCAATCCCTTCGTGAATATCCACAACCTGAATAAGTTCTTCATCAGTACGAGAAAAATTCCGCAAGCTACGTACAATCTGATGAATGCGCTTTGCTCCGACTTCCATTGAGTACATGACTTTTGGCAAGTCTTCTTTCAAAAATTCCAGGTCTATTTCGTCAATTTTCTCTTGCAGCACGATACTAGGTTTAGGATATTCTTCCTCATAAACCTTGAGCAGATCGAGCAAATTTTGGATGTAGTCAGTTGCGTAATTGAGGTTGCCGTAAATAAAACTGACAGGATTATTAATTTCGTGAGCTACACCTGCTACCAGACATCCCAGATTAGACATTTTTTCTTTTTCAACTAGCTGGGATTGAGCTTGTTGCAGTTCTTGCAAAGCTTGCTCTAATTTCTTTGCCTGACTAAGTGCTTGGGCAGTAGCGGCACAACTTTTTTCATATAATTGAGCTTGATAAATGTGAATTGCTAGTTGCTCAGTATCACTTTCTTTTTGATACTGGTTCACTACGGCATCCAATGCTTCAACTAGGTTTTTTGAAGACTCGGCGAGAATGTAGCACAAATGGGGATTATCTGGTATTAGTTCCTCACTGCTGCTTCGGGCGATCGCTCTAGCTTGGTCGATATATTGCCGTACCTGCCGATCTAAATTTAAAGGCGCCTCAAAGTACATAGATTGCACTGTTGGCGAAGGATGACCGGGTAATTTCAGATCGCGATCGCCTTCGATTAAACCTTTGTGTGACCTTTCCATCAAATCTAAATCGGCTAGCAACCCTGAGCGCAATTCTTCCTGCGCTTGCTTATCTTTTGTACATACCAGCCTTAAGGCGAACAGTGCAGTCCGTTGGGATAGCATACGTTGACGACCGCTAACATTGACAACCGCCGCATTAATTTCCCGCACTGTATTGATTTCGTCTAAGTGTAAATAAGTAGTCAAGACAGGTACCGACAATTTTCCTAAAATAAATAAGGTCTGACGATATATACCATTATAAGGTTTTTTTGTCATACTTCTTTAGGATGTTTTTTTACTTATGGAATGAAAAACTTTCGCGAATATACTTCTTGTATAGTCGCGTTAAATTCTGCTGGAAGTTCTGGCTCGCCTTTAAATATGCGGCTCGGCTCTTCAGCTAATAGTTGATTTACTGCTACTGAAAAACTATGAACTAAAGTGGTGCCAAGTTTCGTACATTTTTATACAGATTAAAAAAATTAGTTTGGGAGCCAGTTGAGCTTTGCCCATAACTAACTAGGGATATGGCATTGCCATATCCCTGCTAATTCAACATCTATTAGGTTTTCCCAGGAATAAATCATCCTGTATTATGAGTGATATCCTTTGGGATTATCGATGCAACACTTGAATTATTGAAACTGCCTATAAGCAAGGCTTTCAAAACCATCGGAGGCAAAGAAACTTCTTCGCCTCCACAAAATCCAAAGTGGTATTAGGCGTATCGCCCTACCCTACCAAACTAGCCTTTAGTATCACCTAAGCGGAAGAATACCTTGCTGCGTTGAACGCCAGCGTCAGTACCGTAGCTGCTAAAGGTGAGGGAATTGAGCTGGTTAAACAAAGGTTTGGCAAACAGCTCCACCACCCTGACAATTGGCAACTGACGCTCTAAAATCGGCTGACTTGATGCCCAGTCTAGATACAAGTAGCCATTGTTAGGTTGAGGTAAAGAAGCGATATTTGTCTGAAAATTATCACTTTTTAGCAGAGAATTTTCCGGAGCTTTGAGGGCTTGATCCATCGCCTCTATGGAGGTGGTGAAAATCTCATATTTGCCTATGGTGGCGCGGACACCTTGAACTTTTGCCTCTAATCTTACAGAATTTTGCTCTTTACCTTCTTTGCTTGGGGGAACGGTTGTTAGTTTTGTCCAGGCAAAGATGGGATGATTTTCTAGGGTAAAAGAGCTAACGCTTAGTCCCCGCTGCTTGGCAACATCGTCTAAATGGTTAATTGCCGCCTCAGCTGTATTTTCTAATGATTCGGCGACAAAAATCCAATCGGGCGAGTTGCGATCGCTGCGAGGCAGTATTCCCAAGGCATACTCACCTTGTACCCAGCTGAAGATATCTTGCTCCACATCGATGCCCCAACGAGTTTGTAGATCGGCTAGGGGTTGATTGATCAATTGGGAAAGAGTATCGTCGCTCTTTTGTGTAGAGGATAGTTCTCGCAATTGATCAAGATGAGTGCCAGCAGCAGCGATCGCTATTTGTTCTGGAAGATACTGCAATACTCCGACCGCTTGAGATACTGTAGGAGCCATAGTTGCGTCTGACCCGGCAGTTCCTTGCAGAGCCGTTTGCGCCAGCAATCCCTGGCGGTTAATTTCGAGCGAGATCGCTAGAGTTTCATACTTCTGGGTAATTGATGACTCTGATTTGTTACCCAGCAACTTAGCCAATCTGGGGAGATTGACATAAGTTAGCCCAATCTTCGAGCCAGTAATGTTCTCCAAAGCCTTCTGATAGGCAGGATCTTCACTCAAACTCAGATCCGGGGCTTGAACATTGTTAATAGCTGCGCGCAGCACTTTGGGATTATTGGCAAAAAGCACAAAGCGATCGCCGACTACTGCACTAGCAACAGATTTTTCTTTTCCTTGCGTGTAAATCAGCTTTACACCTTTGTATTGTTCAAACTGTAAAGAAGCGCCTTCGCTAGATTGCTTCTGCCAGAACAAATCTACAAACTCGTTGCTACGTTGCGGGTTTTTGCTAGTTGCAATCAGCAGCAGTCCCCGTTGTTCCCCATTTTGGCTTGTACGGTCAAAATCTAAGCTAGTGACGGAAAAAGTAATTTCATCTCCCAGCCAAGGCTGGATATCTTTCTGGTAGTCGAGATCCGTGTTAGCCAGTAAACTTTGTTTAACTTGGTCTAGTTCGACACGCGATCGCCCACGGTTCCCCGAACGATCCACAGCCTGCCGAACCCCCTCCTCCAAGCGATCTGGATTCACCAGCAATGACACCATGACTGGTGCCTGTTTCGGCACAAACATCGCGGCAGATGGGTTCGTCATCTGTCCGCCCGACATCAAGGCGAGGGGACTTTGCGATCTTAACCAGTAAAAGCCACCAGCACCAATCAACAGCAGCACTAAAACGCCAGCTGCTAAAGCGTAAAAAAATGAGCGTTGCTTCATGGCGAAATTCAGACCTTGCGCGAGAGCGATTGAGCTTAGAACACTAATCCAGATGTCAGAGAATATTATGGCTGCCTGCCGTCCACCCGAACTATTAAAATCTTAGTTAATCTCGAAACGCAACATCATGTCAGCTCAATCTTATCCCCGACAGATTTCCCAGATTAGTGTAGAAGAACTCCAAAAGCGTCTGTGTGATGCCCGTGAGGGTTTACAACTGGTGGATGTGCGAGAGCCTTCTGAAGTAGCGATCGCCAGCCTTGAGGGGTTTGAAATCCTCCCTCTGTCGGAGTTTACCGAATGGTCTGATCAAATCCCCACCCGCTTCGATCCCGACGCGGAGACCCTGGTAATGTGCCATCACGGTATTCGTTCGGCTCAGATGTGTCAGTGGTTACAAAGTCAAGGCTTCACCAATGTTAAAAATATTGCAGGTGGTATCGATGCTTACTCGCTTCTGGTAGATTCCACAATTCCCCGGTATTAATTCCTTCTTTTAGAGGCGGTCGCCTCCCCCAAAGGCTAATAATCACCAAAATGGGGAAGCGATCGCTTCCAGGGATAGCCCGGAGAACGAGAATAAATTGCCCCTACACCCGAACAACTAAAATCTTGTGTATATATTCTGGAGAAATGTGCCAGAGTAAGTCTTATCTTAGTTTTTCCACTGTTTGCTGCTACTACCACAATTTTACTGATCGGCAGGCAGAAGACAGCATCTGCTATTGTGATTTAACCTGTAATTAAACGGCTGCTCGCTTGTCAAGAACGCCGGGCTTACGATAAATCAATAATCGTAAGTCCCCGAATTTTCATTGTGTTTAAAACCTATTAGATTCGGCTTTTGTTTAAATGTCTAAACAAGTAAAATTGACCGATCGGCAACAACGTATTCTCTGGGCAACAGTTCGCCATTATATAGCAACGGCAGAGCCTGTAGGCTCAAAAGCATTGGTAGAAGAATATAATCTCAGCGTCAGCCCAGCAACTATTCGCAATGCGATGGGTGCTTTAGAAAAAGCTGGATTACTCTATCAACCCCATACTTCCGCTGGACGGGTTCCCTCTGATTCTGGCTATAGAATTTATGTTGACCAACTAATAAAGCCTTCTGACGTGTTGGGGAGACAGGTAGAGGAATTATTTACAAAAAATCTAAACTTAGAGGATTGGAGCTTCGAGGCTTTGCTACGAGGAGCAGCGCAAATTCTCACCACGCTCAGTGGTTATATTACCCTGATCACGATGCCTCAGAACCGTACTACTCGCTTACGACATTTGCAGCTAGTGCAGGTCGATCCGGGACGGGTGATGCTAATTGTGGTAACAGATGCTTATGAGACGACTAGCGTTTTGATGGAGTTACCGCCCCTGACTTCAGAGGAGACCGAACCCGATACAGAAATTGTAGAGCGGGAGTTGCAGATTTTATCGAACTTTTTGAATAGCCAGTTGCGGGGGCGATCGCTTGTTGAATTAGTTGCCCTAGACTGGAGTGAGCTAGGCCGGGAATTCCAAAGGTATGCTGATACCTTGCGAAGTTTAGTCACTGACTTGATCCGTCGCACCACAAAACCCGCCTCAACCCAAATTATGATTCGCGGTGTTGCGGAGGTGTTGCGTCAGCCAGAATTTTCTGAGTTGCAGCAAATCCAAATGTTAATGCACCTATTGGAAGAGGAACAAGACAAGCTTGGCCCTTTAATCTTTGAATTACCTACACCAGAGATTCAAGGAGTGACAACCCTGCCACAAGGTTCGCGAGTGACAGTGAGAATTGGTTCCGAAAATCCCTTAGAACCGATGCGTGCTTGTACGCTAATTTCTGCAACCTACCGACAAGGTTCTGTTCCGGTAGGAAGTGTGGGAGTTTTAGGCCCAACTCGGATGGTATACGAAAATGCGATCGCGCTCGTTGAAGCCGCCGCTGATTATCTTTCCGATGCCCTTACTCAAACCGCTTAATCGATTTTGAATTTTGGATTGAGAGAGATTGGTAATTGCCAATTTACTCTCTTCCCCTCTTTCCTCCCCGTCTTTGCGGTTCATTTGTTTAAAATAACATGACTAGAAAAATAGGCTTTTGGTTGCTATGGGTAGGATTAGTTAGCTACGCTTTTCTATTAGCCCCTCCTAATCAACCAGACACATTTGAACTGATTAAAAATCTGTCAACAGGTCAATGGACAGGCATCAACCCTTTGATTATTGCCCTATTTAATATCATGGGTGTCTGGCCTCTGATTTACGGTTGCGTGTTATTTATAGACGGCCGAGGGCAAAAAATACCAGCTTGGCCTTTTGCAACATTCTCCTTTGGAGTAGGAGCCTTTGCCTTATTACCTTATTTGGCACTGCGCGAACCGAATACACAATTTTCAGGACAAAAAAATCTATTTTTGAAAATACTTGATTCTCGCTGGCTCGGTCTTATCCTAACAATTGGCAGCGTTGTTTTGGTTGCCTATGGCTTGCTGGGAGCAGATTGGGCAGATTATATTCAACAGTTCCAGACGAGTCGTTTTATTCATGTTATGAGTCTGGATTTTTGTCTATTGTGCTTAATATTTCCCGCCCTACTAGGAGATGATATGGCACGGCGGGGAACCAACAATCCTGCACTTTTTTGGACTGTCGCGCTGATTCCACTTTTTGGCCCTTTAGCGTATCTTTGCCTGCGCCCTCCCTTACCAGAATCTACTGCCGAGGTGGTATCGAAACAGCAGCCCGTCTCAAACGTAAGTAGGTAGATATAAAAAGCCCTGTTGAGAAATCCTGTTTCTTCGGCTTGGGAAATTGTAGATTAACTTGACCAAAGACAGACGTAACCGATTTTGTCTCTGCTTTAAAGTTAGTTAACAAACAAGCGTCGAATTATCGGTCAAGCTCGTGGGTAGAAAAATAGCATTATGGTTGTTATGGGGTGGCTTTATCGCCTATGTCTTGCTGCTGGCCCCTCCAATTACGGCGGACACATTCAGGCTAATTAAAAACATATTGACTCTTCAGTGGGCAGAAGTTAACCCAATTATCCTTTCCATATTTTCCCTCATCGGCATCTGGATACTAATCTACGGTTGCCTTTTATTTATCGATGGCAGGATGCAAAGGATTAGTTTCTGGCCCTTTGCCTTGGGCGCAGCGGGGACGGGAGTAATTAGTCTAATCCCTTATTTAGCTTTGCGGGAACCGAATCAAGAATTTTCCGGGCAAAAGGATGCCTTCCTGAAAGTTTTTGATTCTCGCTGGACGGGCATTATCCTCAATTTAAGTACGCTTATCTTACTGGCATTCGGCTTGCTGGCAGGTGATTGGGGAGACTTTATTCAGCAGTTTCTAAGCGATCGCTTTGTCAACGGTATGAGTTTGGCTTTTTGCCTGTTCTGCCTGCTGTTTCCCACCGTTCTCGGCGATGACATGGCGCGTCGAAGTTTCCAAAGTCCCCAAATTTTTTGGGCAGTGTCCCTGGTTCCGTTGCTTGGCCCACTTGCCTATCTGTGCCTTCGTCCACCTTTGCCAGAAAGCAGTGCTGAAGCAGCATAGACAGGTAGCATCCCGTTGAGTGCAAATATAAGCCGACAGGCTTTGTTTGTTTAGTCGCGACTTTAGCCGTCGGACATTTCTTAAGAGAGACGCGATCGCTTACGTCTCTCTTTTAAAGTTAATCTACACCGCAGCCTCAAATCATCTGTCAAAATTATGGGCAGAAAAGTTGTATTGTTTCTAATCTGGGTGACATTTGTTGCCTATACCATTTGGTTGGCTCCTCTAGATCAACCAGACACACTGCCGCTGGTTAAAAACCTGTTAACATTCCACTTGGAAAAAGTTAACGCTATTCTAACGAGCATATTTTGGCTAATGGGTGTTTGGCCAATGATTTACGCCTGCCTGATGTTTGCTGATGGCAAAATGCAAAATTTTCGCGTTTGGCCTTATTTTATTGGGTCGAATGGAATAGGAGTAATTTGCCTTATACCCTATTTAATCTTGCGGAAATCAAATCAAGATTTTGATAGTAGAAAGGATTATTTACTGAAAATTTTAGATTCTCGTTTAACAGGAATTTTTCTAGTTTTAAGTACGATTGGCTTACTTTCCTACGCCATATTGGTGGGAGATTGGGCAGACTATATTCAACAGTTCCAAACCCGTACCTTCGTTCACCTGATCAGCTTAGATTTTTGCCTAATGTGCCTAACCTTTCCTTTAACATCATTATTTGACGATGATATGGCACGTCGGGGTTTGAAAGATTCCCGAATTTTTTGGGCAGTAGCTTTGGTGCCGCTTTTTGGCCCTTTAACTTATCTTTGCCTGCGTCCATCGTTACCAGAAAACAGTAGGGTGGAATTGCCTGGAGTCACAAAGAAGGCATCGCCTATTAGCCATTTCAAGCCTCTAGCTTAAAACGAGATATTTTATCTTCCTCTGTGTCCTCTGCGCCTCTGCGGTTCATTCAAAAAAAGATTGCTATATCGCTTTTTACATTGGCACTTGTCTAAATCCAAATACTCAACCGTTACCAATTTGAGAACGTCATACATTAAACCTTTTCAACCTTCGTATTCGCTATCAATTTCTATATCCAGCGTTTCTTCATCAACTCGCACATACAAAATATTTGGGCGACAGCAGACTTGACAATCTTCTATGTAAGACTGTTGTCCACCCGCACTAAGGTCAATAAAAGTAACATTTGGTTCGCCGCAATAAGCGCAGTAAAACTCGGATGTATTTTGCATTTAATTTAATCCCCGCCAGCACAAAGTCCGGCAGGGAAATCTCCTAAAATAGAGCTATCACTTTATCGCTACTTGCATTTTGTAGCTGGCGTTACCTCTAGTTCCGCCAACAACAATCTTATAATCTCCCGTCGCAGGCAATACACCGCGCCAGCTAGTTGCCTCTTGCCTGATAATCCGCCCATTGGGAGCTACAACATCAAAAACAGCGTTTTTCTCCAATGAGGTGATGCTGAGTGTCATTGTCTGGCGTGCCTTAGCACTAAGCAGATAGGTATCTCTAGTACCTCGCACTACCCCATACTCTACAAGCGCTGAGCTTTTACCAGGTGCAAATCGGATGCGCTGTGTGCGACCCCGCGCTTGCGCGATCGCAAAGCTGGGTTCAACTGATGCACTACGGGTGGAGGCGAAGGTTGTGGTTATAGCCTCTACAGAGGGTGCCAAGCATAAAAATGCCCCTGCACCTACTAAAGCCAGTTTTGAGACAATACCATTAAATTCGGGTTTCATGGATGCCATGCGATCGCTTACTTTTCGAGGGTAAAACATTTTCTTAGTTTCTCGAAATTTTTCTCGCGATCGCATCGGTGGTATTGCGGTTTTTACTTACTCGATTAGCTTAGGTTACTCCGTGCGATCGCGGTGGCAATGGGGCTGTAACTTAGATTAAGCAGGCATCAAACTCTGTGCTGTGGCTAGGTGCTTCTGCAAGGTTTCCACTGGTAGTGGCCCAGCTAAGTGACTCCAGGGCAAAACTTGCTCTAGCGACCAGTTGGCGTGGACGTAGTAATCTAGTTCAGGCACCTGTCCTCGCAGTTCTTTGAAAGCACGGCGGTAACTGCCTAGAGAATCACCGTAATGCCGCGTCAGTTCCAATAGATAAGATAAACGTCTGTCTCCTCTGGATATTAGCGCTTGCATTACCGACCAGTTATAACTTTCCGGTCGAAAGTTAATACCCTCGCGTCGCAATTCCTTGTCTAACTTTTTGAGGCGTTTTTCGGCTTCTCGATTTACGCCAAACCACTGAAATGGCGTGTGTGCTTTGGGTACAAAGGTACTGCATCCCAATGTTAAGCGTAAACCGGGAGCAGCTCGTTTTAGAGATCGCATCATCGCCACTGTTGCGTCCAAATCCTCTGGTTCTTCCCCAGGAATTCCCGCCATCCCGTAAAGTTTCAGTCCAGTTAATCCACCAGCTTTGGCATTTATCGCCGCTTGCACGATTTCATCGTTATGCAGCTTTTTGTTGATAATCTGGCGCAAACGTTCCGAACCACTTTCTATAGCAATAGTAAGCGATCGCGTATCTCGTTTCGCCAACGTTTCTGCCAACTGCACCGTCACCGTATTTGTCCGCACCGACGCAATACTTAGACGTACATCGTCATATTTTGGCTGACTCAAATATTCCAGCAGAGTTTGAAATTCTGGGTGTTGTGTAACAGAAGCCCCCAACAATCCTAACCGATTTGTCACCGCCAACCCGCGCTCAATTGCCGGAATCAGCGAATCTTCTAAACTAGCCGTGCGAAAAGGTAAAGTCAGGTAACTTGCCAGACAGAAACGGCACATCTCCGGACAACTGCGTACCACTTCCACCATGTAGATATTTTCCCACGCCGCCTTTTCTGTTACTACAGTCGAAGCAGACAAAGTATTACCTCGATAAGTCTGCTTTTCTACCCGACTGGGAATTGCCTCATCTACTGGCTGAATCGACTTTATTAAACCATCTGCATTGTGATATTCCACCACATACAAACTGGGAACATAAATTCCCGGAACTTGCGCCAAACGCTTCAACTGAGTTTGTCTATCAGCTTGTCGGACTTCCTTGTAAGCTTCAATGAAATTCGGCAGGAGATTTTCCCCATCTCCTAGCAATATCACATCAAAAAAGTCTGCAAAAGGTTCAGGATTAGCAGTTAATACTGGGCCTCCACCAAATACTAGGGGATGATTATCAGAACGGGCAGCAGCGCGAGTGGGAATTTCTAGCGATTCCAGTAAATTGAGGATATTTACATAATCCAGTTCCCAAGAAACAGAAAAACCTACTAATTCTGGATTTTTCGGCAGTTGTTCCTGGGTATCCGTAAACAGGCGACTCACCTGCACATCGCAGCGCATTGCCAAAGTTGCCCACACCACCTGATAGCCCAGGCTAGTGATGCCAACGCTATACTCATTTGGGAAGGCAAATATTGTAGGTATGGCATCGTTGTCAGGCGTTGCAGGTGTAAATAAAAGACGTTCAGCAGCAAATACTCCGGTCATCACAGGCAAATTAAGCGTCAGAATAACATTTCATCTATATTTAATTTTAAACCATAGAATTATAAGATTAAAAAATAAGGTTAATGAGTTGGCAATAATTATTGGTAAAGCTTGAATAAAAATTCCGTACACCAGCCACAGAAAAACCCCACTACAGAAAATAATCAGCATTTCCAAAGACACATCTTTAGCTGATTTTGACCGCCATATTTTAAAAAGTTGTGGCAAGAATGCAATGGTAGTCAATGTGGCTGCGAATAAGCCCAGAATTGTAATAAAATCCATTTAGCTTCTGTAATTGGCAATTATATTTATAGCGTCTAGTAAAAACGTCTTACAACTAAAGTCGCAACCGCATAAATAAAGCCTGCGTAGGCAGGCTTTTAAGACGGCAAATGCGGACTTTGTTCGTGTAGTCAAATTCTTTAGGATGTGGGCTAAAAAAGAGATACACCCGCTGTTATTTTTAAACTACTTCCGATAAGACTTAGCCCAAGCATAGCGTACTGGATCTTTTTTCAACAGATACTCTACTACTTCTCGGCGCTTGTCATCGTTCTTAGTATTTTTAACTACGTGCTTGATTTCATCATCTATGTCTCCAGGTTCAGCCCCTCGTTTGATTGCCTCATTGAACCAATAATCACCTTCTGAATACTGATCACGCTCATAACAAATCGCTCCCATCAAAGTGTAAGGATGATGACTACCAGGCTGGTACTCAATGGCTTTTCTAGCGCAATCCTCAGCTTTATCTAAGTTATCAATATCTCGGAATGCTCCGCCTCTTGTTGTTAGCAGTGCTGACTTGAGTTTATTTTCTTTGATTGTGCCGAAGTCCAAGTTATTCGTTACTTGCAATGCTGCTTGAGGTTCATCTGCCTTGCGCCAATGGCTACTAGCGTTAGGTAAGTTCCATTTATTCCCAGTGCGCTTGAATTCCTGTTCATAAAAAAGTGCTTCAAGTCGGGAGTGAGCCTTCGCAATTTTCCCATGACGTGAGAGAAGTTCCTCTTCTATCAATCGAACAATCATTATAGGATCTAGCCGCTCTTCTCTCTCTAGTTTTTGCATGATTGTATAAAATGGATCGAGCGGTAATTCATTTCTAGGATCTAGGATACGATACTTGATCTTCAGCGCTGCAAAGTGTTGTTGTTGAGCAAAAGTGATAATATCTTCGCGTCCATTATTTTTCAGCCAGTCAATCTCTGACTCACTCAAATAATTGTCTGATTTTATTCTTAGCTTTAAATCTGAAGCGTATTTTTCGTTGGCGATCGCCATCGTTTCTGTAAGGTCACGCTTTTTCAGATAGTTAATATCCTGTTCATATGGCTGATTTCCTAATTCAAGTCTCTTGAAAACTTTGTATAAGTGACTAGAAGGAGATAAATCTTCATGTTGAGTTGCTTTGTACTTGACTTTCAAAGCAGCAAATTCCCGCTTCTGTTCTAGCTGTTGAACAATCCCAATAGTCTCACTAAGTTGATGCTGTTTCAACCATTCTATTTCTGAATCAGTTAGCAACTTGTCTGATTCAAGCTTTTGCAAAATTGCATACAGAGGACTAGAAACAGATGTGTCTGGATGAGCAGCTTTATACTTATCCTTTAGTTGTGCAAATTCAGCTTCTCTAACTGCCTCTTGTTGTCTAAAAACTTCTAAGGGTTCAAAAATTTGGTGTTTGTTCAACCAGTCAACATCTGTATCACTTAATCGTTTTCCTGCGTCCAGTAGCTTTAAAATCTGGTATAGCGGACTATCAGGCGATGAATCTTTGTGCTGAGTGGCTTTATACTTATCCTTCAGCGTCGCAAAACGCCCCATTTCTTCGGCGATTGCTACCGTTTTAAAACATTTACAATCTCTCAAAAAACTAATTTCTTTTTCAGCTAACTGATTCTCTGATTGAAGCTTCCAAAGAATCGGGTATAGTGGACTATCCAACTGTGAATTCAGTAGAGTAACTTGATACTTAACATTTAGTTGAGAGAATTCATCTTGTAGTTTTATAGGTTCTTCTTCCCTAAGTTGCTCCCACAAGATAATTTTAAGTGTTTCTAAAACTTGATGCTCTTTAAGCCAATTCAACTCAATATCGGTGATTTTTATTCCTGAGTCAACTTTTCGTAGTATGAGATAGAGCAGGCTAGAAGGCGAAGATTCTGTATAATTAGTTGCCTGATACTTGGACTTGAGGACAGCAAAATGTTCCGTTTGACTGGGAAGCTGTTGATACATATATAGTTAAGTTGCGGGATCAAACCGGATGTAAAGGAAACTATAACTACACAGCAGCTATATAAGAAACCGGAAAATTACCTACATCACAAAATGCGATCGCATTCTGGTTATGCTCAATAAGTGCTGTTCGCAGGGTGCATAATTGTAAACTATAGTCTTGGATATAAGAGGCAAATTCAGATCCCAAGCCTTACAATAAGCAAGAACAAGGGCGAGTAGTAGCAGGGCTTGTGGTGTGATTAAGGAGTTGACGTGGCAAAGTTCATCTCAAGGCTGAAGGATATATCAGGCAAGTTCAATGCAGGAGTATCAACTGATCCAGTCGATACGCCTAAGATTGATAAACAACCAGATAACCCAGATAAGGTAGATAAACAGACATTGCGGCGGCGGCGGGAAATCAAGCGAAGTCTCTTGCGGATGAAGCGCTTCTCTGGCCAGCAGTTGGAAGTTATCAAAAAGCCTTTCACGGGAGAAAATCCCCTTCATCACAAAAAGCGATTTTGGATCGGCTTGGGTGTGGGAGGAGGAGCGATCGCGCTGGGTGTTGCTTGGTCATCTTTTGAAAGCAGCTTACCGGATACTGGCGATGTATTAACTTTAATGCGCCCAGAGACTTTGACCATTAAAGCCTCTAATGGCAAAATACTTCAGCAAATTGGCCCCACTACCCGCGAAGCCCTAAAAATTGACAAAATTCCTAAAAAGCTGATACAAGCCTTCATCGCCATAGAAGACAGACGCTTTTACCAACACCAAGGGGTAGATTATCAGGGCGTAGGGAGAGCAATAGTTTCTAACCTGGTAGCCAGAGATGTCGTCGAAGGCGCTAGCACTATTACCCAACAACTAGCGAGGATGGTTTTCCTCGATCAAGAGCGTAGCGTCTGGCGCAAGCTCAAAGAAGTTCGTACCGCACAAAAAATTGAGAACGGAAACACCAAAGACCAAATTCTGGAACGTTATCTGAATTTGGTTTATTTGGGAGAAGGTGCTTATGGAGTAGCAGATGCGGCTTGGGTTTACTTCACCAAGCCAGTGTATGAGCTAACGTTGGCGGAAATGGCAACCTTGGCCGCAATACCACCAGCACCGAATGAATACTCGCCCCTGAAGAACCCGCAAGTTATCAAACAGCGGCGAAATTTGGTATTAAAACGGATGCAGGAAGCTGACTTCATTACAGCAGAAGAAGCCGACAAAGCGATCGCTTCCCCATTAATTACAAAAGCAAGTCCTCCCAAACGCCTCGAAAGATTCGCCCCCTACTTCACCGAATACATCCAACAGGAACTGCCCAAATACGTTTCTAAACAAGCGCGGGAAGTCGGCGGTTTAACTGTCGAAACCTCCCTGCACCCAGAGTGGCAGGAAGCAGCCGAAGAAGCTGTCACAAAAACCATAGAAAACACGGGAAGAGGTCAAAACTTTGAACAAGCTGCCCTAGTTGCCATCGATCCGCGTACCGGAGAAATTAAGGCAATGGTCGGGGGAAAAGACTTTTTCAAACAACAATTTAATCGCGTCACCCAGGCACAGCGCCAACCTGGTTCCACATTTAAAGCATTTGTTTATGCAACAGCAATGGCAGCCGGATTTACTCCCTATCGCGGCTACCTGGACTCACCTTACAAAGTAGACGGCTATAGCCCCAAAAACTACAGCGAAACCCACCGAGGCTGGATCTCCATGCGAGATGCCCTGATTAGCTCAATAAATGTAGTCGCTGTCAAAGTTTTGGTAGATGTCGGGTGGGAACCGACGATCCAACTGGCACGAAAAATGGGAATTGAATCAGAACTCAAACCCACCTACTCCACAGCTTTAGGTGCCTCCGAAGTTAACCTGTTAGAACTAACTAGCGCTTATGGCACCTTTGCCACCAACGGAACACATACAAAAGCCTTTGGCATCCGGCGTGTTCTCGACCGACGCGGCAACGTAATTTACAACGCCAAATCTAAATCAGAGCGCGTCTTACAAGAAGACACATCTGCCATCATGACTTGGCTACTGCGGGGTGTTGTGAACGAGGGTACAGGTCAAGCTGCCTCTTTAGGCGATCGCCCCGTCGCTGGCAAAACCGGAACCTCTGACGAAGCCCGCGACCTGTGGTTTATTGGTTACATTCCCCAAATGGTTGCTGGTGTTTGGTTAGGCAATGACAACAACAAACCAACTTGGGGTGCCAGCACCACAGCCGCCTACACCTGGCACGAGTTCATGGAGAAAGTCGTAGAAGGGATGCCCATTGAGAAGTTTCCCCCTCGGCCTACCGAATTAGAAGGGCGCAAACCCCAAATCGAGGTCAAGCCAATCAAGCCTCGAAGCAGCTATTCTGGGCCTATAAACACAGACAAAAGCGACAACGACGAGCAAACTCAAACCCCCCGACGGAGAAGATCCCGCCGTACATACACCGAAGACAACTCCAGCAGCGAAACTCCCTGGCGTAGCCGGAGCCGCAGTAATAGCTACCAAACCAACAGTGTACAAAGCTCCGGCGAGACTCGCTCCAGCCGGAGGCGGCGACGCAGCCAAGAAGTGCAAACTCAAGAAGTACCCACGCGCACCTATCGTCGCCGCCGTCGTAGTTCACAAAACACAGATTCTCAGAGCCAGCAAACTCAAGAAACGCCTACGCGCAGCAATCGCCGCCGTCGTCGTAGTAGTAGTTCGCAAAACACACAATCGCAGCAGTCGGCACCAGTGCGGCGTAGTAGTTATCGCCGCAGGTCATCAGAATCGACTTCCTCGACTTCCTCGACTTCCTCGACTTCCTCGACTTCTCGCCGCCGACGGAGGAGCAGACAAACAGTACAAAGCTCTCAGCCACCAGCACCACGCGCACCCAGAAGGGAGTACAACTCTGCTGCGCCACCAGCACCCCCAGCTGCCAGGAAGGATAGTTCTTCACAGTAGTAGTAGGGCTTACGCACGTCAACACGCTGTAGGGGCATGGCAATGCCCATCGGTGTCAACTTAACGTTAGCTTGGCGGTTGAAACCGCAGCTACACAAACAAAACCCGCCTGCGCGGGTTATAAGAATCTTGATCAGAGCGTTAGCCAAGGCAAGCGGACTTGGTTTTTATAGCCACGAATTCCATTCGCCAGGGCTTAAGTTGACACTAATGGGCCTTATCATGCCCCTACGACAGAATCAGGCATTCACTAATTAACTGCGTAAGTTCTGAGTAGGCATCTTGGAAAGAGAAGCTGAGCAGAGTAGGGGCTGAGGGAGAACTTGAATTCAGGCTCTCCCTTATCCTCTACTCTGGGGATCAAACTCAAGGGTGATAGAGGAGTCTCTTAAGTTTGGTACGATAACCAAAAATCGATAAGGAGATTACAAAAAATGAGTTTACTTATGGACGTTGCTGCTGCTAGTGGGCCTCATTTTCCAGTTTCTGCTACTGCTGTGTACGCAGTTGGTTTTATTGCTGCTGTAACTATTGGCTCGGTTGCTTGGTACAACTCTAAGCGTCCCGTGGGTTGGGAAGATAAAGAGCGTCCGGATATTGTGCCTGATGTTAAAAAAGAAGAAAACCCTGGTCTGGGCAAGCCATAACAAAGGAAAAAGAAAAAAGGCAAAAGTTATAAAATCCATATTGGTCTAGTCGCACCTAATAAATATAGGCCGATAAAGAAAGAATTGAAAACAGACACTTTTCGCTAATTTGTTAGGTGTCTTTTTTCAATTCTCTAGATTTATCTATGGGATTTTTACTCTGGCGTTTTTGCATTTTCCCTTGTTAGCGCAGTGCTACAGGAGAACGCAAGGTCACATTCAAATCGGTGTTGGGGTCAATAACCACAACATCAACCTTTCTTTGTCCAAAAAACAGCCCACCCAAAGCACCCAAACCAGCACCGCCGAGGATTTCTTCAGTAGCAAGCGCTTTGTCGCCAGTCAAAGCAGCGATCGCGGCCGCAGCTGCTCCACCAAGGGCAGCACCTTTGAAAAGAGAACTGGTGTTGCTTCCCTGACCTACTTGTTGGGTTCTGGTAATTATTTTAGAAGCACCATTGATACGCTCCCGTTTACCGTTGGAAAACACTAATTCCTGGGCAACAAATCGGGAACCTTTCCCATTAGGAGCAGGGCGTAGTTGACCAACAACCTGAGTTCCAGCAGGAATTACAATAGCACCGCTAGAGCTTTTAACGTTGCTTGCCACGCTCAGAGTTACAGGGGCAGTTTCGGTAGGAGTAACGACGATTTTATTGGCTTTGTCATACCTGACGGCTATCCTGGTTCCAGATGCGAGGGTGACTGGAGTTGTGGGAAATTCATAAGATTGTGCAGCCGCAGGCGCAGTTGCGATAAGTGTTGGGGCAGCTACACCAGTAGTGATGGTTAGTGCCATGAGTGCAGCAGTTGCAGATTTCCAGCTAGTCATAGAAAACGCTCTCAGTATTTACGCGGTTATATGTAGGGACGGCTTGTTGGTGAGATTGTTTCTTGACAATTTAACCGATATAGGATCAAGAAGAAGACGATCGCCTATAAGTATTGTGAGGTGGACATCTTACTCGCCCTCAACAGGTGTTTTCAAGACGCGAAGCGCAAGCGCGAACGACTTTCGTCGCGCTTTCAAAGGCAACACTACCAACGTCTATTTACAGGGTAGCTAACGCTTAAAACCAAGCTAACCTCAATACCCGATCCTCAACGTACTGGATACCCTACACCTACCATGAGGGCGATCGCGCTTTGTGGTGAAGGGGGGAAAGAATGCGATCGCGCTAGATTAATCCTCTTTTTCGTTGCTCAATCTCTGCTATGGGTAACAACAATGTATCTTCTATCTCCTGTCGCGCCTCACGGCTTACATAACAATCACTATTCAGGCACTCAACGAGCAATAAATTTGCATTGTAATACTGCTCTAGTATTTCCTCCTGGTGTTTATTAAACTGCCAATCATGACCAATATTTCGATATTTAATCATCAATGCTCTTAATTTCTTAACTAAAAATTTAATGTTATCTTCCCACCAGAATTGATAACTTTCTAAATTACTACATATCTGCTTGTCTGGACGTTTACTTTCTAGCTGTTGCAGTAGGTACTTGAGTTTAGGCGCAAAGTCAAAATTACCAGACCCAGTAAAATTAGGAGCATCAATAAGTGCATGAGAAAGCTCAATGTCAAAATTAATAGAATTACCAGCGTCATAAGGATTATTTAAACCAAGGTGAATAGCAAGTTCTGGAGCAAAATTATCATAAAAAAGGTCAAGATAGGGGTTGGGGCATGGGTCATTTATATAGCGAGATAAAATAAAGTAAAATGCGCGAAGTGCTGCTGGCTTGTATGGAACCTCTACTGAAATTGACTTTTGATGTATCCACGTTAAAAACCGCTGTAACTTCTCATCTTCAGCTATAAGCGCATCAATCTGCTTTTTCATCAGATGCAACAAAAGGTCTGCACTTGGGGACATCCCAACTGCTAGAAAGAAAACTTCTCGCCAGCGTTTTTCGGTAATGTGATGAACCAGACGTTGCAACGCCTCCTCTGATGACTGTTTTACAACAACAATTTCTCTAGCAGTGAAATACTCATGAAATGTTAGATGGGAAAACGAGTAAATTCCTTTAGCGCGTTCCACCAATAGCCCGTGTTGATATTCAATTGAACGCAAAACTACCTCACTATCCAGTTGCAAGGCTTCCGGGTCAGCATTGGCATCAGGTAAATTACGGATGTAATCTATGATGTATTGCTCGGCTGTTTTTTGCTTAAAGAAATAGTCACCTTGCTCAAACGTAGTCAGGGCGATTTTACTGAGTAAATCTTCCTTACGCTGAATTGATAGCTTTTTGTAAACTTGATCTCGCTGAATCCCGCGCTTAGCATCCCATTTTTTCAGCAGCGCATCCAGCCCTTCTTTGTATAGCTCAGAGCGATTTGCCGGAAAATCCCCTGACTCCTCAAATGCCAAACATAAAAGCGTCAACAGCAGCGGACTTGTGGCGAGTTCGTTGATCCGATCATTTTCTTCGAGGCGTTCGATAAAAGTTTCGGGTTTTACAGCTTTATTCTTAAACCAGTTGGTTGCAAAGGTGGCAATTTGTTCACTATCAAAATCAGCAACTTCCACCTCTGTGAATTTCTCAAATGTATATTCCCGCGCTGCGATTCGGCAGGTTATCACAAAGTGGTTTTCACGATACTGATCAGAGAAATCACGAATCTCTTTTAATACGCGCTTATTGTCTTCCTCTCTAACTTCATCCAGCCCATCAAGTAAAATCAATGCTCTGCCGCGTTCAATTACATCTTGTAGAGATGCGATAACCCTTGTCTCTATAACCCGGCAACCCGCGAATTGCTGAGTGATGTATTCCAATAAACCCGGTTTATTAGCGGCTTCAGCAAAGTCTTTGAGGGTGACAAAAATCGGTACGCGAGCAGCTTGAAATTTACCCTGATTGCACTGAATTGCTAAATACTTCAAAAACGTGGTTTTACCTGCTCCGGGCTTCCCCAAGATCATCAGTTTGGGATGTTTCTTGACCGCATCCAGTCCTGGCACTCGTTCTTCAGCGATTCTGCCTAGCCCAAAGCGATCAAACTCCTCAAAGTTGCACTCTTGTAGTAATTCAGGAATCTCTTTTCGCCTGCGCCCAGTAATTTTTTCCAGAATGTTGACGTTGGTGTAAATATCATTCAACCCAATCGGCTGAGTCATATCTAGCACGCGCATCGTCCCGCAGCGTTCTTGAATGATGGGTTTTATCTTTTCGCGTACTTCTTGCACTAGCGCATCAATATCAATGCTCGTGTCGTGATTCTGGTGTTCTGCTTCAGGTTCGCTTGGCGGCTGGGCGACTATTTCTTCCCACTCAAAACCCAGCTTTTCGCAAATCTGCTCAAAATAGTGGCGGTCAATTGGCCTACCTTTAAAAAATTTGTAAGCGGGTTGGCGACTCATTTTTAAATCTTCTGCTAAAGCCTTCTGAGTTAAAGACTTCTGTCTCAAAGCTCTTCTTGCTTTCTCAATACCTTCTGGTGATGCCTGGAGCGATCGCCCTGTCATATTTCCACTGCAAATATTTCGTCTATTTTACTCACCTCAATTGGTGCCAATTGCCAAAGTCATACAACTCATACACAAAGTCATCACTTCTCTAGCTCATACACACCCTGGATCGCAGCCATCATGTCGAGATGATCGAAGAAACGAGATGGAAGGTTAATTTATGACAGCATTTATACTTAATGTCTTACTTGTAATGCTGATTGAAGAGTCCGCTAAGGCAGGCTTCCGGAAGCTTAAAAAAAGTAAGGCTGTCAGACGCCGGATTTCGGTGTTGTGGTTTTGTCTGTACATCAAATGGCGATCGCGCAAATAATCAACCCGGCGAATGGAATTCGCGGCTACACAGACGAAACCCGCCTGCGCGGGTTTGAATTTTTCTAGGATGATGGGTGTGATGCGATCGCGTAACGTAGCCTTAAAAGAGCGATCGCATTCCCCTAACCCACAAGTAAATACGATGACAAAAACAGAAATATTGGCAGCACTCAAGCAGATGACAACCGAAGAACGCTTAGAAATCATCGAAGCTGCTTCGCGAATGATGCGGGAAGAAATAGAAGACAAGGCGCGGATAATAGCTGAGAAGAAAAAGCGACTCAGAGCAGCTGCTGAGGCTGCAATCCCAGATTATCTGCCTGGAGGTGCGCTACACGATCTATGGTCGCCTGACAGTGAACCTTATTATGACTCTGAGGAAGAATTACTTGAAGCTCTTAACGCTGAGGTAAAAACTAATGCGTAGAGGCGAAGTCTGGCTAGTCAGTTTCAATCCTATAATTGGCGATGAAATCGGGAAAATCCGTCCAGCAGTGATAGTGAGTAAAGATTCTGTTGGATTTTTGCTACTCAAAGTTATTGTTCCAATTACCAAATGGCAGGAGCGATATGCAGATCGAGACTGGATGGTGCGGCTGGAACCTAATGCAGAAAATGGTTTGAGTAAACTTCCAGTAGCAGATACTTTTCAAGTGCGATCGCTTTCGCAAGCCAGACTCATCCGACAACTGGGGACTCTTTCTGACGCAGCAATGCAAGAAATTACTGCTGCTTTAGCATTTGTCCTCAGTATATTGTGATAATTTTGCCTTAAGTTCGCGCAGGTGGACTTCGTTATAGCCCTTGAATTTTATTTGGCAAATATTTTTAGAGCAAATTGGCAAATTTATCGCAAAAATCCTATTTTCAACCGTTAAACTAGGCAATAGTGCAGATGTACTGCTATTTCTAAATAAGAGGTACGGCGCTTTACCCTGAATGATCCCACTGCAACTGGTTCTCAAAAACTTCCTCAGCTACCGCGAGGCAAATTTAGATTTTAGCGGCTTGCATACAGCCTGCATCTGTGGTTCTAATGGTGCGGGTAAATCTTCCCTTCTAGAGGCTATCACCTGGGCAATTTGGGGAGAATGTCGTGCAGCTACAGAAGATGATGCTATCAATGCTGGTGCTAAAGAAGTTCGCGTTGATTTCACTTTCCAATGCAATCAGCAAACTTATCGGGTGATTCGGACTCGTCAGCGGGGACAGGGTGGATCTCTAGAATTTCAGGTACAGAGTTCCAACGATTTTCGCTCTTTGACTGGGCGAGGAATGCGGGCGACGCAACAGATGATAATACATCACCTGAAGTTGGATTACGAGACTTTCGTGAATTCCGCTTATCTGCGTCAAGGTAAGGCGGATGAGTTTATGCTCAAGCGTCCGAATGAGCGGAAACAAATTCTTGCTGATTTGCTGAAGCTGTCTCAGTATGAGGAATTGGCAGAACAGGCGAAGGATGCGTCTAAACAGTATAAAGCGCAGGCGGAGCAGTTAGAGCAGAGTTTGCTCTCGATAGACCAAAAACTGCAACAACGGGATGCGATCGCTCTCCAACTCTCCTCTGTGGAAACTCAGTTGAGCGAGTTGCAACAAGCCCAAACTATTGATAATGGGAAAGTCCAAGGTTTGCTTGCCCAGCAGCATCAGCGGCAAACTTTTGAACAACAACTGAGTTTTGTCAAGCAGCAGTATCAAAATCTTAACCAAGATTGCGATCGCTATCGGCAAGAAATCGCCGCAACTCAACAGCAACAACGGCAATTAGAAAGTTTACTCCAAAAAGAAGACGAAATCTTAGCTGGTTACGCCAATTTTCAAGGCTTGCAACTTCAGGAAGAAACTCTCACTTCTAAATCTCAAGCTTACCAAGATGCCCAACAACAACTCGGCAAACTACAGCAAAAGCTAAGCGAACAAATTAACGAGCTTAATTTACAACTCAGACAAGAGCAAGGCCAGCTTGACGCTTTGCGGCAATCTAGAGCAGATATACAACAAATCTTAAGCCGCACAGAAGAAGTAGAAGCCGGGTTACAAAAATTACAGCAAGCGCGAGCTTATTTAAGTCATCTCGATCAGCTACAGGTGCAAGTGGCTCCTCTGGTGCAACGTCGCGCACAGGTGCAAACTGAACTAGATCGCGTCCACGCTCGATTATCTGCCAGATTAGAAGAACTCCGCAAGTCAGTTCGCGATCTGCAAAAACAGCAACAACGCCAACCCAAACTGCAAGAAACATTACAGCAGGTTGAGGGACAAATTCAGCAACTCGACAAAAAGCGAGTTTATCAGGAACGAGTGCAAGAAAAAGAATTGCATCAGCGTAGTTTCCGCGATCGCTTGCAAGCAAATCAGCGGGAATGGGAAAATAAACTCACAGAATTAGCCCAAAAGCTGCAATTGATCCAGAATCCTAATTCTAGTTGTCCGCTGTGCGATCGCGCCCTGGATGAACATCACTGGCAATTGGTAGTGCAAAAAACCCAAACTCAGGAACAAGCGGTTCAAGATCAAATTTGGGATGTAGACGGGCAAATAGCTTTATGCGAGTATCAGTTACAGACGCTTACTCGTGAGTTAAAGGAAATATCCCAAGAACTTGCCAACTACGATGCTTTGCGGGAACAACGCGGACAACTGGCAGCAGAACGCTCAGCTATGGCTGAAATCCAGGCTCGTCTGCAACAGATTTTAGTAGAAAAAGAGCAAATTGAGCGATCGCTTTCTTCCAACGACTATGCTCCCGATAAACAAGAAGAACTGCACCGCCTTGACCAACAATTGCAACAACTTAAATATAATGAGCAAGATCATGCCTTAGCTAGAGGTGAGGTAGATCGTTGGCGTTGGGCAGAAATTAAACAAGCAGAAATCAAACAAGCACAGCGGCGACAAGCACAAATAGATGCACAACAACCAGAATCATTAGCGAAGATTGCTCATCTGCGATCGCAAATTCAGCAGCTACAAGTTAATTCCGATTTATCCCGACAGATAGAAGCTCTGAATCGGCAGATGGCGGAAATTGGTTATGAGCGATCGCAGCATGACACGCTGAGAAAAGCCTTGCGTCAGGCGCAGGCGTGGCAATTCCGCTATCAAGAACTTCAACAATCACAGCAGCAATATCCTCTGGTGAGACAGCGATCGCAAGATTTAGCGCAGTCGTTGGAAATGCGATCGCAAGACTTGCAACAAATGACCTCTCAAATGGATGCCATTGTTCAACAATTGCAACAAACGCCAGATACTAAAGGCGAACTGCGAGATTTAGAACAGCAGATGCACCAGCGGCAACTGTTACAAAATGACCATCAAAGACAATTAGGAAGCTTACAACAACAGCAACAACATCTGGAACAACTCAGCACTCAGCACGCAGAACTCAAAAATCAGCACGTAACCACCCAGCGGCAATATCGAGTTTATCAAGAATTAGCACAAGCTTTTGGTAAAAACGGCATCCAAACTTTGATGATTGAGAACGTGTTGCCACAGTTAGAAGCTGAGACAAATTCTCTACTTTCTCGACTTAGCGGTAATCAATTACACGTCCAATTTGTCACTCAAAAAGCCGGACGTAGCGGACGATCATCCGCTAAAAAAGCTGCAAAATTAATTGACACCTTAGACATTTTAATTGCTGATGCTCGTGGCACCCGTCCTTATGAAACTTACTCTGGGGGTGAGGCGTTTCGGATTAACTTTGCAATTCGTCTGGCGTTAGCAAAGATGTTAGCGCAACGTGCGGGAACGGCTTTGCAAATGCTGATTGTCGATGAGGGATTTGGGACGCAAGACGCCGAAGGATGCGATCGCTTAATTGCAGCGATTAACGCCATCTCTCCTGACTTCGCTTGCATTCTCACCGTCACCCATATGCCACAATTCAAAGAAGCCTTCCAAACCCGCATCGAAGTGTATAAAACCCAGAATGGCTCTCAGTTGAGCCTAATGATGTAAAACCTAACCCTCTAACCTTCTTCCTTTGCAGGGAAGGGGAAGCAGGATGATTTTTAGTGTAATTTTTTAGGACTAACGGGCTGTACAAATCCGCCATGATGTCTACTAAAGTTGAGCAGAAACTAGGAGTTAAATTATATAATTGCCTTTATGTCACTGTGTTATTTAAAGTCCGGTTAATTACCCGTGATAAACACACCACGCCTCCTCCCTCGCTTGCAGGAAGGAGCGAAGGCGGGGTGGATTTTTTTGTAAATTGAGGGCAATTTTAAAAACTTGATGTAAGTCGTAAATGTGCAAATTATAGTCAATTATGATTGACGACTACATACTCGCCACAATGACTCAAAATCAGATTCCAGGACTTTCCGTTGCAGTTGTACGGGAGGGTGAACCTGTTTTAGTCAAAGGCTATGGACTAGCGAATGTTGAACACTCAGTTCTAGCGACCGAACACACAGTTTATGAAATTGCTTCTGTTGGTAAAACTTTCACTGCGACAGTCACAATGATGTTGGTGGAGGAAGGGGTTATTTCGCTAAACGAACCTATTACGAATTACCTCGACAATCCACCATCTGTATGGCATCCAGTTACCATCAAGCATATTCTGTCACACCAGTCCGGGATTCCTAGCTATACCGATGCTCAGAACTATTGGGAAATTACCTGTCTTGATTTATCCAAAGCTGAAATCTTGGCTTTAGTTACTGGCTTACCCCTAAAGTTCCAACCAGGTGAATTTAGCGCTTATGACAACACAGGCTACTATTTACTAGGTTTGATGCTAGAAAAGGTAACTGGACAATCTTATGCGGATTTATTGCACGAGCGCATTTTCGCACCTTTGGGAATGAATGCAACTGTGATGAATAATCCAGCAGATATTGTGTCTCATCGGGCGGCTGGCTACCGTTGGCGAAACGGTAAGCTGATTAACAAACCCTATTACAGTCCCTCAGTCACATATTCAGCAGGAGGTCAGCTCTCTAGCGTGGAAGATATGGTTAAGTGGGAACGGGCGCTTTGCGATGCAACCTTGCTGAGGCAATCCACCCTAGATATGATGTGGACACCCCATCACCCAGAGCGTGGCGGTGATTGGGAAACCTTGAAATATGTAGCAGGTTTAGGTTGGTGGGCGATCAATTATGGCAATCGCCGCGTAGTCAATCACAATGGTTCGATTCTCGGATTCGCTAGCAACATTACTCGCTTTATCGATGACAAAATTACAGTGATTTTGTTTTGCAATTTAGATAAGATTGCGCGACCGAATGCGATCGCTAAGGAGATTGCTGGATATTATTGCCCGTCCCTTGCGAACCAGCCGCTTCAGCCTCCGTTAGAGCTGCATTAATAAGTAATTACAAGTAGCAAGCAAATAGCTGTTCGAGGAACAGGCTGCCAAACAGAGGTCAGCACAACCGGAACTATACTATTCGGTATTCTCACCCTAATTCTCTCAATCAGACGATGCCCTTCAGCATGGGAATCGCTACGATCAAAGTAAGAGAAAGAAAGCTAACAACACTACATCTTCCTCCAGGCTGAATTTTCAGCCATCCTTATCACTCCTGCGAGAGTTTTTATGATTCGATTTCTCGTTAGCGTGTTAGTGTTTGTTATCAACACGCTCTATCGCGATCGCCCTTATCAACGCTTCTACGTTTTAGAAACAGTGGCTCGCGTCCCCTACTTTTCCTTTTTGTCAGTCTTGCACCTTTACGAAAGTATGGGATGGTGGCGAAAAGCTGACTGGCTGAAAATTCACTTTGCCGAATCTTGGAACGAACTGCACCACCTGCTGATTATGGAATCCTTGGGTGGGAACCAGCATTGGAGCGATCGCGCGCTCGCCCGAACCACAGCCCTAATTTACTACTGGGTAGTTGTAGCTCTCTACATCGTTTCACCCCGCACCGCCTACAACTTCATGGAAATGGTGGAAGAACACGCCTACCATACCTACGCAACGTTCTTGCAAGAGAATGAAGCCGAACTAAAGGCGCAACCTGCACCACAAGTAGCAATTCACTACTACCGCGACGGCGATCTCTACCTATTTGATGAGTTTCAAACTGGTGTAGTACCTGAATCTCGACGGCCTGTAGTTGACAACCTTTATGATGTTTTTGTCAACATCCGGGATGACGAAAGCCAACACGTCAAAACCATGATCGCGTGTCAAAAAACCGACGCTCAAAATACTTTCCAGAGTCCCCATTCCCTACCATACACGGAACAGGAGGTTCTCCTGCCCCAAGTATCAGATGGCGAGGTTGAGCATGAGTTAGCCACTGCTAAAAGTTAACTGATTCTTAAGCCTTCATCCCCTTCTTACTACAAACAGAGAAAGGGATGAGAGGCTAAAAAATATTATTCCCCAAAGCACCAGACGAATAACAGCACCAAAGTTGTAAGAATCAACCAGTTAGGTATAGATACCAAATTTAAGATACTCAAAGGCCACAAAACTAGAATTTGCGAAAATATCCAGCTGGCGGTTAACATTAGCACAGTCAAGATAACCAGTGGCATAAAACCCTCCTAAACTAAAGCGATATAAAAATTTCTTTTTCCTTCTTGTTCACTGAGCATTTTTTCGACGAAACAGTTTGTAAATGTGGCAGACGAATAGGTGTCACTTGTGCCAACCACAAATTGCATAAACTTGATTAAAACAATAAGTAGTCTTATCTGTACTCGTACTCACCTGCGGGTAGAAAATTAAATCCGTGGTTGAAAAGGAGGGTACCTGCAATGCAGCAATTCAAAGTTATTGGTAGTTTAGCTTTAATCTCAGTCTTAAGCGCTACAGCCGTTTTAGCGAAAGAAGCAAATTTTGATAATTTAATTATGTCAGCCGAGGGTAGAAACGCCAGAAGGGTTGCGACAGGTTACACTGGCGGCTCTTTTTCGCTGACATCAATTGCAAATCGCGATCGCTCTCGAAACCCTTGTATCGGTTATGGTTCCCCAAATCCCGATCATATTTTAGTCTTGCAGAAAGATTATCCCCGCCTAAAAATACAAGTAGACAGCGGAGGACAAGACACAACTCTACTCATCAGAGGACAATCAGACGTTATTCGCTGTGGCGACGATACTGGCTCCCGTAAGGATGCCAGCGTCGAAGATACGGGTTGGAAAGCTGGTAGATATCGCATTTGGGTGGGTTCTATAGACGCTGGGAAACGGCGAAATTACACCATTTCCGTACAGGAATAAGTCTTCCTCCTTCCCAGTTTCCGACTGGGAACCAGAAAAAGCCCCCTTTTTAAGCTACCGCTTATACACGGCAGACCTCTCCCCAAACCCCTCTCCAACACCCAAAGGAGCTTAGAAGGCTCCCTCCGGCTCCCCTTCCCTCCCAGGGAAGGGGCTGGGGGTTAGGTCTGTCACTTGTATGTACGCGGTAGCCTTTTTAAGATGAGGTTGGAGAAATCTCTTTATACCTTAATCATTTCCCAGCATTTGCAACTTGTACAAACTCGCATAAAGACCGCCTTGGCGCAATAATTCTTCGTGACTGCCCGACTCCACCAATTGCCCGCGCTTCAACACCAAAATCCGATCCACATTGCGGATAGTAGAAAGTCGGTGAGCGATAATAATAGCTGTGCGTCCTTCTAGCAACTTATCTAAAGCATCCTGAATTAAAGCTTCTGTAGTAACATCAAGACTTGCCGTTGCCTCATCTAACACTAAGACACGGGGATTGCGGATAGCAGCACGGGCGAAAGCTAACAACTGCTTTTGTCCGCTAGAAATATTAGTGCCTCGTTCTCGGAGTTGGGTGTCGTAGCTTTGAGGCAGCTGTTCGATGAAACTACCAACATTGGTTTTTTGAGCTGCTGCCTTAACTTCCTCAAATGAATAGGTGTCTCCCAGCGTGATATTGCTCTTGACATCGCCAGCGAAGAGAAAACCATCCTGAAGAATAACGCCCATGTGTTCCCGCAGTTCTTGTTGCGGTAAGTCGCGGATGTTTATCCCATCAAGGAAAATACGACCTTGGGTTGTGTCGTAAAGGCGGCACAGCAGACGGATAATAGAACTTTTTCCGGCACCTGTGGGGCCAACTAGAGCAACTTTTTCACCAGGCTTGATGGTGAAGTTTAGGTTTTTGAGGACGTATTCATCGTTTTTGTAGGCGAAAGAGACATTTTCAAAGCGAATTTCACCTTTTCGTCCGTCGTCCGTTGTCCGTTGTCCGTTAAGCGTTGCCAATGACGACTCTGAATCGCGGATTTCAATCGGCTCACTTAGAATATCAGTGATGCGCTCAACGGCGGTGAAACCAGATTGCAGCGCGGTGAACTTTTCGGCAAATTGACGCAAGGGATCGAATAGACGCTGGGCATACAGGACAAAGGCTGATAGGGTGCCAAAATTTATGGAATTCCCCATAATCAGGATGCCGCCTAACCAGAGTACGCCCGCGATCGCTACCAAGGCAACCCACTCCAGTGTCGCCGATACCGCTGAGTCGTGAAAGATGGTTTTATCAACTTCACGGACGTATCGCTGGTTGGTAGTGCGAAACAGTTCGGCGTTGAATTTCTCCCGCCGGAACAACTGCACCACGTTCACACCAACGATATTTTCTTGCAGCGTCGAGTTAAGCGCCGAAAGTTCGTCTCTAGCTTTGTAATTAGCTTTGCGGTACTCCTGCTGGAAGTAAATAATCAAAGCCGTTACTGGTACCAACAACAGCACCAGCATCAATCCCATCTGCCATTGCAAGGCAAACATGGTGATAGCAATTACCAAAATCGAGACTAAATCGCTGACAATCCCAACAGCACCCGTAGAAAAGACATCTCCCAAGGCTTCTACATCGCTGGTGAGGCGCGTAATCAATCTCCCCACTGGTGTCCGGTCAAAAAACCGCACTGCCAAAGAGGTTACATGGTTAAATAAATCGGTGCGAATTTCTGCGGTAATTTGCTGCCCAACCTTCTGCACCGTGTAACCTTGGATTGCTGTAAACACCAGCCTTACCACCATTGTTACCAGCAGTAAAAGCGAGAGAATATTGATCCCATCTAATAAAGGTTTACCTCGGAGAAAAGGCCAAACTTGTTCGGAGCGAATCAACGAGATTGCTTGCCCGATTATGATTGGTTGAATGGCTCCTGCTACGGATAGCGGCAGCAACAATATGAGAGAAATTATTAGTAGACCACGACTGCGACGCGCATAGGGTGCTAGTCGTAGGAAAAGCCGCCAGTCGCTTTCGCGCCGACGCGGTTTTGCCAAATTATCCGAAACAAGCGGGGATTGAGTCATGATCCTTAGTCTTTAGTCTTCAGTCATTAGCCCTTAACTAATCGCTAATGACTAATGACTAACCTTATTCTTTCCCCTTCAGGAGTGCAGTGGCAGCTGCCTGGAGAGATATGTAGGCAGTTTCTGGTTGTCCGTTGATGTACGAATTGCCGTCTTCGGCTTCGCAGAGGAGTCCTATTTTTTGCCCATCAGCACCAACTACCTCTAGTACATCCTGAATCGTCTCGATGTCAAAACCTTCGACAACTGAACTCCAATCACTTTTGTCAACTGCGCGAATTCTAATAGTTTCTTCCATCTAGTTGCCTACTCCTAACAATTCAAGGTTGCGCTTCGCAACTGTTCCACCCATTTATGAATATCGCCACCGTTCAGACGATATGAGAGAGGATGGGCAATCAGCCGCGCCGTACTCTCAAATAGTGTATCAATTTCTACTAAGCCGTTTTCTCGTAGAGTGCGACCTGTGGAAACCAAATCGACAATCGCCTCGGACATTCCCGTAATCGGCCCTAATTCCACTGAACCATACAAAGGCACGATTTCCACAGGTAAATCTAAGCTATCAAAGTATTCGTGGGCGCAGTGAACATACTTAGATGCGACTCTACCATGAGGCGGCAATTCCAGCACAGAACGGTATGGACTTTCGGTGCGTACTGCCACAGACATCCGACAGCCTCCAAACTGAAGATCGGCTAAATTAGCTACCAGGGGATTTTTTTCCCGCAGCACGTCATAGCCGACTATTCCCAAATGCGCTTGCCCATATTCAACGTAAACGGGGACATCTTGCGCCCGTACCAGTAGTGCTTTAGCTGTACCTGTGGGATCTTCGATCTGGAGTTGGCGGTTGGCAGAATCTTGAAAGGCGCTAAAATCGAGTCCGACAGCTTGCAGCAGTCGAATGCTATCAGATAAGAGTGCGCCTTTGGGCAATGCAACAGTAATCATGAATAGTGCAGTAAACTTCCTGCAAAATGGTAGCTGAAAGCTGACACTTTGCACCGTCACTCTGAAGAGGAATGGCACGGATTTAAGACTTAGAGGATAGGTAGCGCGATCGCGCTACCTATCCTCTCCCTTATTTTAGTGGGGTTTCTCGCCTCTAAGCCCTCGACTGTTGCCGGAAGAAGGTAAAAAGAAAACTCTAAAATGTTCTTCTGGCTCCCCTTCTCCCATTATGGGAGAAGGGGGTGAAAGGCATTGTGACTTAGTTAGCCCTACGACGCTTCAGGCGAGTAAGCCCTAGACCAACTGCCACTAAACCTAGTAGCGTAGTCGGTTCTGGCACGGAAACACCATTGCCATCACCAGGTACAACTACCTGACCCCCAGTTGCAGGAGCAACCAAGGATGAGACATCGCGGACACGAATGCCTTCACCGCTGTTAATATCGCTCTCATCAATTGTGCCTCCCAGATTTTCGCGGATATACTGTTCCAGAGCTTGCTGGTAGGTAACACCTGAGAGGGTGAACTTGCGATTTTGAGGAATATTCGCCAAAGTTGCGAAGTTATCCCCACCGTTGGCGGTAAAGTTAATTGTTGCCAAATCGAAGAGTCCTTGGTCAGAGTCTAGCAGGAAGCCACCCTGAGCCACATCATAGAGGAATTGTCCCGTCCGGTCATTGTCAGGATCGAGGAAGATACTCTGAATGCGCGAGCCGGGAGTAGTAATGATACCATCCGCAGTCACTACCTGAGCAGGGCTGGTGACATCATAAACCACCTCTAACCCGGATAGCTGGAGGAATTGACCGCCACCACCCACATCGGGTGCAGTTTGCCCAGAAACGGATCTTTCTAAGATTTCCAGCAGTTCTGACGCTGTGATGTCTGTAATTACTGAGACAAAATTCGAGAAGGGCAGAACATCGAAAGTGTCAAACTCTGAGATTGTATCACCGGGCAAGAAACGGCGATCGTTGCGAATGCCACCTCCGTTCTGAATGCCTACTAAAATATTTGGCGTTGCTGAAAAAGTAATGATTTAACCAGGCAGAGGAACTGTTCGATACTTCAAATAGTGCAGCAGCAAGCGAAGCGAACACTTCAACATCTCAACAGACTTGGAGTAGCA